>CAYGZV010000026.1:0-3966 GCA_964354425.1 uncultured Rhodoplanes sp. | reverse complement strand
ATGGAAGCATCGCCCGCAGTCCGTAAATCGCTGATTGTGCCCCTCCATCAGTTAAAGCCGGATTCATGGCGCTGGGATGGCGGCCGAATTTACCGGGCGTTAACCATGAACCGGCAATATCCGTCCGTCATGCACCAGCGCTCACCCGTCTCGGCGAGCGAGAATGGCCAATCGGCGCTCCAATCTTTAGTCCATACGGCGCAGGCATGGCATCGAAGGGCCCTTGGATGTCGACCTGATGGTGGTTACGCGGGGAGACGTGGCGGGCGAAGGGTGAGAGGTCCGTTGCGCTTGCGAGCGCGGCGGCCTCTCACCCCATCCGCTTTGAAGCAACACGCCACAGCCGAAATGGGGCGTCGGCTCGGCGCCGCCCGCGTCGCACGCGATCCGCCATCGGCCGCGAACCGAACTTCGAACCCGTTCCCGCAGCGGCCGCGCGGTCGCGCGGAGGTCGGCTCGTCGCGTCCGGATCCGGCCCGGCTCGCGTTGATACAAGACGCGGGCCGCGCATCTTGGTAGATGAAATTTGGCTGTAGAGTGATTCGCGGCGTCCGCGCGCGGCAAGACCGAGGGCCGATGACGACGCAGGAGCTGGATAAGGGACCTGGTTTGGATGCGCTTCCGGGCGAACGGCGCGGGAGCATTCAGCTCGTTCTCCTGGTCGCGATCGGACTGATCGGCGCGGCCTCCGCCCTCATGTTTCTCGGCCGCAGCCAGGCCGAGCCCTACGTGCTCGCTCTCCTTGCCGTGCTCGGCATGGTCGGGGTGTTTTCGCTGTTCGCGGCGGCGGCGGGGATTCTGCGGGTCGCCGGCGGCAGCGAGGGCAATCCGGCCTTCAGGCGCGTGCTCGACGACGCCTTGGAGGGAATCGCGGTCACCGACGAGAGCGGCCGCGTCGTCTATGCCAACGCCGCTTACTGCCGTCTCGTCGAGGCGGACGACCTGAACGATGTCCGGCCGGTCGAGCGCGCCTTTATCGGCGACCCGGACGTATCGGAGGCGGTCTACCGCCTGCTCAAGGCGGCGCGCGAGGGGCGGCGCTTACAGGAGGAGGTGCGCGTCAGCGCGGTCGCGGGCCAGCCTGCGCGCTGGCTGCAGCTGCGCGTCCGTCCGCTCGGTATGGGGGACGCCGACGCCCATCACGCCGTGTGGACCGCGGCCGACGTCACGCCCGAGCGGGAGCGGCAGGAGAACGTTTTTCAGGAGCTGCAGGACGCGATCGACTTTCTCGACCATGCGCCGGCCGGGTTCTTCTCGGTCGATGGTTTGGGGCAGATCGGCTACGTCAATGCGACGCTCGCAGGCTGGCTCGATTACGATCTCACCGAAGTGGGCTCGGGCGGCCTGAAACTAGCCGACATTCTTCCCGGCGACGGCGCCGCGCTGCTCGCCCCGGTCGGGCGTCCCGGCGAGGTCAAGACCGAGGTGCTCGACATCGACCTGCGGACGCGCGGCGGCAAGACGCTGCCGGCGCGGCTCTATCACCGGGTCGCCTTCGCGGCGGACGGCGCGCCCGGGCCGTCGCGCACGCTCGTGCTCAACCGCGCGCGCAACGACGGGAACGACCCGCAGCGCGCCGCCGAAGTGCAGTTCATGCGATTCTTCCACAATACGCCGATGGCGATTGCGACGGTCGATCGGGCGGGGCGCATCGCCCGCAACAATGCGCTGTTGGCGCGCATGTTTCAGGGCGTGCTCAAGGGCGAGGAGACGCCGCCGGAAGGTCGCTCCATCCTCGCCATCGTCGCCGAGCGCGACCGCCCGGCGGTCGAGGCGGCGATCGCCAAGGCGGCGAGCGGGCAGGGCGACGTGCTGCCGGTCGACGCCGCGCTCGCCGGCGAGAGCGAGCGTTGGGCTCGCTTCTACGTGACCGCCGTCGAGGACGAGATCGATCAGGAGCGCGCCATCGTCTACGCGCTGGAGACGACCGAGCAGCGCGCGCTGCAGAAGCAGGTAGATCAGGCGCAGAAAATGGATTCGGTCGGCAAGCTCGCCGGCGGCATCGCGCACGACTTCAACAATGTGCTGTCCGCCATCATGATGGCGACCGACTTTCTGCTCAACGCTCACAAGCCGACCGACCCGTCCTTCCAGGACATCATGCAGATCAAGCAGAATGCGAACCGCGCCGCCGCGCTGGTGCGCCAGCTGCTCGCCTTTTCGCGCCGCCAGACGCTGCGTCCGCAGGTGCTCGATCTCGACGAAGCCTTGTCCGACATATCGATGCTGCTCAAGCGGCTGATTGGCGAGAAGGTCAGCCTCGAGGTCAAGCCCGGGCGCGGCCTGTGGCCGGTCAAGGCGGACCTCTCCCAGTTCGAGCAGGTGATCGTCAATCTTGCGGTCAATGCGCGCGACGCCATGCCGGACGGCGGCCGGCTGACGCTGCGCACCACGAATGTCGGCGAGGACGAGAGCCGCGCGCTCGCCTACAAGGGCATGCCGGCGGGCGACTATGTGCTGATCGAAGTCACCGACACCGGCACCGGCATTCCGCCGGAGATCATCGACCGGATATTCGAGCCGTTCTTCTCGACCAAGGAGGTCGGGATGGGGACGGGCCTCGGGCTTTCGACCGTCTACGGCATCATCAATCAGACCGGAGGCTTCGTCTATCCCGATTCGAAAGAGGGCGAGGGCACCGCGTTCCGCATCTTCCTGCCCCGCCATGTGCCGACGGCCGAGGAGATCGCCGCAGCCGCGGCGCACTCCGCCGCCGATTCGGCGAAGGCCCCGCCGGCCGACCATACCGGGCAGGGCACGGTGCTGCTGGTCGAGGATGAAGAAGGGCTCCGCGGCCTCAATGCGCGCGGGCTGACCTCACGCGGTTACACCGTGCGTGAGGCGAGCAACGGCGTCGAAGCGCTCGCGCTGATCGAGGCGGGCCAGCGCGTCGACCTCGTGGTGTCCGATGTGGTCATGCCGGAAATGGACGGACCGACGCTGCTCAAGGAACTGCGCCGCCGCGATCCCACCTTGAAAATCATCTTCGTATCCGGCTATGCGGAGGAAGCGTTCGCCAAGAACCTGCCAGAGGGCGGCCAGTTTGCGTTCCTCGCCAAGCCGTTCACCCTCAAGCAGTTGGTGGCGGCGGTGAAGGAGACGATGGGACCCTAGAGCGCGATGATTTTGCCTTGGATCATCCCACCCTCAGTGGTCATGCCCCGCGCAGGCGGGGCATCCAGTCATCACCGAAAAGCAGTGTGTTTACTGGATCGCCCGCTTACGCGGGCGACGACGCCGGGAGTTGGTCGATTCGAAGCCAATTCATCGCGCTGTAGCCGCCCGCCGTTTTGCCGTTAACGGATTGCGCGTCGTCGATCGCATCGCGTCGGAGTTGCAGGGCATGTCCGATAAGGCTCCACGCGACGACGACGAGGAGGACGAGAGCGACCGCCGAACCAACAATATCGTCATCGGCATGTTCGTCGCCGCCGTCATCGGCATCGGCATCTGGCTGGTCGACGCTCTCCTCGAGCAGCGGCGGTTGGACGACTGCGCCGCGCAGGGTCGGCGCAACTGCGCACCGGTCACGGCGCCATCCGAGCAATAGCAGCCGGCGATCGACACGGCTGGCGAGCGGCGCGTTCGCTAATTGAGAACCTGCACGGGCGGGCCATACAGCTTCCATTTGCGCGGATCATAGCCTCGGGGGAAATGACAGCGGAAAGCGATGTAGTCCCCGAACCAGCGATGAGCGCTCGTGATCTGGGCGACCTTGTTGTAGCCGGCGCAATGAATGTCGGCGATCTGGTGGTAAATGAGATCGACCTGGGGCGACCAGGCGATGATTCCGCCGGTGTCGTTGCCTTCGAACTGCAACGTATCGAGAACGCCGGCTCCGCCAGGGCCGGTCATCAGCGGCAGCGACAAGACGACGGCAAAGGCGAGCTTGCGCATCGCGGGAACCTCGGTCCGGACCCTTCTCGTCTCCACCATTCCACAGAGGGGCGGGGCGCAGCAACCCGG
>CAYGZV010000025.1:9698-26802 GCA_964354425.1 uncultured Rhodoplanes sp. | reverse complement strand
AAATCCAGCTGAACGCCGATGAACGCAAGATGTTCGACCACTCGGTCGCCGCGGTTAAGGAACTCGTCGGCGTGACGAAGCAGATGATGGCCGCCTGACCGCAGGAACCCACCGTCTTTAGCCGTTGCTTTCAGGCGGCCGTTGGGTCTGCCCAACACACGGCCGCTTTGTGTTTGCCGGTCGCCGCGGGAATAACTGGCGTTCGCCGCGGACGAGTCTAATTTTTGCAGCGGTATCCACGAGGCAACCTCTATATCATGATTGTCGGCGAGTGTCGGTCTGGGTGAGACGCGCCCGCGTTTGACGCGCCGCTGATTGAGACGCCCGTCATAACCGATCGATCATCGATTTGTGTTCGTGCGGGCGAGGCGCTGCCCGCTGCGGTGCGTTATCGTGGGTCGATGACGAACGGCATGGAGCGCCCGTGACGCCCGCCTCTAGGCAATATGTGTTCGCCGCCGTGACCGGGCTCGTCCTCGCACGGACGGGGCTCGCCTTTGCGCAGCCGTCCGCGCCGACGCCGCCTGCGCCGAAGCCGGAGATGACCGAGTCCTGCCCCGGCCTCGTCTCGTCCGCGCCGAAGCGCGCCGTTCCGGCGGCCTTCCGCCAGGCCGCGCTCGCCGCCGATCAGGTGCGCCTGACCTATGTCGGCCACTCGACCTTCCTGCTCGAGAGCCCGCAGCTCGTGCGCGTCGCCACCGACTACAACGACTATGTCAGGCCGCCGGTCGTCCCCGACATCGTCACGATGAACAAGGCGCATTCGACCCATTACAGCCTCAACCCGGATCCCGGCATCAAGCTTGTCCTGCGCGGCTGGAGCGACGACGGCAAGCCGGCCGCGCACGACCACGTTCTCGGCGATGTGCGGGTGCGCAGCGTCGCGACCAATATCCGCACCTGGGGCGAGGGCGGCGCCGAGCGCCACGGCAACTCGATCTTCATTTTCGAGGCGGCCGCGCTGTGCATCGCCCATCTCGGCCACCTGCATCACGCGCTGACGCAGCAGCAGCTTGACGAGATCGGGCGCGTCGACGTCGTGCTGGCGCCGGTCGACGGGACCTACACGCTCGACACGGAGGGCATGCTGGAGGTGCTGCAGGCGCTCAAGGCGCCGCTGGTGATTCCGATGCACTATTTCAGCAGCTACACGCTGAACCGCTTTCTCGACCGTGCGCGCAGCGACTACGACGTCGAGATCGCCGACACGCCCTCCGTGGTGCTGTCCAAGGCGACGCTGCCCGGCAAGCCGAAGGTCCTCGTGCTGCCGGGGCATTGAGTTCGAGCCCGCCCCACCACGACGCCGCTGGGGTCAGCGCCTTCACCTCCCCCCGGCGGGGAGAGGTCGGCGACGAGCGAAGCGATGTCATCCGGGTGAGGGGGATACCAGCGACAAATCCATGGCCCCCTCACCCGGCGGCGCATCTCGTTCCACTCGATGCTCGCCGACCTCTCCCCCGGGGAGAGGTAAAGTTCACGCTGACATAGTGGGGCCAAGCTTGCTCAATCACACCGACGCTGGCTGCGCGCCGATCCTGTTGGCGAGATAGTCCGGCGCGGGGAGATCGACGAACACGCTGTTCGAGGGCGCGCCGCCTTGTCCGCTCGCCGCATAGGCGCGCACGTAATAGCGATAGCGCCGGCCGGCGAGCAGGTTCTCGTCCTCCCAGCGCGTGACCTTGACCGCATCCTCGAAGCTGACATTGCCTCGATCGTCGCAGCGGTGGACGTCGTAGCGCGCGGCGCCCGCCGCCTTTTTCCAGCGCAGCAGCACCGCGCCATTGTTGCCGACCGTCGCCTTCAGCTCGGCCCCGGCCGCTCCCCAGTCCGGCGCGCCCGCGGCGCGGTCGTCGGGCGGCGCCTGCAGCGAGCCCTGCGGCCACAGGCTGCAGATCACCCGCGTATGGGTGCCGTCGAGATGCTTGCACACATTGCAATAGTCGCAGCGGACGATGCGGTCGCGCTCGTCGGCGCGCACCTTTTTCGGCCAGTCGGGGTCGGCGAGCAGGCCGCGCGCGATGCCGATGATGTCGACCTTGCCTTCGGCGAGCAGGCGCTCGGCGTCGTCCGGGTCGGAGATCTTGCCGGTGGTCGCGACCGGCGTGTCGTAGCCATGCGCCTTCACATAGGCTTTGATCTCCGCCGAGAAATGCGCGTGCGGCACATTCGGATACCAGGCGCCGGGCATGCAGCGGTCGCCCGAATAGCCGGTGTAAGGGTAGGGGACCTGGCCCGGCGCGTGGATCGCATCCTCGAACTTGCCGCCGACCGACAGCGACAGATAGGCCGCGCCGAGTTCCGCCAGCCTGAGCGCGATCAGCTTCGCGTCATTGACGGTGAAGCCATCCTTGATGAACT
Organism: uncultured Rhodoplanes sp.; assembly: GCA_964354425.1. Lineage (GTDB taxonomy): Bacteria > Pseudomonadota > Alphaproteobacteria > Rhizobiales > Xanthobacteraceae > Rhodoplanes. The sequence goes on along the minus strand of CAYGZV010000025.1, from coordinate 24,444 downwards.
CATCGGCGAGGAAGCGCACCCCGACCGGAAAGTCCTTGCCGACCTTGCGCGCGATCGTCTCCATCACCCGGCCGATCAGCCGCAGACGGCCTTCGAGCGTTCCGCCGTAATCGTCCTGGCGCGGATTCACGCGCGACACGAAGGAGGCGAGCGTATAGGCGTGCGCGGAATGCAGCTCCGCACCGTCGAAGCCCGCCTCGCGCGCGCGCGCCACCGCGTCGCCGAACTCCTCGACGATCTGGTCGATGTCGGCGAGCGAGAGCATGTCGACGGTCTGCCGCCAGCCGGACTTCGCCACTTTGAGGAAATGGATGATCTGCGGCACGACCTTGGAGTCGGAGACATCGTGGATGCGGCGCACGAGGTCGGCGAGCCCGGGAACATAGGCATTGTCGCTGATGCGCAGGAGCGGGCCGGACTTCGCCTGGTGGATCGCCATCGCCTCGACCACGATCAGCCCGACGCCGCCCTCGGCGTAGCGCACATAGCGGTCGATGATGGGCTCGTTGACGAAGCCGTCTTCGCCCGACAGCCGCGTCACCATGGCCGGAACCATGATTCGGTTCGGCAGGACCATCCCCTTGATGTCGAGCGGTTCGAACAGCCTCATTCCCTTGCTCCCGCGATCCGGTGTTTCGATTCCGCCGCGCATGGCGCGCGCGTTCAGGCGGGCCGGCTACATCACCTCGCCGCCGTCGACCATGATGCTCTGGCCGTTGATCGAGGCGGCGGCCGGCAGGCAAAGCCAGCCGACCGTCTCCGCGACCTCCTCGGGCTTGATCAGGCGTCCTTGCGGATTATGCGCGACAAGCTCTTGGATGGCCTGTTCGCGCGTGCGCCCGGTCTTGTTGACGATGTTGGCGATCGTCGTCGCGACGATGTCGGTCTCGGTGTAGCCGGGACAGACCGCGTTGACGGTGACGCCGCTGCGGGCGATCTCGCGCGCGAGCGAGCGCGTGAGCCCGATCAGCCCGTGCTTCGCGGCGCAATAGGCGGTGACATAGGGATAGCCGGTATGCCCGGCGGTGGACGCGACATTGACGATGCGGCCGCGCCCCGCCTTCACCATCGGCAGGAGCACCTGGCGGATGCACAGATAAGGCCCGGTGAGATCGACATCGATGAGGCGCTGCCAGAAGGCGCGGTCGGTCTTGCCGAAGGGCGCCGCTTCCGCGATGCCCGCATTGTTGACGAGAATCTGCACCGGCCCGAAACCCTCGACCGCCTTGGCGAAGGCTGCGCCCACGCGCGCTTCGTCCGTCACGTCGATCGGCGCGGCCTGCGCGCGGCCGGAATGCGCTTCCTGCAGCCGCGCGACCTGATCGGCGAGCGAGGCCTCGCTGCGCGCCATCAGCGTGACGTCGGCGCCGCGCCGCGCCAGCGCTGCTGCGATCGCGGCGCCGATCCCGCGCGAAGCGCCGGTCACCACCGCATGCTGGCCGCGCAGCGGCGCGACGCCCGTCGGCTCGTCGGCAATTGTCGGCTCGGTCACGTCGCGATCTCCCCTTTGCCGCCGGCGTCCGAGGACGGGACGCCCATCGCGGCGGCGCTGCGCTCGGCGCTCAATTTGGCCTCGATCATGCGGCGCAATTCGCGCCGGAGAATCTTGCCGGCCGGGCTCGTGGGAAAGGAGCAAACGACCTCCACCCGTTCCGGCATTTTGAACTTGGCGATCTCGCGGCCGAGCAGGAACGACTTGATCTCGTCGAGCGTGATGTCGGCCTCGCCGGCCGGCATGACGAAGGCGCAGGCCTTCTCGCCATAGATCGGATCGGGCATGGCGACGACGCAGGCGCTCTTGATCCGCGGGTGGGCGAGCAGGTGATTCTCGACCTCCTCGCAGCTGATCTTTTCCCCGCCGCGATTAATCAGGTCCTTGAGCCGGCCTTCGACATACAGATTGTCGCCGATTTTTCGCACGGCGTCGCCCATGCGGTAGAAGCCGTCCGCCGTGAACGCGGCCGCGGTCGCCGTCGGCGCGCGGTAGTAGCCGCGGATGGTGTAGGGGCCGCGGCAGACGAGTTCGCCGACCGCGCCGTCGGGCAGTTCGCGCCCCTGTTCGTCGATCACCTTGATCTCGTCGCCCGGCGACACCGGGCGGCCGGAGCTTGTCATGCGGATTTCCTTGGGATCGTCGAGGCGGGTCATGCTGATGAGCCCTTCGCCCGTCCCGAAGCTTTCCTGATAAATGCAGTTCAAGCGCCGCTCGACGCGCGCGCGCAGCTCCGGCGCGAGCTTGGCGCCCCCGCTCATGAACACCTCGAGCGAACTCAGATCGTGCCGTTCCGGCGCGTCGCCGGCGAGCCAGTTCACCACCAGCGGCATCGCTCCCGAGATCACCGTCACGCGCTCGCGCCCGATCAGGGGGAAGACCGTCTCGGCGCTCGCATCCGGCGCGATCACCGCCGTGCCCCCCGCCGCGAGCGCGCCGAGCACGCCGGGGCAGCCGAGCGTGTAATTATGCGACATAGGCAGCACGGCGAGGAAGACCGTCTCCGCGCCGAAGCCGGCAATGCGTCCGCATTGCCGGAAATTGTAGACATAGTCGTTGTGGGTGCGCGGAATGAGCTTGGGGACCCCGGTGGTTCCGCCCGACAAGAGCATCAGCGCGACGTCGTCGGCGGGCGGCGCCAGCGCGTCGATTTCGCCTTCCGCGACGCCGCCGGGACGAGCCATGTCCGCAAGCGAGACCTGTCCGGGCCACGGCTCGCCGGCGATGAAGGTCTGGCGCAGCGATGGCGATCGGCGCGCGATGTCGGCGGCCATCGGGCGATAGTCGAAATCGCGCAAGCGATCGGGCCCGAAATAGGCCGCGGCATCGGCATGCTTGACGAAATAGGCGACCTCGTCGGCGCGGTGCGCCGGCAGCGCCAGCACGGGAATGACGCCGATGCGCAAGAGGGCGAAGAAGGTGACGACGAGGTCGAGCCCGTTCGGGAGTTGCATCACCACGCGGTCGCGCGGGAGAAGGCCCGCGGCGGCGAGGCCGCCCGCCACGCGGCCGATCCGCTCGCCGAGCTCGCGATAGCTCGTCCGGCGATCTTGGCAGACGATCGCGATCTTGTCCGGCGCGCGTGCAATCACGCGCTCCAGCATCTGCCAGAGCGTGATGTCCTCCCAATAGCCCTTCTCGCGGTAGAGGCGCGCAAACTCCTCCGGCCAGGCCCTGCAGCCTTCGAGCATCACGGCGCTCCCTCCGTCTGTACGCATGCGCGCACGACGTTTTCGGCATCCACGCGTCCGGGTGCGGGCAGCGGGCCGATTGTTCAAACTTGAACTTTATAGGCGCTTTGCGCCGGCGGCTCCTTGATTCCGATCAAACCGAAGGATGCGGTCGCCGCGCCGGACGGTCGAGCCGCGTAGGGAACACAGCGGATTGTGTCTCGACGCGCTTGGGATTTGCTCTATCGTCCCGGAATCCTCTACAGAGTCCGGCGGGGGCGCGTCGCGCAGGTCGGGCGATAAGCAGCGAATGCAACGAGGCGTTTGCGCAGCCGCGGTGGCGCATTCACGCACAAGCGTCGCCGCCGGCTTGGGAAGACACGGATGGTCAGGAAGGAACGCGCGCGCAGGGCCGGTTCGATCGAGACCGGGGTGTGGTTGCGGCTGTTGAGCTGCACCAACATCATCCTTCGCCATCTGCGGCACAATCTGAAGGATGCGTTTGCGCTCACGATGCCGCGCTTCGATCTGCTGGCGCAGGTCGCGCGCCCGCCGCTCGGCCCCTCGCTCGGCGAGCTCTCGCGGAAACTGCTGGTCACCAAGGGAAACATCACCGACATCGTCGCGCGCCTCGAAGCGGTCGAGCTGATCGAGCGGCGGCGCGACGATGCGGACGGCCGGATTCAATATGTGTTTCTCACCTCGTCCGGGCGGAAGCTGTTGGACGAAATTCTTCCGGTCCATGACAAGTGGCTGAAGGACCTCATGCAGGAACTCAGTCGCGACGAGCTCGAGACGCTCTACGACGCGCTCGGCGTCCTCAAGGCCGCGCTCAAGCGCATGGATCAGCGCGTGAGCGAGGCCGAAGGCGCGATCGAGGGCGAAGAGGGCGAGGCCGGCCTGCGGGTCAGCCGCTAAGCGGACTTCGCGCCAGCGCTCACGCTCCCCGCCTCCGTTCGCACGGCAAGCGCTGAGTCGACCGCGGGCATGACGGCGCCGATCGGAAGTTCGTCGAGGCACCGACTGATGCTGCTGATGTGGCGTTCGCAGCCTTCGAGCTGACAGGGCAGGCAGGGCTGCGGGTTCTGCACGATCCACACATTGCCGCGACGCTGGATCGTTCCCGACATCTCCCACGGCATGGGCAGGCCGCCGACCGGCCACGGTCCCCAGATGCGCGGATCGGTCGGACCGAGCAGCGCGACGGTGGGACAGCCGGTGGCGGCGGCGAGATGGGTGACCGAGGTGTCGGGCCCCACATAGATTCGGGCGCCAGCAATCAGCGCGGCAAGGTCCGGAAATGTCAGCACGCCGTCACGCCGGCGCACCGCGGGAAGTCCCGACCAGATGTCGTCGAGATAGCGGCGATCGGCCTCCGAAGGGCCGCCGGTCGCGACCACGGCCAGCCCGCGCGCGGCGAGTTCGCGCGCGAGCGCGCGCCAGCCGGCGGTGTTCCACCGCTTGTAGCGGAACATGGGGGCGGCGTGGATGACGGCGTAGGGAACCTCCGGGCGCGCGGCGTCGCTCCCGCCGGCCGGGCAGACGAGTTCGGCGATCCGCGGAACGCCGAGCGCATCGGCAAGCCGCAGCACGTCCTCGACGCGATGAACGCCCTCGGCGACCGGGACGCTGCGGGTGAGGGCGGCGCGAAGCAGCGGCGCGCCCAGGCGCTCGGCCACCGGCGCAACGCGCCGGCGTCCGGCCAGCATCGCGAAATAGGTCGGCCGGTCTCCAGTCTGGGTCGATACGGCGAGGTCGTAGCGGCGAAACAGCCGCGCAGCGAGGGTGAGGCTCTGCGCGAAATTCGGCCGCGCCGGCATCACGACGACGCCGTCGAGATCGGGATTGCCGGCGAGAATGCCCTCGGTGCCGGCAAAGACGAGCGCCTCGATCCACGCGTCGGGCCAGGCGCGCCGGAGGCTGCGCATCAGCGGCGTCGCGAGCAGGACGTCGCCCAGCCGGCGCAGCACGACCACGAGGATGCGCGGGCGCGGCGGAAGGTCGAGGCGGTTCATGAAGGCGACGCGGGGGCGAGCGCGTCCGGCGAGTCCGAACCGCGCATCACGAGGCCGCCCAGCACGCCGACGCCGATCGCATAGGTCCAGCCCTGGGTGAAGTCGAACAGATGCGAGTTGAACAGCGACGACACGATGTTCTGCACGACCAGGACGAGCCCGATCCAGCCGGCGAGACCGCCGCCGCGAAACAGGAACAGATGCGCGATCCACATGGCGATCAGAAGGCCCGTGCCCACGAGCCCGAGCTGGATGGCGACCGCGAAGACCTGGTTGTGCGGGTTGGCCGTCACGATCGCTTCCGCGCCGTCCGTGCCGACCGCGGACCGCCGGAATGCGTCGGTGATGGCGGCCGTTCCATGCCCCAGTAGGGGCGCCTGTTCGACCAGGCCGATCGATCGCTGCCAGAACGCCATCCGCAAGCCGCTCGACGTCAGCACCTGGCCGGCGCGATACTGACCGATATCGGCGCCGACGACCAGCACGCGGTCGCGCAGAAAGGCGGAGGAGCTCCAGGCGATCCCGGCAAGCACGACGCCCGCGAACATGAGCGCTGCGCCCATCTTCCAGCCGGCCCGCCCTACGCCCAGGATCACCAGCAGAACCGGAATGACCACGAGCGCGGTGCGGCTCGTGGCCACGAAAGCGACATTCGCGAGCAGGGCGATCGTAGTCGCGACCGACAGCGCCGCGAGCATGTGCCGGCCCGTCTTCGCCATCTCCCCTGCCAGCAGGAGCAGAACGAAGGCGACGATGACGAACTCCCCGCTCTGCGCGATGTAGTCCTTGGCCGGAATGCCGGGCAGCGGATAGTTGCGCCAGGACAGTTGCGGCCAGATCGTCAGCGTCCATGACACTGCGAGGAGCACGAGCACTGAGACGAGATAGCCGGCGAGCACCTCCCAGCCGCGGTCGGAGCGACGGAACTGGACGAACAGCAACGGAATCGTCAGCAGCTTGACATAGCCGCCGAGCCCCTCGAAACGCTCCGCCCAGCTCGCATCGGTCCATGCAAGCCCGAGCACGGCGAGCGCGCACAGCGCCACCGGCAATCCGCCGGCCGGCGTCGCAAGCTCGCGGCGGACCGCGGCGAGCTCGAGCGTCGGCAAGAGCGCGATCAGCCACAGCGCGATCAGAATGCCGGTCGCCGACGTCGACCACGGAAGCGACACGGCGACGGCGACGGCCAGTCCGTCCGCGAGCGCCTGCAAGCGTCCGCGCTGGAACGTGCGCGCGAACGACGGGGTGTTCAGGGCTCGCATCATAGCCTGACCCGCTCTCGATCGGGCGTGAGGCTCGACAGCCCGCACAGGGCGCGCGTGCGGGTCGCGCCGATCACCTCGTCAAGCCGGTCTTGGTTGTCAGGCAAAGACGAGCGGTCGTTTTCCGGATGCCATAGATGCAGGACGCCGGTCGCGAAACGACCGTCCTTGCGGCGGATGCCGGCGCGGACGAGCCGCACGATGATGTCGGAGTCCTCGCGGCCCCAGCCGCTGAAGGCGGAATCGAACCCGTCGACGCGGTCGATGTCGCTGCGGAAGATCGCGAGATTGCCGCCGCGCGCGCCCTGCCAGCGAGCGGCATTCACCCTGCGCAGCGCGCCCAGGGGAAAGGTGACGAGCGCGGCGATCCGGTTGATGCCGCCGGTGAGGCGCTGGCGCAGAATGTCGGCAAGTCCCCAGTTCTCCGGCTCGATGCCGGCGGCGAGCACGCGCTCGGTGAGCGCGCGCGACAGAAGCGCGCGGTTGCCGACGATGAACCAGCCGGGTTCGGCAAGCCGCCGATGGGCGGCGACGAAATCCGGGCGCGGAATGCAGTCGCCGTCGAGAAAGATGCAATAGGCGCCGCGGCTCTGCAAAATCGCCCGGTTGCGGATCTCCGCGAGACGAAAGCCGGTGTCCTCCTGCCAGGCATGGGCGAGCGGCACATCCGTCGCCGCGGCCCACCCCGCGATCACCCGCGCCGTCTCCGGCCCGGAGCCGTCGTCGGCGATCACAATCTCGAAATTGCGGTCGCTCTGGCGCGACAGGCCGCGCAGCACGGCGTCGAGCGCGTCCGGCCGGTTGTAGGTCGCAACGATCACGGAAATCAGATCAGTCATGACCGTTTCCCGAAGCGAGCCTGCGCGTCGCCGCTCGCGGCTGCACGCCTCCTCGAAGGGCGCCGCTTCCGGCGACGAGCAACCCGCCCTTTTGCCTTGTCTGATCGCCTGTCCTTCGAGCCGGTCCGCCCGGCAGCAACCCTACTGCGCTGCGCCGGCCCCGGCATAGGACACGCGCCAGATCGTGCCGTTGCCATCCTCGGTAAACAGCATGGAACCGTCCTTGGCAATGGCGACCCCCACCGGCCGGCCCCAGACCCGGGCATCGTCGAGGACGAAGCCGGTGACGAAATCCTCGTATTCGCCGGTCGGCGCGCCGTCGCGCAGGACGACGCGCACGATTTTGTAGCCGGTGCGCTTGGCCCGGTTCCAGGAGCCGTGCAGGGCGGCGAAGGCCTGGCCGCGATACTCGGCGGGGAACTGCGCGCCGGTCGAGAAGGCCATGCCGAGCGGGGCGGAATGCGGCTGGATCAGCGTGTCCGGGACGGTGACCTTGTCGGCAAGGTCGGGGCGGGCGCCGCGATGCCGCGGGTCCTCATTGGCGCCAATATAGTACCAGGGCCAGCCGTAGAACGCGCCCTCGCGGATGCGCGAGACATAGTCCGGCGGCAGATTGTCGCCGAGCCCGTCGCGTTCGTTGGTCGAACACCACAGGTCGCCGGTCGCAGGCTCGATCGCCATTCCGACGCAATTGCGCACGCCGCTCGCATAGACGCGCCGGTTCCCGCCCTGCGGATCGAATGCGAGAACGGCCGCGCGATCGGTCTCGCTGCCCCAGGCGGCGCCTGCGCCGCGCTCGGCCTCCCACTGACGCCGCGCAAGGTCGCCGAGGCGGCCGCCGCCCTGCGACACGTTCGAGAGCGAACCGACCGAGACGAACATCCGCGCGCCGTCGGGCGAGAACACCACGTCCCGCGTCGCGTGTCCGCCGGTCGGCAATTGCGCGACCACCGTCTGCGCGGGCCCCCGCGCCTTCAGATCGCCGCTGCGATAGGGAAAGCGAACGACCGAATCGGTGTTGCCGACATAAACCCATTCCGGGTTGTCGCCGGGCGGATAGAACGCGACCCCGAACGGATAATCGAGATCAGCCGCAAACACTTCGCTGGCGCTTGCGCCCGTGCCCGCCGCGTTCGGACGCAGCACGCGAATGCGCCCGGCGCCGCTTTCGGCGACGAACACATCGCCGTTCGGGGCGACGCGAAGCTGCCGCGGATCGCGCAGGCCGCGCGCGAACGGCTCGACCTTGAATCCGGGCGGCGCCTTCAGCTCGGCGCCGGCCGGCCGCGCCACCACGCGCGCGGTCGCGCTCGCGGACGCTCCCGGCGCCGGCAGGTCATTCGGTCGGATGAGGCGGCGAACGCCGGGCGCATCGGTGCGCCAGTCGCCATAGGCGGCGGGCCCCGTCCGCACGCCATCGGCGCCGGCCGGCGCCGGCGTCTGAGCGCCGGCATGAGAAATCACGAGGAAAACCGCCGGGAGGGCGAGAACAAGCTGAAGTCGCAGCGTCATGAGCGGGGCCTTGCATGCGTGTTGCCGGCATCGGGCCGGCGGCCTCTCCCCTCGCGAAACGCGGACCTACGGCTTGACGATACGATTGCGCAGAACGCCGATCTTCTCGACCTCGAGTTCGATCACGTCGTTCGGCGCAAGCGTGCGTCCGAGTTCGTGCGCCGAGCCCGTTCCGACCGTTCCCGAGCCGATGATCTCGCCCGCGAACAGCGTCTCGGCCTGCGACACATAGGCGATGATGTCCCAGAAACTATGGTGCATTGCGCGCGAATTTCCACCGCCCCAGCGCTCGCCATTGACGCGCGCCTCCATGGAAAGCGCGTGCGGGTCGCCCAGTTCGTCGAGCGTCACGATCCACGGGCCGAACACGTTTCCGGTGTCGAAGTCCTTGCCCTTGGCGGGGCCGAGTCCCGCTTTCATCTCTTCGAACTGCACGTCGCGCGCGCTGAAATCGTTGAAAATGGTGAAGCCGAACACGTGAGCGGGGGCGTTCGCGCGGGAAATGTCCTTGCCCGTCCGGCCGATCACGCAGGCAAGCTCCAGCTCGTAGTCCATCCAGTCCGAATAGGACGGCCAGATCACGTCGGCGTCGTGGCCGATCACGTTGAAGCGGTTGCATTTGAAATAGACCGGCCGCTTGTACCACACCTCCGGCACGCGTTGCGGCCGGCCGGTGCGCTGTTCGACCTGGGCGCGGCTGTTGCGCACATGCTCTTCAAAGGCCATGCAGTCGCGAATCTGGCGCGGGATGGGCAGCGGCGCGCGCAGCTTCACCTGATCGAGGTCTTCGGAGGCGTCGAGCGGCCATTTTCGCGCCAGCTCGGCGGCGCGTTCGAGACCGGGACCGGCGGCGTCGATCAGCGACAGCATGTCGGCGAAGTCGGGATGGGCGCGGCCATGCGTCTGCTCGTAGGCCGCCGCGAGACTGAGCACCATGCGCTGCTCGACGTCGACGACGCCGAGCTGCGGCCGCTTGTTGAATCCGACGAAGGTCGCAAATTTCATCGCTCTCGCCCGTTTCGGTGGCCCCGGCGGCCGCGCGGACACGCAGCAGCCGCCTCATACCATGCTAACGCGCAGGGGCGAAAACCGGCGGCCCGAGCACGCGCCGGCAGGGTTCACCAGCGGGGCGCCTAACGCTGCGTCTTGGCGAGAAAGGCCGCCACCGCGTCGCGGTGTGCGTCCGTCGAATAGCAGATCGCCTGCGCCTGCCGACCGAGCGCGAACACCTCTTCGTCGGAGAGTTCGAACGTCCTGTTGAGGATTTCCTTGGTGAGCGCGAGCGCCGCGCTCGGGCCGTGGCTGAGCTCGGCCGCCCAGGCGCGCGCCTCGGCGACCAGCGCATCCGAGCGCGTCACCCGGTCGACCATTCCGATCGCGAGCGCTTCCGGCGGCTCGACCCGGCGTCCGGTGAAGATCAGTTCCTTCGCCCGCGCAAGCCCGACCCGGCGCGGCAGGAAGTAAAGGCCGCCGCCGTCCGGAACGAGGCCGCGCAGGATGAAGCTCATGGCGAAGCTCGCACGCTCCGCGGCAATGATGAAATCGCAGCACAGCGCGAGGTCGCAGCCGAGCCCGATCGCCGGTCCGTTGACCGCAGCGATGGTCGGCTTGGTCAGCCGGTGCAGCGCGCCGACCGCCTCATGCAGCCGCCGCTGCCGCCGCCAACCGTTGAACGCAAGTTCGCCGGGCGCCGCGCTCAAATTCTGCTGCATGGCGGCTATATCGCCCCCGGCGCAGAAAGCCGGGCCGTTTCCGGTGATCACGACGGCGCGAACGGCGTCGTCGTCGGCGACGCGGGCAAGCGCCGCGATGAAGTCGGCGCGCAACGTTTCGTTAACCGCGTTGCGCGATTCCGGTCGGTTGAACGCGATCACGGCGACCGCTCCGTCGATCGCGGTCTCGACGGTCGATGATGTCTCGATGCTGGTCATGGCGGGCTGCCTCCCTTGCCGGTCCGATCCTAATGGGGGCGATGGCCGACGACCAAGGCGATTGTCGAACGATGTGTGGGCGATATCTTCGGATATCTTGGGCGCGCTTTCGACTCGCGGGATCTTCTGCTACCGACAAGGGTCGCATCCGCCGCGCGCGCGGGGGGAATACGATTCTGACGGTCAGATCAGCTCGATTGTGGTGAAGGAGCGCTGGAGTTGCGATCGATGCGCAGGCTTGTCTTCTCGCTGATGACGTTGTCGCTCTTGGCGGGCGGGTGCGGCCAGGAGGTACAGAAGGGCGAAAAGGGCGATGCCGGGCCGCCGGGACCGGCGGGACCGCCCGGACCCGCGGGACCGGCAGGGCCGGCCGCCCGGGGCGGCGGGGGCGTTCGCTTCGCTGAATTTACCTGCCAACAGGCGGCCTGCTCGGCGAGCTGCGAGCAGAACGAGCGGCTGATGAACGCCTTCGCGCTGAACCCGGCCGGCACTTTCACCGTCGAATCCGACCGCGCGATCATCTATACGCCGCCGAAGCGCGGCCCCTCCGGCAAGCTCGTGCTTGTCTGCGCGCCTCAGTAGCGATTGTCGCCGGGGCCGCCCGGAACCCGCGAGCCGCGCCTTTCGATTACGCCGCGGGGGCGCGCCGCGCCACGGTCTGCACGCTCCCGATCTTCTCGTTACGGTTCGCGAGCGGGATCTGGGGAGCAGGCCTCAGCGCCTCGGCGAGGAGCGTGGCCAGGTCCTCGCTCGCGCCGGGCTCCGCATCGTTGCGCACCCAGACGCTGCATACGATCTCGGCGAGCTTGGGCAGGGCGTCGTCCTCGCACACGAGCGCGCCGGTGGAGAGCGCGAGCGTGCGCGGCAGCGCCGTCACGCCGAGCCCGGCGGCCACCGCCTGGGTCAGGTCGTCCACTTGCGTCGACGTGAGCACGATCTCGTAGTCGCGCGCGGCCGCTTCCAGCGCAGCGACCATGTGCCGGTGGAAGATGCAATGCTCGCCGCGCGTGAGCAGGCGGAGCGGTTGCGTCGGATCGAGCGCGGTGGACACCCCGCGGATCCACATCATATCGTCGCGCCAGTGGTGAGCGACCGCCTGGTCCGGCCGCGTGCTCGACATGGCGACCGCAATATCGAGATCGCCCTGGCGGAGATCCTCGAGCAGCGCGGAGGCGCACCCCGTCTTCATGTTCAGCCGAATGTCCGGCCACCGGTTTCGGAAGGCGACCAGCCGCTGCCACAGGGGCATGCCGATGAAGTCGCCCGGCAGTCCGAAGCGCAGCATGCGGACACCCTGCGGAGCATGCGCAAGCGAAACGATCTGGTCGTTGATCGCGAGCAGACGGCGCGCCTCGCACACGATCCGTTTGCCTTTTTCGGTCACGCTCACGCCCGGCGCGCTCTTGTCGAAAAGGTCGAAGCCGAGCAGGCATTGCAGCCGCTTGATCTGGGCGCTCACCGCAGGCTGGGTCACGCCGAGCGCACGCGCGGCCTTGGTGAAGCTGCGCATGTCCACGACTGCAAGCAATGTACGCAAAAGCTCGGTGGGGATGTTGATCATACCGGGTCCGCCTTTCAGCGCGCCGTCAGCCCACCCGCGGGCTTGCCGCACGCGCCCGTATAGGCACCGAGGCGCAACCGTGCCAAAAATTGCGCGGGATATTTTGATCTAGGTCATGCGGAGGCGTCTTAAGGCGCGCGGCCTGTGCCCGCGGCGGCCTCCGCTACCCGGCAGGGCGGCGACCAGCGGTCGCAACACCGCCAAATTGCCCCCGCAGCATGCCTCGATCGATTCTGACCCGGCGGGGGAAGGCTTTGCCTTCATACCCCTGCTCGGGTTAAATAGAGGCCGACGGCCCCGAGAACGAAAGGGGTGCGGTGATGACCAACGGAACCGGACCCATGCACCCTTCCTCTCCGCTCGCCGCCACGGTCTTTGCCTTGGGATTCGCGCTCACCTCCGGGCTCGGCGTTGCGCCTGCGCGGGCCGCGGGCGAAGCGTTGCTCCTGATCGAGGCCGACACCGGGAAAGTGCTCAAGGCCGAGAATTCAACCTATCCCTGGTATCCGGCCTCGGTCACCAAGCTGATGACGGCCTATGTAACGCTGAAGGCGATCAAGAATGGGCGCATCACCCTCGATACGGTTTTCACCGTGTCGCCCAACGCGGTGGCCCAGCAGCCGACCAAAATGGGATTCCGGACGGGGACGCTCGTCACCGTCGACAATGCCCTCAAGATGCTGATGGTCAAATCGGCAAACGACATGGCGGTCGTGCTCGCCGAGGGCGTTTCCGGTTCGGTCGAGCGATTCGCCGATGAAATGAACAGCGCTTCCGCCCGCCTCGGCATGACCCAGTCGAGTTGGGTCAACCCGAACGGACTGCCGGCGGACGACCAGATCACCTCGGCGCGCGACATGGCGATCCTTGCCCGCGCGCTCCTCGCCGAGTTCCCCGAATATGACGGGTACTGGAATATCCACGCCATCCGGATGGGCAAGCGCGTCATGCGCAACACGAATTCGCTGATCGTCCGCTATCCGGGGGCGGACGGGATGAAGACGGGCTTCATCTGCGCGTCGGGATTCAACGTCGTGGCGAGCGCGACGCGGCAGAACCGGCGGCTCATTGCGGTTGTCCTGGGCGCGCCCTCCTCGGCCGTTCGCGCCGCCAAGGCGGCCTATATGTTCGAGAACGCCTTCAACAGCGCGGGCCTCACCTGGCTCATGCCGTCGCTCGGCACGGTGGACGGCCTCCAGCCGGTCAATGCGGCCCCGCCCAATCTGCGCGAGGCGATGTGCGGCAAGCACCGCCGCCGTCCGGCCGCGGAGGCGGCGGACGACGAAGACGAGTCCGCCTCGGCGGGGACGGGGAGCGACGCGCCGGGCAGCCTAGCGTCGATCCTATCCACCGCCAAGGCGATCGGACCGAAACCGTCGAGCCTGGTCGCCGACACGGTCGCAATGAACCCGCCCATCGAGGTCTATGTCGGACCGCCGCGCCGTCCGCGCGACCCGGCGCTCGCCGCCGCCCCGGCGACGCCGGCCGACGCCAAGGCGTCCGCCGCCACTCGCGCCAAGCCCGCCCCGGCGGTCGGCCTGCTCGCTTTGCCCGGACGAACCGGATCGGGAATAAGCGTGCCGACCCCGCGGCCGCGGCCGGTCGCCAACAAGCCGAAGCGCGCGGTCAGCGCCGCAAAGCCCGCGGTCACGGCCGCCAAGCCGCTGGCGCAATGACGGCTCCCGGCGGCGCCCCGCCCCTCGGGCCGGTCGCGCCGATCCCTCTGACCGTGCTCACCGGGTTTCTCGGAGCGGGGAAGACGACGCTGCTCAACCGGCTCGTCAGCGATCCTGCGCTGTCCGACACCGCCGTCCTCATCAACGAGTTCGGCGAGATCGGCCTCGACCATCTGCTGGTCGAACAGGTGCGCGACGAGGGCCTCATCATGCTGACGACCGGGTGCCTCTGCTGCACCATGCGCGGGGACCTCGTCACCGCCCTCGAAAAGCTGTTGCGCGAGCTCGACAATGGTCGCGCCGCGTTTCGCCGCGTCATCGTGGAAACGACGGGGCTCGCCGATCCCGCGCCGGTCCTGCACACGACCATGGTGCATCCCTATCTGCTCCTGCGCTTTCGCCTCGACGGCGTGGTCACCGTCATCGATGCGGTCAACGCGATGGCGACGCTCGACGCGCATCCCGAATCGGTGAAGCAGGCGGCCGTCGCCGACCGGCTGGTGCTCACGAAGACCGATCTGATCGAGACCGCCGATCAGCGGGCCGCGCTCGATGCGCTTCTCGCACGCCTTTCCGCGCTCAATCCGGCCGCGCCGCGCCTCGATGCCGCGCGGGGCGAGGCGGTCCCCGCCCGCCTGCTCGACTGCGGCCTCTACGATCCCGCGACCAAGAGCGCGGACGTGCGGCGTTGGCTTGCCGAGGAGGCCTATGCGGGACACGATCATGGGCAATTTCACGCCCATGCCCACGACGTGAATCGGCACGACGACGATATCCGCGCGTTCAGC
>CAYGZV010000025.1:0-9598 GCA_964354425.1 uncultured Rhodoplanes sp. | reverse complement strand
TCACGCCCATGCCCACGACGTGAATCGGCACGACGACGATATCCGCGCGTTCAGCCTCGCCACCGAAGCAGCGCTTCCTGCGTCGGCCTTCGACATGTTCCTGGAATTGCTGCGCTCGGTGCACGGTCCCGACCTTCTGCGCCTCAAGGGCGTGGTCAAGATCAGCGAAGAGCCGGACACGCCGCTGGTGATCCACGGCGTGCAGCATCTTCTGCATCCGCCCGCGCGGCTTCCGCGCTGGCCCGACGAGGATCGGCGCACGCGCCTCGTGTTCATCGTTCGCGCCGCCGCAGCGCCCAAGATCAAAGAGTTGTTTCAGGCGTTCCTGTCGGCGGCCGCGCCCGACCGGCCGGATCGCCGCGCGCTCGTCGACAATCCGCTGGCGCCGTTTGGCGGCGCCGACCACCGGTAGCGGATGTCGATCCGGATAGGGGCGGCAGAATGCGCTTCCTCGACAGGGCCAGGGCCGACCTCGTCAGTCTGCGTGGTTATTTTCGCGCGCTGAGAGCGGTGCAGCCGATCGCTGGGGTGCCTACACGGGTGTTTCCCACGCTGATCGACAAGCTTGCCAGGCGGCACGGCGATCGGCCGGCGCTCTTGTCCGAGCGCGAAAGCTTCACCTATCGCGATCTCGCCGACCGCATGAACCGCTACGCGCGCTGGGCCTTGGCGCAGGGTCTCGACAAGGGCGACACCGTCTGCCTCCTGATGCCGAACCGGCCGGAGTATTTGGCGATCTGGCTCGGCGTCACCCGTGTGGGCGGCGTGGTCGCGCTGCTCAATACGAATCTCGTCGGGCAGAGCCTCGCCGCCAGCATCGACGGTGTCGCGCCGAAGCATGTCATCGTGGCGGCGGAGATTTCCTCCCAGTTCGACAGCGCCGAACCCTTCCTCAAGACGAAACCGCGGCTGTGGATGAAGGGAGAGGGCGCGAGCCGGCTTCCATGCATCGACCACGACATCGATGGGCTCGACGGCGCGCCGCTCGACGGAAACGAGATCCGCAGCGTCACGCTTTCCGATCCCGCGCTCTACATCCACACCGCCGGCACGACCGGCCTGCCCAAAGCCGCCGTTGTCGATCACCACCGGCTGATGCTGGCGGTTCTCGGGTTTGCCGGCATTCTCGACGCGCGGCCGAGCGATCGGATGTTCGGCTGCCTGCCGATGTATCACATGCTGGGCGGCGTGCTCGCGATCGGCCCGCTGCTCATGCGCGGCGGCAGCGTCGTCATCCGCGAGAAATTCTCTGCGCGCGCTTTCTGGCGCGACGTGCGGCGCACCGACTGCACGATCCTGCAATATGTCGGCGAAATAGCCCAGGCTCTTCTTCGCGCTCCGCCGCATCCGCAGGAGACCCGGCATCACCTGCGCCTGTGCTGTGGCGCCGGCTTGCGGCCGCATGTCTGGCGCGAGTTCAAGACGCGATTCCGCATCCCGCATGTCCTCGAGTTCTATGGGGCGACCAAAGGCAATGTGATGCTGATCAATTTCGAGGAGAAGGAGGGGTCGATCGGCCGTCTGCCGTGGTTCATGCGACGGCGCTTTTCAACGTCGATCATCCGCTACGACGTGGAACAGGAAATCCCGCTGCGCGACAGTCGCGGCCTCTGCATGCAATGTCCGCCGGGCGAACCCGGAGAGGCGATCGGCCAGCTTCTCACGGGCCGGGATCTGCCCGCGAGCCGCTTCGGCGGTTATCGCGACGCAGCCGACACCGAACAAGAAATCCTGCGCAATGTGTTCAGGCCGGGCGACGCCTGGTTTCGCAGCGGCGATCTGATGACGCAGGATGCGGACGGCTATTTCTATTTCGTCGACCGCATCGGCGACACGTTTCGCTGGAAGGGCGAAAACGTCTCGACCAAAGAAATCGAGCAGGCCCTGTGCTCCTTCTCCGGGATCGAGGGAGCGATCGTGTACGGACTGCGCGTTCCGGAGCGCGTCGGGCGCGCCGTGGCGGCGACGGTCATTTGCCCGGATTGGATCGATGTCTCGGCCTTGCATGCGCATGTGACGCGGCATCTGCCGGGTTATGCGCGCCCGCTATTCCTGCGCATCCACAGATCGACGGCGGCCGCCGCTGCGGACGCGCTGAAAAAGGCCGACCTGGTGGCCGACGGGTTCGATCCGGCGCGGACCACGGACCAGCTCTATTTCAACGAGACGGAGGCCAAAGACTTCGTGCCGCTCGATGCGGGGCTCTACGCGCTCATCATGGCGGGCGAGGCGCGGCTGTGAGCGCTGCGTTCGATGATCCGATGCCGGGCGTGGTGACCCCCGCAGGCGTGCTCGCGTTCTGGCGCACAGTCGGTCCCGCCCGATGGTTCAAGCGTGACGCCGAGATCGACGCCGCGATCCTGAACCGGTATGGCGCGACCTATGAAAGCGGCGCGGCCGGCGAATTGTCGGATTGGGAACAGACCGCGGAGGGGGCGCTCGCTCTCGTCCTCGTCCTCGACCAATTCCCGCGCAACATGTTCCGCGGCGTGGCGCGCGCCTTCGCCGCCGATCGGCTCGCCCGCGCGGCGGCTGCGCGGGCGATCGCGCGTCAGTTCGACCGCGCCTTCGCCAACCCGGAGCGGCGCTTCTTCTATCTTCCCTACATGCATTCGGAGGATATCGCCGATCAGGAGCGCTGCATCGCGCTCTGCCGCGAGGCGGACGATCCGGAGGGCGTGCTGCATGCGGAAACCCATGCCGACATCATCCGGCGCTTCGGCCGCTTTCCCCATCGCAACGCGGTGCTCGGGCGCACGACGAGCCCGGACGAGCAGGCGTTCCTCGATACGGGCGGCTTTGCGGGCTGACGTCTGCGCCGCCGCTTGGCTGACGGCGGCAGCCGTGCGCCGGCGGCGGAAGCGGAACAATGGCCTGCGTTGCGTCATTCTGGTAGGCGCGAGACCAGATGAGGCAAGCTCGCTCGTGATCAGCGAAGGAGGAGCCGGTGACAGAGGGCAATCCGCAGGTCGACAGGTTCTCGCGCATTCTCGGTTATGCGGTGATTACCGGGTGGAGCGACCTGCCCCAGCAGGTGCAACATGATCTGTTTGAGCGGGCGGTCGTGCTCGGCCACGAGGCTGAGCGCGACGAAGGCCTGCGCGAAGAGCTCGCGCAGTTCCTGCACAATCATCACAAGCGCACGGCCGGGACATAACCCCGCCCCGCCGATCCGCTTGGTCCGCCGCGCACGCACGGCGTTTTGCCTCTGTCTGGCGTCAGCGATGCGCTCGCGCGGCGAGCCGCTTATCGCGCACGGTTTTCCCTTGGGCTGAACTGCTTTATGGTTGCTGCGGTCGGCAATCATGCCGATCCAAATCGCCGTCAAGCGCCAGGCGCCGGTCACGCGTTTCATGCCGAAGCTTCTCTTCGTGGTGACCGAAGACTGGTTCTTCGTTTCGCATTTCCTGCCGATGGCGCGCGCGGCGAAGGCCGCCGGTTTCGACGTCGCGGTCGCGACGCGCATCCGCGCGCATGGCGACGCGATTGCGCGCGAAGGGCTGCGCGTCCTGCCGCTGGAGGCGGAGCGCGCAAGCCTCGATCCGCGCAAACTCGCCGACACCCTACGCCGGCTCGTCCGGATCATGCGCGAGGAACGGCCGGACGTCGTCCATTGCATCGCGCTCAAGTCGATCGTGCTGGGCGGGCTCGCCGCGCGCCTGGTCGGCACGAAATCGATCGTCCTCGCGCCCACGGGATTGGGCGAGCTGTGGGTCGGGGAGGGGATGCGCTACCGCTTGCTCCGTACGCTCGTGCGCGCCCTGATGCGCGGCCTGCTGCGGGCGCCGCATGTCCACTACCTGTTCGAGAACGCCGAAGACCCCGCCGAATTCGGCCTCGATCCGGCTGGCCGTTCGGTGACGATCATCGGCGGGGCGGGGGTCGACCCCGACGCATTCCCCGTTACGCCGGAGCCGGCGGCGCCGCCGGTCAAGATCGCGGTGATCGCGCGCATGATCTCCCCGAAAGGGATCGCCGAAGCCGTCGCGGCCACGCGGCTCGCCCGTGCGGCGGGCGCACCCGTCGAACTGCATCTGTTCGGCGAACCGGATCCGTCCAACCGGCAGTCGATCCCGCCGGAGGCGCTGGCGAAGTGGTCGGCAGAACCCGGCATCGCCTGGCATGGGAGCACGGACGATGTCGCGAAGGTCTGGCGCGAGCATCACGTCGCGATGCTGCTCTCCCATCGCGAAGGCCTGCCACGCACGCTGCTCGAGGCCGCCGCCTGCGGCCGGCCGATCGTGGCGACCGACGTCACCGGCTGCCGCGACATCGTGCGCGACGGCGTAGAAGGCTTGCTCACGCCGCCGCGCGATCCGGCGGCGGCGGCGCGCGCCATCGAGCGGCTGGCGCACGATCCTGCGCTGCGCCGGCGCCTCGGCCTCAATGCGCGCGCGCGCGTCGAGGAGCGGTTCACCGAAGCTGCCGTCATGCGCACCGTGGGCGCGCTCTATGCTGCTGCGCTCAGTCCAGCATGTGGCTGACCATGCCGTCGGCGAGCTTCGGCTCGAACCAGGTGGATTTCGGCGGCATGATCCCGCCTTTGTCCGCGACCGCCATCAGATCGCTCATCTGGGTGGGGTAAAGCGCGAAGGCGACCGCCATCTCGCCCGACTCCACCCGGCGCTCCAGTTCGGAAAGGCCGCGCGCTCCGCCGACAAAGTCGATTCGGCTATCATTGCGCGGATCGCAGATGCCGAACAGAGGCTCGATCGCATTGCGCGTGAGCAGGCTGATCGGAAGCCGCCCAATCGGGTCCGGCGGCACGGCCTCGGAACGCAGCGTGAGCCGGTACCAGCGCCCGGCGAGAAACATCCCGAAATCGCTCGAAGAGGCCGGATGCACCGGCTCGCCAGACGCCTGCACCCAAAAGCGCTCGCCGACCGCGCCGAGGAATTCGTCCGGCGAGCGGCCGTTCAGGTCGCGGATCACGCGGTTGTAGTCGAGGATGGTCATCTCGTGATGGGGAAACAGCACCGCGAGGAAATAGCTATAGGCGCAGGCGGGGTCGTCGCCGCGCGCATGGGCGACGCGGGCGGCGGCGGCCGAGCGATGGTGCCCGTCGGCGATGTAGAGCGCTGGCAGCGCGTCGGCGATGCGCGTGAACTGGCCGACGGCCTCGTTGTCGTCGATCACCCAGAGCTGGTGGCGCACGCCGTCCTCGGCCGCGACGTCCACCTGCGGCTCGGCCTCGGTCACGCTGGCGAGCATGGAGTCGAGTTTGGTTTCCGTGGGATAGGCGAGCATCACCGGCCCGGTCTGGGCGTTGACCGCCTCGATCTGCCGCACGCGGTCGTCCTCTTTGACCGGCGTGGTGAACTCGTGTTTGCGGATGCGATGGGAGTCGTAGGCGGCGACCGAGGCGACCGCCGCGAGGCCGGTACACGCCTTGTCGCGCCAGGTGAGCCGGTAGACATAGTAGCAGGGCTCGGCGTCGCGGATGAGGACGCCTTCGGCGCTCATGCGCGCGAGGTTTTCCGCAGCCTTGGCGTAGACCGCGGGGTCGTGCGGATCGATGCTTTCGTCGAGGTCGATCTCGGGCTTGGAAATGTGGAGAAAGCTCCACGGCTTGCCGGCCGCGCGGGCGCGCGCTTCGGCGCTCGTCAGCACGTCATAGGGCGGCGCCAAGACCTCGCCGGCGCGTCCCGCCGCAGGGCGCAGGGCGCGAAAGGGCTTGATGAGGGTCAATGGTCTCTCCGCAGGGCGGATGAATCGAGGGCATGGTGTAGACTACGCGGAGCAAGAATGCACGTTTGACGGAGCACCGCGCGATGATCCCTCTGATTGCGCTGACCGGGGCGACCGGCTTCATCGGCCAGCACATCTTGCGGGAATTGCCGAAGCGCGGCTACCGCATTCGCGCGCTGCTGCGCCGTCCGACCGACCTGCCCATTCCCGCGGCGAGCGCGGTGATCGGCGACATCGTCCGGCCGCAGAACATGGCGGCGGCGCTGGAAGGGGTCGACGCCGTCATCCACTCGGCAGGGATTGCGCACGCCATGTCGGGCGCGCCGGCGGACGACTACCGCGTGCTCAATACCGAGGCGACCATCAATCTCGCGCGCTCGGCCCGCCGCGCCGGCGTGCGCCGGTTCGTGTTCCTGTCCTCCATCCGCGCGCAGAGCGGGCCGGTCGCCAACGCCGTCCTGACGGAAAACGACGAGGCGAAGCCGACCAACGATTACGGCCGCTCGAAACTCGCGGCCGAGGAGGGGCTCGCGCAGCTCGATCTCGACTGGGTCGCGCTGCGGCCGGTGCTGGTCTACGGGCCGGGCGTGAAGGGCAATATGGCTGGCCTGGTCCGGCTCGCGCGCCTGCCATACCCGCTCCCGCTCGGCGGGCTGAACGCGCGGCGCTCGCTCCTGTCGCTCGACAATTTGGTTGCCGCGATCGCTGCCGTCCTCGCCGCGTCCGGGCCGCTGCGGCGGCCATTCGTCATCGCCGACCGGGAGGCGCTCACCGTCCCGGAGATGATCGCGGCGCTGCGCCGCGGCCTCGGGCGCGGGCCGGGGCTGTTCCCGGTCCCGACGATGCTGCTGCGCGCTTTCTGCCGGGCGACCGGCCGCGAACAGATTTTCACACGGCTCGCCGGCTCGCTCGTGGTCGATTCCTCCGCGCTGGCGCGGCTCGGCTGGTCGCCCGCGGTCACCACGCCGGACGGGCTGGAGCGGCTCGCGCGGGAGTGAGCGGTTGCGGCGACGACAGGCCGAGAGCCGCGCGTTCAACTGGTGACCACGCTCGCGAAACCCGGCTGCGCCGACTCGATCTGACGCAGCAGGCTGGGGACGAGCCTTTCGAGGTCCGCCAGCCGATTTGTTTGCGCCTGCAATACAATAATCCGAATCGGAAAAGCAGGCAGGTTCTGCTGAAAGGAAAGATTTCGATCGACCGTCACGAATGCGTCGAAATGCCGGGAGGCAAGGAGCAGCCCTCCCCGTTCTTTATCGTCCTCCACCCCATTTGCCGTGCGGTCTTGACGTCGTGACCAACGATCGCGCGCGCCAGGCGCCAGTCGACGCATTCGTCGAGCAGGACTTTCACTGCGTGGATTCAACTAGGCGGTTCTTCGCTTCGTTCAGGAAAGCGATCACCTGCGCGCGGGTCACCGACGGGAAGCCTTTGAGAAATTCGTCGATCGAGTCGCCGGCTTCCAAGTAATCCAACAGGGTCTGCACGGGAACGCGGGTGCCGCAAAACACCGGCGCACCGCCCATGATTTCCGGGTCGCGACAGATGATTTGCTGTTTCATAGGGCCAGTCTAGGCCCACTGCGCCGCTGGATGCAACGCAGCGACCCGAAGGTGGAACGCCGCAGCGGATGAAGCAGGCGCGATGGTCCGGTGCGGTAATGTGACTCACGCGCGCTTCGGTTTATTCAACGGCTTCGCGGCGTCCGCCTACCGCACGAAGCGGAAGCTGCCGTGCCAGCGGCCATAGGAGGAAGTCGACACGCCGTTCTTGGTCGAGCCGGCATAGTTCGCGCGGCCTGGCAGGGGAACGAGCGTCACCTCCCCGCCGCTTGCGCCGATGATGCCGGCATGAACGGCGGCAAGGCAAGGTGCGGAGTCGTCGGTATAGATGCCCGAGCCCCACACTTGGCCGGTCATCTGTCGTGGCGGGCACTGACAGGTGAGGCTCTGCTGGGTCCCCCGCAGCGCGGTGACATTGGCCGGACAACTCGTGTCCGCGCCGGGCTCGCGGCTCGCGACCACCGGGCTGGTGAACAGGAAGCTTCCGTCGAACCGGCCCCAATCCGCCGTCATGACGCCGTGCCGCAACGACCCGGCGTAGCGCTGCTGACCGGGCGCGGCGCGCAGGCGCACCACGCCGCCGGTTCCGGCGACCACGCCGGCATGCTTGGCCGCCGCGCAGACCGAGGAATCGTGCGTATAGATCCCGCTGCCCCAAACGGAGCCCCCCATTTGCGCCGGGGCGCAATAGCAGCTGAGTTCATCCGCCCAGGCCTTCCAGGCGGAAAAGCGGTCGGGGCAGGGCGGCGTGACCGTTCTGGGCGGCTGTTCGGTGTCGCCGCGCGGGTCGAGCGCCGCGGTCGCGCCCGAGCCGTTCCGCTTCGGCCCCTGCTCGGGCGGTTGCGCCGGCGCTGGAGCAAGACTGGCGGCCGGCGCGACCGGCTCCTTGCGCGCCGCCTCCGCGTCGGGGGCGCCGCGGAGCACGAACTCGCCGACGATCTGGTCGTAATAAGCCGGCTGTTGCGCGTGGCGGACGGTCGCGGCGAGCGCATCCACCTCCTGCTGAACGCGCTTGGCGAGCAGCACATGGCTGAGGCCCGGGGTGCGGAGCAGGGGCACGAGCTTGCGGGTGAACACCGAGTTCGGATCGGGATCGTCCGGGCGCAGCGTGTCGAGCGCGGTCTGCCCGATGCCGGCCGAGTAGAGGATGAAGACGCCGCGCGGCGCTTCCGTGCGCGTGAGTCCGCGCGTCCCGCCGATATTGCGCGTGCCGGTCGCTTCGAACGGGTTGTCGCGGCAGGCGTCGAGCACGAAGAACGAGGTGAGCGCCCCGCGGCCCTGAATGCGCCGGATGATGTTGTCGACCGAGAACCCCTCGTCGCGAACGAGGCCGTCTTCGCCCGGTCCCGGTTTCGGCATGTCCGCCGCGAGGAGAATATTGTCGGGGCCGAGCGCGACGCCGTGGCCGGCGAAGAAGAAGAGCACCGTGTCGCCCGGGCTGATGAGCCCTTCCAGGTCGGCGAGCTTGCGGTTCATCTCGCGCCGCGTGACGTTTTCGCCCGTGATGACGGTGAAGCCGAGGTCGCCGAGCGCGGCGGTGACGGCGCGCGCGTCGCTCACCGCTCTCGCGAGCCGCGGCTGGTTCTGGTACGCATCGATGCCGACGACGAGCGCGACGCGCTTCGCGGCCGCCGCGCCGGCCAGCAGACACCAGCAGCAGACGACCGCGGCAAGCAGGCGACCGGACAGCACGCCCACTTGCCGCAGCGACCGGGATCGTGACGACGATGCTTTCATCCCCAGCGTCTTACCAAGGATCGTCGGATGCGGAAACGGCCTTGAAACATGCCGGCGCCGGCGCCGGCGCGGTCCAGGCCATCCTGATCGCCGGGCCCACCGCGAGCGGAAAGTCTGCTTTGGCGCTCGCGCTCGCCCATGAGATCGGCGGCCTCGTCGTCAACGCCGACGCCATGCAGGTCTATCGCGACCTGCGCATCATCACCGCGCGGCCCACGCCCGCCGACGAGGCCCGCGCGCCGCACCGGCTCTATGGGCATGTCGATGCGGCGGTGAACTACTCGGCGGGGCATTATGTGCGCGATGCGGGCGCAGCGCTCGTGGAGGCGCAGCAGCTTGGGCGCGTGCCGATCTTTGTCGGCGGGTCGGGGCTCTACTCCAAGGCGCTGACGCTAGGCCTGTCCGCCGTGCCGCCGATCCCGGCCGCGACCCGCGATGCGATACGGGCAAAGCTTGCCGCGCAGGGGCCCGAAGCCCTGCATGCGGAGCTCGCGCAGCGCGATCCGGACGGCGCGGCGCGCCTGTCTCCGCGCGATCGCGTGCGCATCGCCCGCGCGCTGGAAGTTTTCGAGGCGACCGGCCGCCCACTGGCGCAATGGCATCGCGAGGGC
>CAYGZV010000024.1:23622-27152 GCA_964354425.1 uncultured Rhodoplanes sp. | reverse complement strand
CTACAATTAGTCTAGCTCGCGGCGGGCGGGCTTTGCCGCCGATGCCCCTATAACTATACGCAGAGTAAACAGCAAGTTTCATATCCAACAAATCTTTGGTATCTCATGTCGATGCCGGGTTTGCATCAAACCTTATACTTTGTCGGGCTTCAAGCCTGGTGAAAATAGCGGTTGAATTCAGCTGGATTATCCAATAGACTTGGGTAGGATTCATTCATCAGTAGTCTTTATGGGTATGCATTTGATGATGACAGCTTCCGGCCCGCAGCTTGACCTCGATACCGAAGAGATCGACGTGCTTTTCGCGGATCGCACCGTAAACGGCGTGCTCGTGGATCGCTCCGGCAGGATCGTCTATGTGAGTCAGGGGTGGAAGGCGTTTGCGAAAGACTCCGGATTTGCGCTTCCCGATTTCGGACTGGGGCAGAATTACCTTCATCACTGCGCCTATGCCGAGCAGGAATCGACGCGAATTGTCGATGGCATCGCGCAGTTGCTCAGGGGCGAAATCGATTTTCTGTCCTTTGTCTATCCGTGCCACTCGCCGACCGAGCGGCGCTGGTTTCTGCTTCTCGGCTTTCCGCATGTGAAGGGCGACCTGATCGCTCTCCTTCACATCGACATCACCGGCTTTATGCCGGCGGCGGAAAACCGCGACCCGGTGATCGTCACTGATCGGTTCGGCGGGCTGTTCAACGCGCTCCTCCAGGGGCGCAAGGTGGCGGCCGAGGCCGGGGCAAAGCCGCAGCGCGTGACGGACGAAACGGACAGCTCCGCCCTCAGCCCGATGGTGAGGGGCGGTTCATCGGGGCCCATGCTGAGCAAGCGGCAGCGCGAGGTGCTCGATCTCATGGCCAAGGGCTTGAGCAATGTCCAGATCGCCCGCGAACTCGCCATCTCGCCGAATACGGTGAAGATCCACGTCTCCGGGATTCTGGCGCGCCTCGGCCTGCCCAGTCGCACGCAGGCGATCCACTGGATATTGACGCGCAGCGCGCAGGAACTCCCTCGCTAGTCCCTCTCCTGACCCCAGGGAGAGCGGCGCCTCACGCCACGCCCGCGCGCAGCAGATCGTGCAGATGGATGATGCCGATCGGCCGACCCCGTTCGATGACGAAAACGGCGGTGATTTTCGAGGCGTTGACCAATTGCAGCGTTTCGCTCGCGAGCTGTTCGGGCTTGGCGCAGATCGGACGCGCGGTCATGACCTGCTCGACCGGCAGGTCGAGCAGGTCGGGACGCATGTGGCGGCGCAGATCGCCATCGGTGACGATGCCGACCAGCTGTCCCGCCGGATCGACCACGCCGACGCAGCCGAATCCCTTGGTCGACATTTCCATGATCGCATTCGACATGCGGCGGCCGAGCATCACGAGCGGCATGGCGTCGCCCGCATGCATCAAGTCGCGCGTGAAGGTGAGCGCCGCGCCGAGCCGCCCGCCCGGATGCAGGATGCGGAAATCGAGCGGCGTGAAGCCGCGGCTCTCCAACAGGGCGATCGCAAGCGCGTGGCCCAAAGCGAGCTGCATCAGCGAGGAGGTCGTGGGCGCGAGATTGTGCGGGCAGGCCTCGCGCGCTTGCGGCAGGACGAGCGCGACGTCGGCGGCCTCGGCGAGCGTGCTCGCGCCCTCGGACGTCATCGCGATCAGGCCGATGCGGAACCTTCGCGTATAGTCGATCAGGTTCTTCAGTTCGACCGTCTCGCCGGACCAGGACAGCGCGATGAGCACGTCGTCCGGCGTGATCATGCCGAGATCGCCGTGCCCGGCCTCGGCCGGATGCACGAACATCGCCGGCGTTCCGGTCGAGGACATCGTCGCGGCGAGGCTGTGCCCGACATGGCCGGACTTGCCCATCCCGCTCGTCACCACGCGCCCGCGCGCCCCGCGGATCATCTCGACGGCCGCGATGAAAGGCGTGCGCAAGCCGTTCTGCAGGGCGGCGGCGAGCGCCCCGATGCCGTTCGCCTCCATGTCGAGCGTGCGCAGGCCGGAGTCGATCAGTTCATGGTTGGGCTCGCGGGGTTGTTCGGCGGCGCGCTTGATCGGTTCGGGCATTCGCAAACTCGATGCTCCAATGATCCGGGCAGGGTCCTCGCACACGGGCCGCCGAGAACGCAAAAAGCGGATCTCAAGTGAACAGCTTACGCGTCCGCGTCAACCCCCATCGGCGGTGCCGGCCCCGCCCGCTCCGCAACCGCGCGATGCCTCGCGGCGGACGCGAGAGCGCGACGGCATTTATTCCCTTTGCGCATTCGCGTCAGTCTGTCGCCGGCTGATCGGATTTCGCGCTGCCCCCCGGGCTCACTCGCGGAGCAATTCCTCGAGTTTATGGCGCAGCTTTGGGCCGATATCGGGCCGGGCCAGAGCATAAGCGATATTGGCGACGAGAAACCCGGTCTTCGAGCCGCAGTCGAACGAGCGGCCTTCGAACTTCACGCCGTAAAACGGCTGATTCTGCGCGAGCCGGATCATCCCGTCGGTGAGCTGGATTTCGCCGCCCGCGCCCCAGCTCTGGTTTTCGAGGAGATGGAAAATCTCCGGCTGCAGGATGTAGCGGCCGGTGATGATCATATTGGACGGCTCTTTCCCGCGCGCGGGTTTCTCGACCATTTGGGTGATCTCGAAAGCCGTGCCGACCTGTCGCCCGGCGCCGACCACGCCGTATTCGTGCACCCGGTCCGGCGGAACCTCCTCCACCGCGATCACATTCGCCGCCTGATTGATCTCGCCATAAGCATCCATCATCTGGCCGAGACAGCCGCGCTCGGCCTGCACCAGCACGTCGGGCAGAAGCAGCGCGAAGGGCTCGTCGCCGACGATGTCGCGCGCGCACCAGACGGCATGGCCGAGACCCAGCGGGGACTGCTGGCGGGTGAAGCTCGTCTGGCCGGGAACCGGCAGGTCGCGTTCGAGATGTTCGAGATCGGCGAACCGGCGGCGTTCGGTGAGCGTGACTTCGAGCTCGTATTGCCGGTCGAAATGATCCTCGATGACGCCTTTGTTGCGGCCCGTCACGAAGATGAAATGCTCGATCCCGGCCTCGCGGGCCTCGTCGACGACGTGCTGAATCAGCGGCCGGTCGACGACCGGCAGCATTTCCTTGGGGATCGCTTTGGTCGCCGGCAGGAAGCGTGTGCCAAGGCCGGCAACCGGAATCACGGCTTTGCGAATCTTTTTCATGTCTCGGCAGGTTGCAGCATCAGAAAGGCTTTTGCGAGTCGGGCGACGAAACCATGCCCGCCGCTGCAAGTCCACGAATAAACGTCTGGCGGAACGGCCGGTTCTCGGGTCGAAAAACCCGTGCCGGGCCAAGGGGCCCGAAGCGGTTCGGCGCGCGCCCCGGAGCCGCCTCAATTACGCCTACACGTTAGGTGCGAAACCATCCCGGATTCGATTTTTGCCGGAGGAACGCATGGCCGCGCGAATGAACGGGGTCGTACCGAGGGCTCTGATGTGGTTATCGGCCATCGCCGCGTCCGTCCTTGCCGGCGGGCTCGCTTCGGCGCAGACCGGCGAACGAACCGGAAC
>CAYGZV010000024.1:7403-23522 GCA_964354425.1 uncultured Rhodoplanes sp. | reverse complement strand
CCGGCGGCGGTTCAGCCGACAGCCTCGGGCGCGCGTGAATGGAGCGGCGAGTCGGGCAGTTCGGGCCATCCGCTGATGAAAGCCGACGCGATCCGCCAAAGCGCGGCCAATTTCGCCTCCTGTCTCGATGGATTGTGGCCGGAGGCGGCGCGCCGCGGCGTGACGCGAGCGAGCTATACGAGCTTGACGGCCGGGCTCACGCCGGATCTGCGGATCATGGACCTGGTGGACGCCCAGCCCGAATTCACCAAGGCGTTCTGGGACTACCTCGACCTGCTGGTAAGCGACGCCAAGATCAAGCGCGGTCGCGAAATCCTTGCCGAGCACGCCGACGCCTTCGCCGCGGCGGAGAAGGCGTATGGCGTTGATCGCCACATCGTCGCGGCGATCTGGGGGGTGGAATCGAATTACGGGACGGCCATCGGCGAGCGGCCGGTCCTGCGCTCGACCGCAACGCTCGCCTGCGTCGGGCGCCGTCAGAACTACTTCCGCGACGAGTTCCTGGCGGCGGTCGAACTGCTCCACCGCGGCGATGTCGCGCCCGACCGGCTGGTCGGCTCGTGGGCGGGCGCGTTCGGGCCGACCCAGTTCATGCCGACCTCGTTCAAGCGCTTCGCGATCGATTTCGACGGCGATGGCCGGCGCGACGTGGTCGACTCGCTCACCGACGTGATCGGCTCGACCGCCAACAACCTCAAGAAGGATGGCTGGACGGCCGGCCAGACCTGGGGCTACGAGGTGGCGTTGCCGACCGGCTTCGACTACCTGCTCGCCGATCCGACGCGGCCGATGACGACAAGCGAATGGGCGCGCCTCGGCGTCACCCGCATCGGCGGCAAGCCCTTTCCGCGCCCGAACGACCGCGCCTATCTGCTCATCCCGGCCGGAGCAGGCGGGCCGGCCTTCCTCATGCTCAACAATTTCCGCGCGATCATGAAATACAACCCGGCCGAGGCCTATGCGCTCGCGATCGGGCATCTGGCCGATCGGCTGCGCGGAGACGGACCGATCGTGCAAGCCTGGCCGCGCCACGAGCGGGTGCTCACGAGCGCGGAGCGCTACGAATTGCAGCAGCATCTCGTGCGGCGCGGCTTCGATATCGGAGGCGAGCCGAACGGCCGCATCAACGCCAGGTCGCGCGGGGCGATCAAGCGGTTCCAATCCGCGGCCGGATTGGTGCCGGACGGCTTCGCCAGCGCCGATCTGCTTGATCGGCTGCGGTCCCGCTGATGCGGGCGAAGACCGCTTGCATTTGCCAAGTTCGAGGTTCGCCGCTGACCGCGGTGCGGAAATGTGCTATTAAATTGGGCGGGTGCGCTGCGGGGGCTTGATCACTGGAATCGGGATCAGATGACAAGGCGCGTATTCTTTCGGCGGTTACCGGTGCTCGCGGCGCTGATCGCGGCGGAGGCGGTCGTTTTGCTGGCCCTGTCGATCGGGTTTGCGCCGCCGGCGCGGGCGCAGTTTTTCGACGGCGGTTTCTTCCCGTTCATGCAGAATCCGTGGGGCCGGCCGTCACGGCGATCCTATCGCCCCTCGCAGGGATACCAGGGCCAGGAGCGCCGGTCGCAGTCGGAGGGCGATTTTGCCAAGGCGCCGCCGCCGCCGAAGAAACCCGAGACGCCGCCGCAGATGAACGTCCTCGTGTTCGGGGACTCGATGGCGGATTGGCTCGCCTACGGGCTTGAACTGTCGTTCACGGAATCGCCCGAAATGGGGGTGATCCGCAAGCAGCGCACCTCTTCCGGCCTGATCCGGCAGGAGCAGCGGAGCGATCCGCGCGGCGAGCATCCCGATTGGCCGAAACTCGTGCAGGAGGTGCTGGCGGCGGAAAAGCCGGATTTCGTGGTCATGATGATCGGCCTCAACGATCGCCGGCCCATCCGCGAGTTGCGTTCTCCGCGTCCCGCCGTCGCCCGGCCGGGGCAGCCGCCGCAAGATCCGGCCGTCGATCCGAAGAAGCCGCCGGAAGCCGCCCAGCCGCCTGCAATGGCGGAAACGCCCGCTGCCGGCGAGGCCGAGGCGCGGACGCATGAGTTCCGCTCGGAAAAATGGGTCGAGCTCTACATCAAGCGCATCGACGAGACGATCGCGGCGCTCAAATCGGCAGGCGTGCCGGTCTTCTGGGTCGGCCTCCCGTCCTTGCGCGGGACGCGGTCGACGGCGGACTTCAGCTTCCTCAACGACCTGTTCCGCAGCCGGGCGGACAAGAGCGGCATCGTCTTTGTCGATGTGTGGGACGGCTTCGTCGATGACTCCGGCAATTTCGCCCTTTACGGGCCGGACGTCGAAGGTCAAAACCGGCGGTTGCGCAGTCCCGACGGGACCTATTTCACGCAGGCGGGAGCGCGCAAGCTCGCCCACTATATCGAGCGCGAGCTGCAGCGCTGGATGACGGCGCGGGGCGCCCCGGTCGCCTCGCCGGCCGCCTTGCCGGTGGATGAGCCGGCGAACAAATCCGCGGAGCCGCAAAAGTCGGACGTGCCGGCAGGGATTGCTCGCCCGCTCGCGGGTCCGGTGATTTCTCTCAACGCGAACAGGGTGACGGAAGACGAGGACGTCCTCCTCGGCGGCGGCAAGGCGCGCCAGGCGGCGGCTCCGGACGCCGTCGCCTCGAAGGTGCTGGTGAAGGGCGAACCGGTGCCCGCCCCGGCTGGTCGAGCCGACGATTTCGCCTGGCCCCGCCGGGAGATCGCCCCGGTCGGCGCGGATCCTGCGGTCGTCGTCGCGACCCTGCCGATGACCCCGATGAAATCGGAGCAACGCGCCGCTGTGTCGACCCCTGAAGGGCCCCCGGCGCCTGGCCCCGCCGCGCCCGGCCAGGCGGGACGCCCGGCGGCGCCCGGCCCCGGCCCTCGCACGGCGACGCGCCCGGCCGCGCCGCGTCAGCAGCAGGGTTGGTTCGGAAACTGGGGAGGATGGCAGCAGCCGCAGCAGCAGTATCGGCAGCAGGCCCCGCAGCAACGCAGCCAGCCGGGCTTCTTTCCGTTCCTGTTCCGGCGCTAGCGCATTCCGGCGAAGCCTGCCCGCGGACTTGATCCGGGGGTGAGAACCGGTTCGCGCAGGACATGCGACACGCAACACAACGACAACGAGCGCGAATCCCGGATCAACCGGACCGGAATTCGCGATCGTCGCGCGTCAGCGCGGCAGCGCCGACGTTCCCATCAGGAACGCATCGACCGCGTGCGCGGCTTGGCGGCCTTCCCGGATGGCCCACACGACGAGCGATTGGCCGCGCCGCATGTCGCCGGCGGCGAACACCTTGTCGACCGAGCTGCGGTAGTCGCGGACATCGGCGCGCACATTGCCGCGCGGGTCGAGCGCGATGCCGAGCGCCTTGATGAGACCATCGTGCACCGGATGCACGAACCCCATCGCGAGCAGCACGAGATCGGCTTGCAGCGAGAACTCGGAGCCGGGCACAGGCTGAAACTTCTCGTCGACCTGCACGCAGTGCAGCCGCTTGACGACGCCATCCTCGCCGGACAGATGCCGCGTCATCACCGAGAACTCGCGGGCGACGCCCTCTTGATGGCTCGACGAGGTGCGCATCTTGAGCGGCCAGTTCGGCCAGGTGAGCAGCTTGTTTTCCTTTTCGGGCGGGCGCGGCAGGATTTCGAGTTGGGTGATCGAACGCGCGCCCTGCCGCGCCGATGTGCCGATGCAGTCCGATCCGGTGTCGCCGCCGCCGATCACCACGACGTGCTTGTCGGTGGCGAGGATCGGCTCGACGCCGTCCTGCGCCTCGTTGCTGATGCGCCGGTTCTGCTGCGGCAGGAAGTCCATGGCGAAATGCACGCCCTTGAGCTCGCGGCCGGGAATCGGCAGGTCGCGCGGGTGTTCAGCGCCGCCGGCGAGCACGACTGCATCGTGGTCGCGCAGCAGGTCTTCCGCCGCGAGATTGACGCCGACATGCGCGCCATAATGGAAGGTCACCCCCTCCGCCTCCATCTGGTCGATGCGGCGGTCGACGAGATGCTTCTCCATCTTGAAATCGGGGATGCCGTAACGCATCAGCCCCCCCGCCTTGGCGTGCTTCTCGAACACATGCACGTCATGGCCCGCCCGCGCGAGCTGCTGCGCGCAGGCAAGCCCGGCGGGTCCCGATCCGACGATCGCGACGGTCTTGCCGGTCTTCCGCGTCGGAGGCTCGGGCCTGATCCACCCTTCCTCGAACGCCTTGTCGACGATCGCGCATTCGATCGTCTTGATCGTCACCGGATTGTCGTCGAGATTGAGGGTGCAGGCCGCCTCGCACGGGGCCGGGCAGACGCGGCCGGTGACCTCGGGGAAGTTGTTGGTCGAGTGGAGGTTGCGCGAGGCTTCCTGCCAGTCGCTCAGATAGACGAGGTCGTTCCAGTCGGGGATCTGGTTGTTCACCGGGCAGCCGGTGTGACAATAGGGGATGCCGCAATTCATGCAGCGCGCCGCCTGCTGGCGGAGTTCGTCCTGCGGAAGCGGAAGCACGAATTCGCGATAGTGGCGCAGGCGCTCCTCGACCGGCGCGTAGACGCGGTCGGTGCGCTCGAATTCCAGAAAACCGGTGACCTTGCCCACGACGTTTCACACTCATGCTGGAAAAAACGGAAGAGGCGCCAGTCGCTGAACCCGCTCGCCGTTCGACCAAGTCCGCGGCATCGCCGTAGCATCGATCACGTACGTCGCCAATGGCGCAGCGCAGCGCCGGCGCTCAGCCGAGTTCGTCGAAACTCCGGAGCCCCCTGTTCACCTCGCTACTCGGCCGCCTGCATCGCGGCCGCTTGGTCCTTCGCCATTTCCTTCAGGGCGCGGCGATATTCGAGCGGCATCACCTTGCGGAATTTCGGCAGATACGCGCTCCAGTTCTCGAGGATATGCGCGGCGCGGCGCGAGCCGGCGAACCGCGCATGGCGCGCGATCAGGAGATAGAGCCGCCGCGCGTCGAAGCGGGTCATGTCGCTCATCACCTCGACCCGGCCGTGCCCGTCGAGATCGCCGGCATGGCCGTAGTGCCGCGCATTGATGTCCTCTTCGTCCGGCACCGGTTCGAGATCCACCATCGCCATGTTGCAGCGGCTCGGGAACGTACCGTCCTCGTCGAGCACATAGGCGATGCCGCCCGACATGCCGGCGGCGAAGTTGCGGCCGGTCCTGCCGAGCACGACGACCACGCCGCCCGTCATGTACTCGCAGCAATGGTCGCCCGCACCTTCGATCACGGCGAGCGCTCCGGAGTTGCGCACCGCGAAGCGCTCGCCGGCGACGCCGCGGAAATAGCATTCGCCGCTGATCGCCCCATAGAGCACCGTGTTGCCGACGACGATCGACTCCTCCGGTACGACGCCGGCGTCGGGCGGCGGCCGCACGATGATGCGCCCGCCGGACAGGCCCTTGCCGACATAGTCGTTGGCGTCGCCCTCGAGCTCGAGCGTGACCCCATGCGCGAGCCATGCGCCGAAGCTTTGGCCCGCGGTGCCGGTCAGCCGGATCCGGATGGTGTTGTCCGGCAGTCCGGCATGGCCGTAGCGCTTGGCGATCTCGCCCGAGAGCATCGCGCCGACCGTGCGGTCCGTGTTCCGGATGGCGCATGCGAACTCGACCGGCGCGCCGCGGTCGAGCGCGACCTGCGCCTGCGCGATCAGCTTGCGGTCGAGAACGGAGTCGAGCCGGTGAGTTTGTGGCTCACACTTGTAGATATTCACGCCTTCCGTCGCGTTCGGCTTGGTGAACAGGCGCGCGAAGTCGAGCCCCTTCGCCTTCCAGTGGGCGACGAGGCGGCGCTGATCGAACATCTGCATCTGTCCGATCATCTCGTTGAAGGTGCGATAGCCCAGCTCCGCCATCAGTTCACGCACCTCTTCGGCGACGAAGAAGAAGTAGTTGATGATGTGCTCGGGCTGGCCGCTGAAGCGCCGCCGCAGAACCGGGTCCTGCGTCGCGACGCCGACCGGGCAGGTGTTGAGGTGACACTTGCGCATCATGATGCAGCCCGCCGCGATCAGCGGCGCGGTGGCGAAACCGAATTCGTCGGCCCCGAGCAGCGCGCCCACGATGACGTCGCGCCCGGTGCGGAGGCCGCCGTCGACCTGCACGGCGATGCGGCCGCGCAGGCGCTGGGCGACCAGCGTCTGGTGCGTTTCGGCAAGCCCGATCTCCCATGGGCTGCCGGCATGCTTGATCGCGGTGAGCGGAGAAGCGCCGGTGCCGCCCTCGAATCCGGCGATCGTCACGTGATCGGCGCGCGCCTTGGAGACGCCGGACGCAACCGTGCCGACGCCCACTTCCGACACGAGCTTCACCGAAACGTCGCCGGTCGGGTTGACATTCTTCAGGTCGAAGATGAGCTGGGCGAGGTCCTCGATCGAATAGATGTCGTGGTGCGGCGGCGGCGAGATCAAGCCGACGCCCGGCGTCGAGTGGCGCACCCGCGCAATCGTCTTGTCGACCTTGTGGCCGGGCAATTGGCCGCCTTCGCCGGGCTTTGCGCCCTGCGCCATCTTGATCTGCATCATGTCCGAATTGACGAGATACTCGGTCGTGACGCCGAAGCGGCCGGAGGCGACCTGCTTGATCGCGGAGCGCATGGAATCGCCGTTCGGCAGCGGCTTGAAGCGGTCGGACTCCTCGCCGCCTTCGCCGGTATTGGAGCGCCCGCCGATGCGGTTCATCGCGATCGCGAGCGTCGTGTGCGCCTCGCGCGAGATCGAGCCGAAGCTCATCGCCCCGGTCGCGAAGCGCCGCACGATGTTCTTCGCCGGCTCGACCTCTTCGATCGGCACCTTCGTCCGGCCATCCTCCTCCGCCGACTTGATCCGGAACAGGCCGCGGATCGTCAGCAGCCGCTCGGACTGTTCGTTGACCGTTTCGGCGAAGGCGCGATAGCGCTCGTAGGAATTGCCGCGCACCGCATGCTGAAGCGCGGCCACGGTCGGCGCGGTCCAGACATGATCCTCGCCGCGCACGCGATAGGCGTATTCGCCGCCGACATCGAGCGCATTGCGATACACCGGCGCGTCTCCGAACGCGTCGCGATGACGGCGCACCGTCTCCTCGGCGATCTCTTCGACGCCGACGCCTTCGATGCGCGTCGCCGTGCCGGTGAAGAACTCGGAGACGAACTCGCTGCGCAGCCCGACCGCATCGAAAATCTGCGCGCCGCAATAGGACTGATAGGTCGAGATGCCCATCTTGGACATCACCTTCAGGAGGCCCTTGTCGACCGACTTGATGTAGCGCTTGACGACTTCCTTTTCGTCGAGCTTGCGCACGACGTCGTCCTGCATGGCGAGCAGCGTCTCGAACGCGAGATACGGATTGATCGCTTCGGCGCCGTAGCCGGCGAGGCAGCCGAAGTGGTGCACTTCGCGCGGCTCTCCCGATTCGACGACGAGGCCGACCGAGGTGCGCAGTCCCTTCCGGATCAGGTGGTGATGGACGGCGGCGCAGGCGAGAAGAGAGGGAATGGGGATTCGCTCGGCGCTCGCTGCGCGGTCCGAGATGATGATGATGTTGACGCCCTCGCGCACCGCCGTCTCCGCCTCCGCGCAGAGTTCGGCGATGGCCGGCCGCATGCCGGCCCGGCCGTGCTCGGCCGGCCATACCGCGTGCAGCGTGATCGACTTGAAGTGCGGATCGCCCACCTCGGAAATCCAGCGGATCTTTTCCAGATCCTCATCGGTGAGGATCGGCTGGCGCGCTTCCAGGCGCTTGAGGTGCGACAGGCCTTCGAGGTCGAACAGGTTCGGCCGGGGCCCGATGATCGAGACGAGACTCATGACCAGTTCTTCGCGGATCGGGTCGATCGGCGGGTTGGTCACCTGGGCGAAGTTCTGCTTGAAATAGGTGAACAGGAGCTTCGGCCGGTCCGACAGCGCCGAGATCGGCGTGTCGTTGCCCATGGAGCCGACCGGCTCGTCCCCGGTCGCGGCCATCGGCGTCATCAGTATTTTGAGGTCTTCCTGGGTGTAGCCGAACGCCTGCTGACGGTCGAGCAGCGAAAGATTCGACACGGTCGGGCGGCTCTTCGCCGGCGGCAGGTCTTCGAGAACGATCTGCGTACGCTGCAGCCATTGGTGATAGGGATTGCTGCGCGCCAGCGTCGCCTTGATCTCCTCGTCGGGGATCAGCCGGCCCTCTTCCAGGTCGACGAGCAGCATCTTGCCCGGTTGCAGGCGCCACTTGGTGACGATGTCCCGCTCCGGAATCGGCAGCACGCCCATCTCCGACGCCATGATGATGCGATCGTCGCGGGTGACGAAGTAGCGCGCCGGGCGCAAGCCGTTGCGGTCGAGCGTCGCGCCGATCTGGCGTCCGTCGGTAAAGGCGATCGCGGCGGGACCGTCCCACGGCTCCATCAGCGCGGCGTTGTACTCGTAGAAGGCGCGGCGCTCCGCATCCATGGACTGGTTGCCCGCCCATGCCTCGGGAATCATCATCATCACCGCATGCGCGAGCGAATAGCCGCCCTGCACCAGGAATTCGAGCGCATTGTCGAAACACGCGGTGTCCGATTGTCCCTCGTAGGAGATCGGCCACAGCTTGTGGATGTCCTCGCCGAACAGCGGAGAGCGCGCGGAAGCCTGGCGCGCCGCCATCCAGTTGAGATTGCCGCGCAGCGTGTTGATCTCGCCGTTATGGGCGATGAACCGGTACGGGTGCGCGAGCGACCAGGTCGGAAAGGTGTTGGTCGAGAAGCGCTGATGGACGAGGGCGAGCGCGCTCTCGAAGTCGGGATCGTGCAGGTCGGGATAGTAGGTGGGCAGCTGGTCCGCGAGGAACATGCCCTTGTAGATCACGGTCCGGCAGGACGACGACACCGGGTAATAAAGCGCGGTGTTGCGGCCGCGCCGCTCGTAGAGCAGGCCGGAAATCGTCTTGCGCAGGATGTAGATGCGCCGCTCGAACGCGTCCTCCGACAGTTCGTTCTCGCCCTGCCCGATAAAGAGCTGGCGATGGAATGGCTCGGTCGGCTTGACCGTCTCCCCGAGCGTCGAGTCGTCGGTCGGAACGTCGCGCCAGCCAAGCAACTGCATGCCGGCCTGGCCGATCTGCTCGGCATAGAGGTCCATGATTTCGTGCCGCAGATCGTCATCATGCGGCAGGAACAGCACGATGACCGCATAGCGGCCCGGCTCCGGAAGCGCGAAACCGCGTTCGCGCGCCTTCTTGACGAAGAATTTGTGGGGGATTTGAACGAGAATCCCGGCGCCGTCGCCGGAGCGCGGATCGGCCCCGACCGCGCCGCGGTGTTCGAGGTTGCGCAGGATCGTCAGCGCGTCCTGAACGATCGCGTGCGACTTTCGGCCCTTGATGTCGGCGATGAAACCGACGCCGCAGGAATCCTTTTCGAGCGCCGGATCGTATAGTCCGCGCGCCTCTCCCGCCGCCGCATCGACCAGGGGGGCGCCGCGCGCAGCCGAACGACTCGTGGCCGCCCGGTCGAACTCCGCCGCCGGAAACTCGCCGGACCGGCCGCCGAACTCTGTCGCGCTCATTCTAAGTCCTCGCCTCGTTCGCTCCGCACATACTGGGCATGCCGGCGCACCCCCCTCGTTCGCAGCACCGACGGGCGCTCCGACGCGAAGGGGCTCGTTATTGTGACGGGCAGCCTTCGCGCCGGTCCCCCTCCGGCCGTGGCCGCTCCAGTTGGGCGCGCGATCCCCTCGTCGCGAGCGCCGAGCCGGCAGACCGATCTCGCATGTCGCCGACAACAGGACAGCAATACTGTCCTAAATTAGAATGCCAAAGTCTGGCCGTCCATTCAAGCTTTGAAAGCCTCGAAACTGCCCCTGTTCCCGCTTTCTTGCCTTATTCAAATCCTAGGCCAGCAAAGCACCAAAGCAAGCCCCGACATCCAAGTCACCGAGCAGTGAAGGCGCACCCCTCTTCCGGCACGATCCCAGGTTGCTGTTCGTCAAGCTGCTTGCCGGCCCCAGCGCCGCCCCATTCGCAAGCGATCCTTAACCTTGTTCTTGGGGGAGCTGGACAATGACAAAGGGGCGCGTTCTCCTGCTTGCATCGGCGTTGCTCGTTTCTGCGCCAATGGCGGGCGCCGAGGAGCGGCTGCGGGTTGCGCCCGACGTTCCGCCGCGGTCTCTCGCCGGCCACGAAATACTCTCCAGAGTCCGGTCCGGCGGCTTCGATCCGGTCGGCCAGCCGGTGCGAAGGGGACCGCGCTATGAAGTCGCAGCGGTCGATCCCTACGAGCTCGACGTCCGCCTGGTCGTCGATGCGCAGACCGGCCAGATCCTCGCGGTCCGTCACGATCCGGAGCTCGCTGAGCCGCCGCTCGCCGGGCCGGCTTATGCCCAGTGGCAGTTCCGGCGGGCGCGCGAAAGCCGGCCGGTCCCGCCCCGCGACATTCCCGCCGGACGCCCGACGGAAGTGGCGAAGCTCAAGACGCCCCTGCCGCTCCCGCGTCCGCGCCCTGAAGAGGTCACCGGCTCGATCAAGATCGTGCCCGTCGCTCCGCTGGAGTAATCTCACATAAAGAAGCGCCCCCTTGCGGGAGCGCTTCGGCTATTCGCAAGGCCGTGCCGCCTGATCAGGCGGCCTTGGATTCGATCACCTTGCCGTCGCCGGACCCGGCGATCCTGATCTGGCGCGGCTTCATCTTTTCCGGAATCTCGCGGACCAGATCGACATGCAGAAGGCCGTTCTCGAGGGTCGCGCCCTTGACCTCGACAAAGTCGGCGAGCTGGAAGGCCCGCTCGAAGGCGCGCGCGGCGATGCCCTGATAGAGCACCTCGCCCTTATTCTCGTCCTTCGCCTGCGGTTTCTCGCCGCGTACGGTCAGGGTGTTCTCCTTGGCCTCGATCGACAGCTCGGGCTCGGCGAAGCCGGCGACCGCGAGCGTGATCCGATAGCTGTTTTCGCCGGTGCGCTCGATGTTGTAGGGCGGGTAGGCCGAACCTTGGCCATCATATCCCGCCATCTGGTCGAGCAGCGAAACCAGACGGTCGAAGCCGACGGTGGAACGATAGAGGGGGGTAAGATCGAAAGTCGTGCGCATGGCATATCCTCCTGGAGTTGAGCGACATGCGAAACGGTCCGCGCATTGGCCGGACCACCTCGTTGCGCCGCCCGTGGGCCGGCGCAACCAACATATGGGCAGGGGCGTTTGATGCTTCAAGATCGCGATCGCGGGCGAATCCCCGAGCCGCGGAGCGCCATCATTGCCCGGGTTGAGCAGGCCCCGCCGGCTGGTATAAGCGGCCTCTCGCCGCGCGGACCCGCCCGATGAAACTCGTCTCCGTTCCTGCGAATCCGGTTCCGGCCGACGGCGTCGCCGGCGTGCTGAAGACGCCCGATGGCATTGCCCTTCGCTTCGCGCGCTGGCCTCCTCCACCCGGGCGCAAAGGCACCGTCTGCCTGTTTCAGGGGCGCGCCGAGTTCATCGAGAAATACTTCGAGGTCGTGCGCGACCTGCAGGCCCGCGGCTTCGCCGTGGCCGCGCTGGACTGGCGCGGGCAGGGTCTGTCCCAGCGGCTGACGCGCGACCCCCACAAAGGTCATGTGCGACGCTTCGCCGACTACGTCACCGACCTCGAAACGCTCGTGAAAGACGTCCTGCTGCCGGACTGCCCCCCGCCGTTCTTCGCGCTCGGCCAGGGGATGGGCGCGACGGTGCTGATCGAGTCGGCCTCGCGCGGCCACCGCTGGTTCGACCGCACCGTGCTGAGCGCTCCGATGATTTCCCTGGCCCAGCGCTCCCTGTGGGGGGCGGGGCCGCCGATTGCCCGGGCGCTGCAGCTTGCCGGCCTGGGCCGGCTCTACGTGCCCGGCGGCGGCGCGGCGCCGATCGCCTCTGTGCCTTTTGCGGACAATGCGATGACGTCCGATCCTGTGCGGTATGGCCGTACGGGCGCAATTCTCGAGGAAGAACCGGCGCTTGGCGTCGGCGCGCCGACGATCGGCTGGGTGAGTGCGGCGTTCCGCACGATGGCCGCCTTACAGCAGCCCTCCTACTCCGCGCGCCTGCGCCAGCCGATGCTCCTGATTGCGGCTGGCCGCGACCAGGTTGTATCGCTTCCGGCGATCGAGGACTTTGCCTGGAACCTGCGCGCCGGCTCCCATCTCTTCGTTCCCGGCGCCATGCACGACCTGATGTTTGAGCAGGACCAATACCGGCGGCTGTTCTGGGCCGCCTTCGATGCTTTCGTCCCAGGCACCCCGCTCTACGGCTGAGACTTGCGTTTGCTGCGACGGCGGTTGTGTTGGGACGCCGCCCGGCGCCCTGCGCGGCTACTCGTCCTGCTTTCCGCCGATCTTCTTGAGCTTGGCGAACACCGCCTCGACGTCGAGCTCCTCGGCCGGGGTTTTCTCTTCTTCCTCAGTGGCTTCCGCGCTCGCCGCGGTGGTCACGTCGGCCGGCAGCAAGGTGACCGCCTGCTCGGCCGGGAGGGGCTTCTCCTTGGCCGCGCGGCTGACTTCGAGATCGAGATCGATCTGCGAGCACAGGCCGAGCGTCACCGGATCGAGCGGAGTCAGATTCGGCGCGTTCCAATGCGTGCGGTCCCGGATGGCGGCGATGGTCGCCTTGGTCGTGCCCACCAGCCGCATGATCGCGCTGTCCTTCAGCTCCGCATGGTTACGCACGAGCCAGAGAATGGCGTTGGGGCGGTCCTGGCGCCGCGACACCGGCGTGTAGCGCGGGCCACGCTTTTGCTTGGCTTCCGGCATGCGCAGCTTGGAATGGGCGAGCTTCAGACGCGCATTCTGGTCGGCTTCGGCGCGCTCGATCTCGTCGCGGGTGAGCTGGCCGGTGAGAATCGGGTCTAGCCCCTTGATGCCCTGCGCCGCGTCCCCGTCGGCAATCGCCTTTACTTCGAGCGGGTGCAGCTTGCAGAAATCGGCGATCTGATCGAACGACAGGGCCGTGTTCTCGACCAACCAGACAGCGGTGGCTTTAGGCATCAGTGGCTGGTCCGACATGCTGGAATCTCCTTGGCGCTCCGTCCGCCGCCGGCGGCGAAGCCTCTTCTTGATCGAGAAATGGCGGAGGGTGGTCCCTATATAGGCGACGAGCCTGCCGCAAGGCAACCCATTGGCGCAGCTTGACAGCCGCTGGACCAAAGCTCAAGACCGACCGGCACGAGAGATTGCAGAACCCGTCAAGGCCCGTCATGACCGCACAACCCATGTCCGGCGGCAAGCCGCCGCTCAAGGTTCTCCTTTGCTCGCCGCGCGGCTTCTGCGCCGGCGTCGTTCGGGCCGTCGAGACGGTCGAGCGCGCGCTCGCGCTGTACGGGGCGCCGGTCTATGTGCGCCACGAGATTGTCCACAACCGCTACGTCGTGGAGAGCCTCAAGGCCAAGGGCGCGATCTTCGTCGAAGAGCTGGATGAAATTCCCGATACGCAGGCGCCGGTCGTGTTCTCGGCGCATGGGGTGCCGAAATCCGTGCCGGAAGCGGCCGCCGAGCGGAACTTCTTTGCGCTCGACGCCACCTGTCCTCTGGTCACCAAGGTGCATCGCGAGGCGGAGATCCATTTCCGCCGTGGACGCGAGATCGTGCTGATCGGGCATGCCGGCCACCCGGAGGTCGTCGGCACGATCGGCCAGCTGCCGGCGGGGGCGATCACCTTGATCGAAACCGCCGCGGACGCCGTTGCTTTCGTTCCCAAGGACCCAGGCAAGCTCGCTTATGTCACCCAGACGACGCTTTCGGTGGACGACTGCGCCGAGATCATCGCGACGCTCTCGGCCCGTTTCCCCGCGATCGTCGGGCCGCAGAAGGAAGACATCTGCTACGCTACGACCAATCGCCAGGAGGCGGTGAAACGGGTCGCCCCGATCGTGGACGCCCTCATCGTTGTTGGGGCGCCCAACTCGTCGAACTCCCAGCGCCTGCAGGAAGTGGCGGAGCGCAACGGCTGTCCGCGCGCGCAACTGGTGCAGCGCGCCGACGAAATCGACTGGTCGAAGCTGGACGGGATTGAGCGCCTCGGGATCACGGCGGGCGCTTCGGCGCCGGAGGTGATCGTGGAGGAGATCATCGACGCTTTCGCCGTGCTTTACGACATCAGCGTCGAAACCGTCTCGGGGGTCGAGGAGAGCATGTTCTTTCCTTTGCCTCGCCATCTCAGGGAACTTGAGAAGGCCGGGACGGCGGCTGAATAACGCCGTCCGGGGGCGGGATGGCCGTCTATACAGATATCGCTGTCGATGAGCTGCAGGCCTATCTCGGCGACTACGATCTGGGCGATCTCCTTGCCTATAAGGGGATCGCCGAGGGGGTCGAGAACTCCAATTTTCTGCTCCACACGTCGCGCGGCTATTTCATTTTGACGCTGTATGAAAAGCGCGTTGCGGCGGAAGACGTGCCCTTCTTTCTCAGCTTGCTGGAGCATCTCGCGGCGCGCGGGCTCACCTGTCCGCAGCCGATCAAGACCCGCAAAGGCGAGGCGCTCGGCCATCTGGCCGGCCGGCCGGCGGCGATCTTCACCTTTCTCGACGGCATGTGGATCAGGCGGCCGGCCGTCGCCCATTGTCAGGGCTTGGGCGAGGCGCTGGCGCAGCTGCATCTCGCCGGCCTCGACTTTCCGCTGCGGCGGCGCAACACGCTGTCGGTGGATGGCTGGCGGAAGCTTTATGACAGCGCCCAGGGTCACGCCGACACGGTGATCGTCGGCCTCGCCCCGTTGATCGACGCCGAGCTGGCGCATCTCGAGCGATCCTGGCCGCATGACCTGCCGGAAGGCGTGATCCATGGCGACCTGTTTCCCGACAATGTCTTCTTCCTCGACACGCGTATTTCGGGCCTGATCGACTTTTATTTCGCCTGCACCGACATGCTCGCTTATGACGTCGCGATCTGCCTCAATGCGTGGTGCTTCGAGCCCGACCACTCGTTCAATGTCACCAAAGGGCGAGCGCTGATGCATGCCTATATGCACACCCGGCCTTTGTCCGAATGCGAAATCGCCGTGTTGCCCCTGCTCTGCCGCGGCGCGGCGCTGCGCTTCCTGCTGACGCGGCTGGTCGACTGGTTCGCCACCCCGCCGGGCGCGCTCGTGCGGCCGAAGGAGCCGCTCGAATACTACCGCAAGCTCCGCTTCCACCAGTTGGTCGCTGGCCCGCGCGATTACGGCATCGATTAAGCGAGGATTCGTGTCGGAAGGCCACGTCATCATTCACACTGACGGCGCATGCTCCGGCAATCCCGGGCCCGGCGGCTGGGGCGCGATTCTCGAATGGAACGGCCACCGCAGGGAACTCAAGGGCGCCGAACCGCATACGACCAATAATCGCATGGAGCTGATGGCCGCCATCATGGCGCTTGCGGCGCTCAAGCGACCCTCTACGGTCGAGATTCACACCGACAGCCAGTATTTGCGGCAGGGGATCACCGCCTGGATCCTGTCCTGGAAGCGCAATGGCTGGCGCACCGCGGACAAGAAACCCGTGAAGAACATCGATCTCTGGCAGCGTCTCGACGCCGCGCTCGCGTCTCACAAGGTAAAGTGGCACTGGGTGCGCGGCCATTCCGGCCACGACCTCAACGAGCGCGCCGACGAACTCGCCCGCGAAGCGATCAGCGAACTGCGCGCCGCGGCAAAGGCGGGCAAGACACCTCTCCCCGGCGGGGAGAGGTGAGGAGTCTGGCGAGCGTTCGATGGGGGCGGTCGCGTCACAGCAGCTTTAGCAGGTTCT
Organism: uncultured Rhodoplanes sp.; assembly: GCA_964354425.1. GTDB lineage: Bacteria > Pseudomonadota > Alphaproteobacteria > Rhizobiales > Xanthobacteraceae > Rhodoplanes. The sequence goes on along the minus strand of CAYGZV010000024.1, from coordinate 7,887 downwards.
CGGCGCTGGAAATCTCGGCCTTGCCCGGCTCGTCCTCGACGCTGAGCGTCTTCACCACGCCGTCTTCCACCAGCATGGCGTAGCGCCGCGAGCGCAGCCCGAGCCCGGCGCCGCTCGCATCGAGCGCGAGATCGATCGCCTTGGCGAAATCGCCATTGCCGTCGGCCAGGAACTCGATTTTGCCCTGGGCGCCGGTCGCCTTGCTCCAAGCCTCCATGACGAACACGTCGTTGACGCCGGTGACGGCGATCGTGTCTACGCCTTTGGCCTTGAACGCGTCGGCATTCTTGAGGAAGCCGGGGAGATGGCTGTTGTTGCAGGTGGGCGTGAACGCGCCGGGCACGGCGAACAGCACGACCTTCTTGCCCTTGAAGACCTCATCGGTCGTTTTCGGGGCCGGTCCGCGTTCGCTCATAATTCGAAACTTCGTCTCGGGAATGCGATCGCCGACCTTGATGGGCATGAATCTGATCCTCGTTGGGTG
>CAYGZV010000024.1:1459-7303 GCA_964354425.1 uncultured Rhodoplanes sp. | reverse complement strand
CGATGCAAACCGTCGCGCGCCTCCCCTGCGGGCTCGGGCACCGGCAAGGCCCAATCGGCGGTCGGGCCCTCCGCGAACAGATGAACGCTCGCACCCGCAGGCGCGGCCACGTCGACGACGACGCGCGGGCGCGGCCATTCCCCCTCGCGCGCGACCGCACGGATCACCACGCCCTCTCCTGTGCCGACGGCGCCTTGCTTGGGCACTTGCGCTTCCGCGGCCGCGAGAGCGGCGTCCTCGTCGGGCGCGGTGCTCGGGAGCCGCAATTCCGCGCTGCCGGATTCCGGAACGCACACCCGCTCGCAGATCGCATAGTCGAAGGCGAGCGCTAATCTGACCGGCTGCGCCGGGTTCTGCGCGACGATGCGGAGCGGCAGGATGACCTTCTCTTTATAGCCGATCGAGGCGCCGCCGGCGTCGCGCCAGGCGTGCGGCGCGGGCCAGTCGACCGCGACCGACTGCACATTCGTCGATCCGGCAAAATCGAACCGCGGCATGACTCCGGAGTCCCCGGGGTACCGCCAATAGGTCTTCCACCCGGGCGCGAGCTTTATTTCTATGCCGGCGCGCAGGAAACCCTGGCCGCTCGCGGGCGTTCCCGCAATGAGGCGCAGCGACGAGCGAGCACCGCCGGCCCAAGCGGACATATCGGCCGCGGGCGATCGAGGGACGCCGATGAACAGCGCAAACACGGCCGCGACGACGACAGGCAAGACGATACGCCGCCGCAATCCTGGTGCAATCATGCGCAATCGTTTATCGACGCAACCGCGGCGCTGCTACTGAAAAGGTCGTGAGCGGGGCCTCGCTCTTGGACACGTGCGTTGCCGAACGCGATCGGAACGGGGTAACCTTGCGGAGATGAGAATAGGCAAGAAGACCTCAGGAGACGTCCCGCCGAAACGGGGCTATCTCGACGGACAGATGCTGATCGCAATGCCGAGCATGCGCGACGAGCGTTTCGCCCGCAGTCTGATCTATGTGTGCGCCCACTCGTCCGAAGGCGCGATGGGCATCATCGTCAATCACCCGGCGGTCAACATCAATTTCGCCGATCTCCTGGTGCAGCTCGAAGTCATTCCGGCCGCCGATCTCATTCTGCTGCCCCCGCGGGCGGGCTCGGTGCCGGTCCTGCGCGGCGGGCCGGTCGAGACCGGACGCGGCTTCGTGCTGCATTCAAGCGACTTCTTCATCGACAACTCGACACTTCCGATCGACGACGGCATCTGCCTTACCGCGACGCTCGACATTCTCAAGGCGATCGCGCGCGGCGACGGTCCGCTCAGCGCGGTGCTTGCGCTCGGCTATGCCGGATGGGCGCCCGGCCAGCTCGAGAGCGAAATCCAATCCAATGGCTGGCTGCATTGCACCGCCGATATCGAGCTGATCTTCGGCGCCGACATCGACGCGAAATACGAAAAGGCGCTCAGAAAGATCGGCATCGACCTCGGCATGTTGTCGAGCGAAGCGGGCCATGCTTGACGGCGCGCCTGCGCCGGTGATTTCCCCTTGGTTCCCGACGGCGTTTGCGCCCCGCGCGAGCAGAGCGGGCCTGAGAAGGAATGGAAGAACCGAGCCATGAACTGGATCGCAAACGTCGTCCGACCTAAAATCCGCAACTTCCTCAATCGTCGCGACGTGCCGGAGAATCTCTGGATCAAATGTCCCGAAACCGGGCAGCTCGTCTTCTACAAGGACGTGGAGGCGAACCAGTTCGTCATTCCCGGCTCCAACTATCACATGCGCATGGGCGCCGCTGCGCGCCTTAAGTCGATTTTCGACGGCGCGACCTGGTTCGACATCGGCGTGCCGCCGGCGCCCATCGACCCGCTCAAGTTCCGCGACGAGCGCCGCTATGCCGATCGGCTGAAAGACGCACGCGCCAAGACCGGTCTCGCCGACGCAATCAAGCTCGGCCTCGGCAAGCTCGAAGGCCTGCCCGTCGTGATCGGCGTCCAGGATTTTGACTTCATGGGCGGATCGCTCGGCATGGCGGCGGGCGAGGCGGTGATCAAGGGCGCGGAAACCGCGGTCGAGAAGGGCACGCCATTCATCCTGTTCGTGGCGTCAGGCGGCGCCCGCATGCAGGAAGGCATTTTCGCGCTGATGCAGATGCCGCGGACAACGGTTGCGATCGAGCGTCTGCGCGAGCAGCGCAAGCCCTATATCGTCGTGCTGACCAATCCGACGACGGGAGGCGTAACCGCCTCCTACGCGATGCTGGGCGACATCCATATCGCCGAGCCGGGAGCGCTGATCGGCTTCGCCGGGCCGCGCGTGATCGAGCAGACCATCCGCGAACGCCTGCCGGACGGATTCCAGAAAGCGGAATACCTCAAGGCGCACGGCATGGTCGATATGGTCGTGCAACGCCAGGATTTGCGCACGACATTGGCGCGGCTGTGCCGCCTGCTCACCAAGGCGCCGCCGCCGCCGACGCCCAACACGCTGCCGGCCGAGACGGAACAGGCGTGAGACGGCCGCCGCAGAGGAACTCGCAAGTGAGAGTCCGGAGATGACCGCATCGCCGGCGGCGCCGGTCGGCTCGATCCTCGCCCGGCTTCTCGCACTTCATCCGAGACGCATCGATCTCTCGCTCGATCGCATGTGGCGCATGCTCGCCGCGCTCGACGATCCCCAGGATCGACTGCCGCCGGTCATCCATGTCGCCGGGACGAACGGCAAAGGCTCGACGATTGCGTTCATGCGCGCGATGCTCGAGGCCGACGGCCAGAGCGTGCACGTCTACACCTCGCCCAATCTCGTGCGCATCAATGAGCGCTTCCGGCTCGGCCGCCCCGGCGGCGGCGTGCTGGTCGGCGACAGCGAACTCGCCGAGGCGCTCGAAATCTGCGAGCGCAGGAACGGCGCAGCGCCGATCACCATCTTCGAAATCGAGACCGCCGCCGCCTTTCTGCTGTTCGCACGCCATCCCGCCGACGCGCTGCTGCTCGAAGTGGGATTGGGCGGCCGCCTCGACGCCACGAATGTGATCAAGCGCCCGCTCGCGAGCGTCATCACTTCGGTGTCGCTGGACCACATGGACTTTCTCGGCGACTCGATCGAGATGATCGCAGCCGAGAAGGCGGGGATCATCAAGCGCGACGCGCCGACGGTGATCGCCCGGCAGAACGAAAATGCGCTCGCGCCCCTTCTCGCGCGCGGAGAAGAGGTCGGCGCGGTGCTGCATGTCGCCGGGCAGGACTGGGTCTGCGGCGAGGAGCGCGGCCGTCTCGTGTACCAGGATGCGGGCGGGTTGCTCGACCTTCCCGCGCCGCGCCTGTTCGGCCGGCATCAGTTCGACAATGCTGGCGCCGCGATCGCCACGCTGCGCGCCGCGGGCCTCGCGCTGCCGACCAAGGCCTACGAAGCGGGCCTCGTGAAAGCCGAGTGGCCGGCGCGCATGCAGCGGTTGGCCGCGGGCAGGCTGGTCTCGCTCCCGCCGGCGGGCAGCGAGCTCTGGCTCGACGGCGGGCACAATGCAGATGCGGGCCGGATGGTGGCCGCCGCGCTCGCCGATCTCGAGGAGCGCGTGTCGCGCCCGCTCGTGCTGCTGGTCGGCATGCTGGCCACCAAGGACGCGACGGGCTTCCTGCGCAATTTCGTCGGCTTGGCGCGCCGGCTGATTGCGGTGCCCATCCATCAGGACAAGGCCCTGCCGGTGGAAACGATCGCCGCGGTCGCGCGCGAGATCGGCATCCCGGCGGACGCGAGCGACGGCCTTACGGCGGCGCTGTCCGGGATCGGCAGGCTCGGCCTCATGCCCGCGCCGCGCATTCTCATTACCGGCTCGCTCTATCTTGCCGGCGAGGCGCTCGCCGCGAACGGCACATTGCCGGAGTGATATGCGCGCGTTCCCGGGACGCGACGTCACGCGCGCGTCCGCTCAGCGGCAGTCGGCGCCGACGGCGGCGGACACATGCGCGAAACCGTCGGCGCGCAGCAGGCGGGCGAGGTCGCGCTTGATCGCGCTTACCAGGCCGGGCCCGTGGAACACGAGCGCGGTGTAGAGCTGCACCAGCGACGCGCCGGCGCGGATTTTCGCATACGCGTCGGCGCCGCTCGACACTCCGCCGCAGCCGATGATCGGAATCCGCCGGTCGGTGAACCGATAGATGCGGCGCAGGCACTCGGTCGACGGCTCCATCAGCGGCCGGCCGGACAGTCCGCCGGCTTCGCCGCGATGGCGGCTCTTCAGCGTCGCCGGACGCGCGAGCGTGGTGTTGCCGATGACGAGCCCGTCGATGCCCGTCGCAAGCGCCACGTCGGCGATGTCCCGCAATTGATCGTCGTCGAGATCGGGCCCGACCTTGGCGAGCAGCGGCGGCGGGCGCAGCGGCGCGGGCATCGCGCGCGCACGGGCGGCGAGCGCGCGTCGCAGCAGATCCTCGATCGGCGCGCGCGCCTGCAGGCCGCGCAGTCCGGGGGTGTTGGGAGACGAGACGTTCACGACGATGTAGTCGGCGAAGGGCGCGACCGCGGCGACGCCCTTCTCGTAGTCGGCGGCGGCATCCGCCGTGTCGCGGTTCTTGCCGACATTCGCGCCGGCGATTCCCGGCGCGCGGGAGGCTTTGCGGCGCGCGGCAAGGCGCTGCGCAAAGACCGCAAGGCCCTCGCTGTTGAAGCCGAACCGGTTGATGACGGCCTCGTCTTCGTCGAGCCGGAACAGCCGCTTCCCCGGATTGCCGGGCTGCGGCTCGGGCGTCGCGGTGCCCGCCTCGACGAAGCCGAAACCGCAGCCGAGCATCGGGTCGATCACCTCGGCGTGCTTGTCGAAGCCGGCGGCAAGGCCGATCGGATTGGAGAAGGCGAGCCCCCAGACCTGCGTCGCCAGGACCGGATCGTCGGGCTCGGCGTCCGCGCGCAGGAGCCCGCGCTTCAACGCCGCGATCGCGAGCCGGTGCGCCTGTTCCGGATCGATGAGATGCAGCGCGGGACGCGCGAGGCGGTAGAGGAGATCGTGCATCTGAGTCGGGGTCAATCGGGCGTCATTCCGGGGACCGAGCGCAGCGAGGGAGCTCGGAATCCATAACCCCGACCTGTGAGTATGGATTCCGGGCTCGCCGCTTTGCGGCGCCCCGGAATGACCGCGTTGGGCGCGCAGTGCCGCCAAGCATGCTCCTACTCCGCGGCGGGCTTGGCGATGCCGCCATGCGCCTTCGACCAGCCGGCCGGGTCGTGCATGAACTTCTCCACCTCCGCCAGCATTTTCGGTTCGAACCGGTCGCTTGCCTTGGCGACGGCGATGACGTCCCACCATGTCGCCAGCGCATGCAGCCTGACGCCGAGATCGCCGAGGATCTGCCGGCTCTCGGGGAAAATGTCGTAGAAGAAGAACACGAGGATATGTTCGACCCGTCCGCCCGCCTCGCGCAGGGCGTTGCAGAAATGCACTTTGCTGCGCCCGTCGGTCGTCATGTCCTCGACCAGCAGCACGCGCTGGCCTTCGTCGAGCTGGCCCTCGATCAGCGCGTTGCGGCCGAATCCCTTCGATTTCTTGCGCACATAGAGCATCGGCAAAGCGAGCCGGTCGGCCATCCAGGCGGCGAACGGGATGCCCGCCGTTTCACCGCCGGCGACGCTGTCGAACTGCTCGAGCCCCGCCTCGCGGAACAGGGTCTGAACGCCGAAATCGACCAGCGCCGCGCGGGCGCGCGGGAAGGAGATCAGGCGGCGGCAGTCGGTATAGACCGGGCTCGCCCAGCCGGAGGTGAAGATGAAGGGCTTGTCCGTCATGAAGCGGACCGCCTCCACCTCGATCAGCGTCTTCGCCGTGAGTTCGGCCATCATCGTCTTGTCGGGGAACGAGGCAGAGGCGGTCATGCGGTCTCCAGGCTTTGCTCG
>CAYGZV010000024.1:0-1359 GCA_964354425.1 uncultured Rhodoplanes sp. | reverse complement strand
GCCTCGCGCAGCGCGGCGCGGTCGGCGGCGGTCTTGATCACCGGCATGCAGTAGAGGTCGGGCCGCAGCCCCGCGCCCAGCATGTCGGTGCGCGTCTCCATCAAATGGTGCGGCGTGATGGTGCCGGCGAGCCGGGGCGCGCCGCTGCGCACCACGTCCACCGCTTCCTTGGTGGAGAGGTGCTCCAGGATCATGCGCAGGCCGGGAAACGCCGCGAGAAGCGGCGACAGCGTGCGGTCGATGAACACGCGCTCGCGGTCGAACACATCGACGCCGTGGCCCGTGTCCTCCCCGTGCATCAGGAGCGGCATGCCGATCTTTTCCATGCGCGCGAACACGGGATAGATCTTGCCGACATCGGTGACGCCCGAGGCGGAATTCGTGGTGGCGTGCGCCGGGTAGAGCTTCGCGCCCGCGAATACGCCGTCGCGGAACCCGTGCTCGAGATCGTCCGGATCGGTCGCGTCGGTGAGATAGCAGGTCATCAGCGGCGTGAACGCCGCGCCGGCGGGAAGCGCCGCCATGACGCGCTTGCGATAGGCGATCGCGTCCGCGGCGGCGGTGACCGGCGGCACCAGATTCGGCATCACGATCGCGCGGGCGAAATGCCGCGCCGTGAACGGCAGCACGGCCGCCAGCATGGCGCCGTCGCGCACATGCAGGTGCCAGTCGTCCGGCCGGCGAATGGTGATGCGCTTCGTCATTTCCAGAGATCGTCGGGAGGGCCCCGGCTGTTCTACCCCGACCGCAAGGGGAGGGGCAAACCCCGGCTGTGCAATGATTGGAGCGCGGCGTTTGAACGCGCGAGCGACAGTCCCCCGGTCAGGACCGCGCATAGGTCAACCGCGCATAGGTCAAACGAGGCCGCCTGGCAAGGCGATCGACCGGTTTTGCCGTAGACATTTCGGCCGTTTCTCAACGCCTATCGCACGCGCTCGCGCGCCCTGCCGATCGCTCAGTTCCCGCCGAGAAAGCCCTTGATCTCGTCGAGAAAGCGGCCACGGGCTGGATCGCCGTCCAGAATCATGTGATTGCGGCCGTCGAGCGCCACGAACCGCGCGCCTGGAATGCTCGCCGCGAGTATGCGGCCTTCCTCGAAGGGCACCCGCGCATCGTCGCGGCAATGCAGCACCAGTGTCGGGGTTCGTACGCGCGCGAGCAGGTCCGTCACATCCACATTGCCGGTGGTGCGCAGGATGCGAACGGCGTTCTCCGGCGACGTCGTCATCCGCTGCAAATCGTTGAGCCATTGCACCTGTTCGGGCGTGCCCCCCGGGATGAATTGCGAGGTGAAGATCTGCCGGAACGCGGGATTGTCCTGACCCCAACCATGCTGCATGAGGGTCGCGAGAGCCTCAT
>CAYGZV010000023.1:24845-27554 GCA_964354425.1 uncultured Rhodoplanes sp. | reverse complement strand
GCCTCGATCTCGAACCAGATGCGGAACCGCGTCTGCGGGTCCCAGATCGCGACCAATTCGGGGCGGGTGTAGCGGGGGATCATGGATCAAGTGCTTTCCGGCGAGAAGTATCAAGTGCGGGGATTGGGGTGCTGGGTTTCGTTGAGCTGAGATTGCCGCCGGCGATCCACCAAGCCAGCGCCACGAGTAACAAAGCAACTGGAGGGGCGATAGCGCAGATCGCCACGATCCCTTTCGCCGAGATTATCAAACCAAAGAGGCTCAGGAGCAATTCGTTGTTCGTTGGGATCGTCGGCTCTCATGGACAGTTTTCCTTCACCAGAATCAACGAGAGCGGCCACAAGAACACATCCTTCGATTTCCCATCATGCCCGCGATGGCGGGCGTGAGGTTATCTTTTCGAAGCGACATCCATGAAGGACAACGCGCCTTATCCTCCCCCACGCAAAGCGTGGGGGAGGGGGACCGCCCGCAGGCAAGCTTGCGCAGCCTGCGCGAGCTTGGCTGCGTCGGCGGGGGAGGGGGCGGCTTGTTCGCCTGCCGGTCGCCCCCCTCCACCATGCTGCGCATGGTCCCCCTCCCCCGCTGCGCGGGGGAGGATCAAAAACCGTTTTCGGATGGTAGCGATAGATGCGTCGCGCCACGCACGTAAGCCGTGCTCACGCCACTTCGCCGCGCGCCATCGCGGCGGCGTTGCGGATCGCTTCGATGTTGCGGGCGTACGCTTTGACGTCGCCGCTTTCGGCCTCGCCGGCCTTGAACACGGCGTTGCCGGCGACGAGCACATTGGCGCCGGCGCCAGCGACGAGCGGCGCGATGTCCGGGTTGATGCCGCCGTCGACCTCGATCTCGATCGGCCGGCCGCCGGCCAGCGCGCGCAGCCGCGCTATCTTCTCCACCGCCGCCGGGATGAATCTCTGGCCGCCGAAGCCCGGATTGACCGACATGACCAGGATCAGGTCGACGATGTCGATCACCGGCTCGATCGTCGAGACCGGCGTGCCGGGATTGAGCGTCACGCCCGCCTTCTTGCCGAGCGCGCGGATCGCCTGCAGCGAGCGGTGCAGGTGCGGCCCCGCTTCCACATGCACGGTGATGATGTCCGCCCCGGCCTTCGCGAAGGCTTCCAGATAGGGATCGCAGGGCGCGATCATCAGATGCACGTCGAACGGCTTCGCGGAATACGGGCGCAGCGCCTTCACGATCTCCGGTCCGATGGTGATGTTTGGCACGAAGTGGCCGTCCATCACGTCGACATGGATCCAGTCGGCTCCGGCGGCGTCGATGGCGCGCACCTCGTCGCCGAGTTTCGCGAAGTCGGCCGAGAGAATGGAGGGGGCGATGCGGAGGGGGAGGGGCATGGCTGTATCCGGTTCCCCGCTCGGTAACATGGGCTCGCCCGGGGGGCAACGCAGCCCGGCTGCGGAGACCGGAAAAGCAGCGAGGACAAGCGTTACGGCGCTTTCAGCAAAAAACGGCGATGACGATCGCCCGGGCGCTCCCTATATCCGGCAAGGATCGATCCAGCGACGGGTTTCCAGCAAACGGAGCAAACAGTGGCGCGCACCGACGTCATCGTGCTCGGGGCCGGCATCATCGGCACCTCCGTCGCCCTGCATCTCGCCAAGCGCGGGCTTGCGGTGGCGCTCGTCGACCGGCGCGGGCCGGGCGAGGAAACGTCCTACGGGAATGCCGGGCTAATCGAGGGCGAAACGGTTTTCCCGCATCCGTTTCCGAGCGATTTTGCGGCGCTTCTGCGCATCGCGGCGGGCCGCGCGCCGGAGGCGAACTACCACCTCGCCTATCTCCCGCGTGTGGCGCCCTGGCTGCTCGCCTATCGCGCCTGGTCGTCGCCGCAGCGCCTGGTCGAGACCGCGAAGCTGATGCGCCCGTTATACGCCCGCGCGCTCGCCGAGCACGAGGCGCTGATGGCCGAGAGCGGCGCCGAGCAGTATCTGCGCCACACCGGCTGGCTCAAGCTCTACCGCACCGAACCGGCTTTCGCCGCGACCGCGCTCGAGCGCAAGGTCGCCGAGCAATACGGCATCGTCCATCATGTTCTCGACCTCGATGGGGCGCGCGCGCTCGAGCCCGCGCTTGCGCCGGTGTTCCGCAACGCGGTGTTCTGGGAACGGGTGGCGAGCGTTTCCGATCCGCTCGCGGTGACCCGCGCCTATGCCCGGCGCTTCGTGGAGCTGGGCGGCCGCTTGGTGAAGGGGGACGCGATGACCCTTCGCCGCGCCGCGCAGGCCTGCCAGGTCGACACCGAGGAGGGGAGCATCGAGGCCGGCCACGCCGTGATGGCGCTCGGACCATGGACGAACGATCTCCTGGGCGCCTTCCAGCTGCGCCTGCCGCTCGCGGTCAAGCGCGGCTACCATTGCCAATACCAGGCGCGGGGCAACGCTTCGCTCGCCCGGCCGGTGCTCGATTCGGAAGGCGGCTATGTGCTGGCGCCGATGGACCAGGGCATCCGCCTCACCACCGGGGTGGAGTTTGCGGATCGCGACGCAGCGCCGACGCCGGTCCAGATCGACCGCGTGCTGCCCGTCGCCAAGCGCCTGTTTCCGCTCGGGGCGGCAGTCGAGGCGAGCCCGTGGATGGGATCGCGGCCGTCGCTGCCCGATTCGCGCCCGGTGATCGGCCAGGCGCCCGGCCATCCGTGGCTGTGGATCGCCGCCGGCCATGCGCATTGGGGGCTCACCCTCG
>CAYGZV010000023.1:0-24745 GCA_964354425.1 uncultured Rhodoplanes sp. | reverse complement strand
GGCCATCCGTGGCTGTGGATCGCCGCCGGCCATGCGCATTGGGGGCTCACCCTCGGCCCGGTCACCGGCCGGCTCGTCGCCGAGATGATGACGGGGGCGACCCCATTCTGCGATCCGGTTCCGTATCGCGCCGAGCGGTTCGGCACGCTTGGCGTCTGAGGGACGCAGGCGCTCACAAACGATCATGGCCGGGACGATGCCCGGCCATGCTCCGACAAAACTTAACCATGGTCGCCGTCAGTCGACCGTTTTCACCACGCTCGAGGTCGGCCGTCCGCCGCCCATATCCATGCCTCCCGAGCCTTTCTGGTCCTTCCGGACCATTTCGTCATACTGGGCGATCGACTTGAGGTGATCGTGCGCCTTCATGTGCACGACCTTGTAGCCCTTCTCCTTGAGCTGGGCGAGCAGGAGGGGAACGGCATGCGCCGTGACCGTCTGGAAGTCGTGCATCAGAAGAATGCCCTTGCCATGCTTTTCCAGCTTGTCCATCAGCGTCTTGACGACCTGCTCCGGCTTGCGCGCCTTGAAGTCGAACGAATCCATGTCGGTCGAGAACACGCCCATATTGCGCTGCTCCCCGACATATTTCAGCAGTTCCGGCGGGTGCTTGAGGCTCGGGAAGCGGATGAATGGCGAGGCATAGTCCCCCACCGCCATGCGGACCGCGCTGATGCCCTTCTCGATGTCGATCACGGCCTCTTCCGTCGTGAACTTCGAAATGTCGCGCGGATGGCTCCAGGTGTGATTGCCGACGGTGTGTCCGGCCTCGGCGACTTCCCTCAGGATTTCAGGATAATAGGTGGCGTGCTTGCCGATCGGGAAGAAGGTCGCCTTGACGCACTGGTCGGCCAGCGCCTTGAGCACGGCCGGGGTGTTGTTGAGCCAGGGGCCGTCGTCGAAAGTCAGCACCACTTCGCCCTTGCGGAGAAAGTCGTGCTGCTTGAAATGCTCGAAGCCGAAGCCCGGGCCGCCGGTCGTGTCGATCTCGACCACCCGCGTCACGCCAAGGGCGTTCGGATTGGCGCAGGGGGGACCTTGCACGGCGGCAGCGGGCGAGGAGCTCGGAAGCCCCGGCGCCGCGGCGCTCATCTGGGATGCCGTCGTCGGGCGGCCGGCTTGCGCCACCACGATCGAATCAGCGATGGGCGTAACCACGCTGCGCGGGGTGCGCTGAGCCGGGGCCGGTTCCGCCGCCGTGCTGCTTGTGCCCGCGGCCTCTGCTCCCGACTTGCCCCAGGGCAGGGCGGTCAGGCTGCCCTTCTGGGCGAAGACCAGCCCCAACGAGCCCGCCAGGGCCACGGCGACCAAACCGGCTGCAATCGCACCTGCTCGCATCGCATCAACTCCTTATAGTTCTTGCCCATTTCCCAATTACGGATTGGTCGCAAGGGCCATGCCCACTCGAAGCGCCGGTTCCCTGGCCGCACTCAATCAGTATACTTCCCGCCAATTTGCGGCATTTGCCGGCAAAACGCGAGGAGGCCTCCTGCCTGGAGGCACGTTTGTTGCGCGTTGTGACTAAAAAGTCGTAGCCACGCCTCGGCAGGTTCAAATTGCCACCCCGCCGATTCGATGATTCGCGCTTTTGATCGATTCCAGGAACAATCAAGCGCAAAAATTAGGGCGGCGCAATGGCGTCGCGCCAGCGGACATAGATTTGCGCAACAATCAAGACGAACGCCGGGTCAATCCGGAAACTTGTCCCGGTAGGCCGGCAGCGCGCCGGGGAAGGCCAGGGCGGCCGCTTCGTAGACGCCGCGGGCGATGGCGCGCGCCACCACTTGCGATGCCGCCGCGCCGAGGCGCAACAAGCCATAGACTGGATCATTCAATGGCTTATGCCCGGTCGCTGCGGCGAAGACGAGATCGCCGTCGAGCGGCGTGTGGACGGGTGAAATCGCCCGGGCGAAGCCGTCCTGCGCCATCATGGCCATGCGTTGCGCCTGCGCCTTGGTCAGGACAGCGTCGGTGGCGACCACCACGAGCGTGGTGCTTGCCGCGATGACGCCTTTGGCGCGCGGTTCCAGCGCCGCGGGCGGAACGGCGGGCGGAAAGCCGTGCGCACCGTATTCGCCGCCCTGCTCGAACGCAGCGGCCCAAAACCAGGGGCCGTCGCCGATGACCGCGCTGCCGACGGCGTTGACGGCAGCGAGCGCCCCGACCGCCAGTCCGTCCGCGGTCACCGCGGAGGCCGATCCTAATCCGCCCTTGTAATTGACCGTCGTCGCGCCCGTCCCGGCGCCGACGCTGCCGAGCGCGAACTCCGCCCCGGCCGCCCCGGCCGCCGCGGCGGCGGCGTAGCCAAGCTCGCGATAGGGCGGGTAGCGGTCCCAATGCTTGTCGCCGCCGTTCGACAGATCGAACAAGACCGCACTCGGGACGATCGGCACCAGCGCCGGCCCGACCGCGAAGCCGCGGCCCTGTTCGCGCAGCCAGGCCTGGACGCCGCTTGCTGCGTCGAGCCCGAAGGCCGAGCCGCCCGCGAGCGCGATGGCGTCGATCGCCTGCACGGTGCGGGACGGATCGAGCAGATCGGTCTCGCGCGTGCCCGGCCCGCCGCCGCGCACGTCGACGGAGGCGACCGCCGGCGCATCGAACAGGATGCAGGTGACGCCGGAAGCAAGGCGCGCATCCTGCGCATGGCCGACGCGCACGCCCGCCACATCGGTCAAGAGGTTGCGGGGCGGCGTCACGCGGGCGCTCCGCGCATCGCGACAAAGCCTGGCCGCAGCATGCGGGCGAGGTGACGCCTTGCCTCCTCGAGACTCGCCGCATGGATGAAGGCGGCGCAAGCGCTTGCCGGGAACTCCTCGCGCGGCCCGATCAGAACCGTGCGGCGATCCTCGCGGGCCGGACCCGAGGCGGGCCCGAGCTCGGCCGCCATTTCAAGCTCGTTGCTGGTGCCGAGCGCCCCCGGCAGCGCCACCAGCGCGTGCGCGGTCAGCACATTGACGTGGTTGCGCGAGGGGGCGCTGCGCCAATCGGCGGCGCGCGGCGGCAGCGCCGTGAACACGGCGATCTCGACGAAGGCGTTGGGGTAGGGCCGTCCGTCCGGGGCGTGGTTCGGCGCATCGATGGGACCCGCGGGATCGCGCGGCACCATACCGATCGAGAGGCCCCGCCGCTCCTCGACGGCGACGAAGCCCTCGGCCGCCGCCGCCATCACGCCATAGCCCGCGCCGGTGAGGAGATGGGCGTCGAGCCGCGCCACCATCGCGCCGATCGCGCGGGCGAGCGCGGCGCGCTCGGAGGCGATCGGCGATCCGGAACCGAGCACGCCGATGATCGGAAGTTTGCGCAGCATGCGATTGTTCGACAAGGGCTTCGGCGCACCGGATACGATTTCGCGGCAGGCGTCAACCGCAGCTCGGTGGCGTCGGGTTCGGCGTAACCTCTCCCCAATTGGGGAGAGGTCGGATTCCGAGCGCAGCGAGGAATCCGGGTGAGGGGGTTATTGAAGAGTCATTGCCCCCTCACCCGGCTCGCATCTCGCTATGCTCGATGTTCGCCGACCTCTCCCCACCGGGGAGAGGTGACGGACGCAAGCCTGGTGTGCGCTTGCAGCGCTTGCCTTCGCAGCCGCCGCGTCGCATGTGAGCGCCATGGACGATGTCACCATCTACTGGGCGCTGGTCGCGGGCCTGGTGAGCTTCCTCTCGCCCTGCGTGCTGCCGCTGGTGCCGCCCTATCTCGTCTATCTCGCCGGAACCTCGATCGAGCGCTTCGCAGACGCGGAGCCCGAGCCGCGGGTGCGGCGCGAGACGGTGATCGCGGCGTTCCTGTTCGTGTGCGGCTTCTCCACCGTGTTCGTCGCGCTCGGCGCGAGCGCGAGCGCGATCGGTTCGGTGATGCGCAGCTATTCGCATGAACTCTCGATCATCGCCGGGATCGCGATCATCGTGATGGGCCTGCACTTCATGGGGCTCACGCGCGTGTCTTTCCTGTTGCGCGAGAAACGCGCGCCGATGCCGCGCCCGGCCGGCCTGTGGGGCGCCTATGTGATGGGGCTGGCCTTCGCCTTCGGCTGGACGCCGTGCATCGGCCCGGTGCTGGCGGCGATCCTTGCGGTCGCGGCGTCGAAGGAGACGGTGCTGAAAGGCGCGGGCCTGCTCGCGCTCTATTCGGCCGGGCTCGGCATCCCGTTCCTGATCGCGGCGTTTGCGATCGAGCCGTTCGCCGCCTTCCTCGCCCGTTTCAAGCGCCACCTCGGCCGGGTCGAGCAGGCGATGGGAGTGCTGCTCGTGCTCACCGGCATCGCCTTCCTCACCGGCTGGATCACGACCGCGAGCTTCTGGCTGCTGGAGGCTTTCCCCGCGCTGGGCCGGATCGGGTAGGGGCGGCGACCGCTGGGCCGGTTAAGCGCCGTCCAGGAGGCGGCGCCGCGGTCGCGCACTGATCCTCTTCTAACCTATTGCTGAAAAGGATCGGGGGCGCATGCGCCCCCGATCCGCACCTCAGTCGGATGTCCGCGCGGCTATTCCGCCCCGTCCTCGACATAGCTGATCTTGCCGTCCGGGCCCTTTTTCCAGGTGTAGAGCACGTAGCGGTCCTTCTTCTTGCCGTCGACCAGATAGCCGTTGTCGGACACGTCGCCCTTCTTGTCGAAGGAGAGCGTGCCGAGCACGGTGTCGAACGGCCGGCCGGAGCGGATCACCTCGGCCACCTTCTTGGGATCGAGCGATTTCGCCTCTTCCGCCGCCTGCTTCATGATCTGCACAGCGGCGTAGCTGTACAGAGTGTAGGCCTGCGGCTCGAACCCGCGCTTGCGGAACAGGTCGACGATCGGCTTGTTCTTCGGGTTGGTGCGCGGGTCGGGCGAGAAAGTCATCAGCGTGCCGTCGGCGCCGGGGCCGGCGATCGCGGCGAACTCGTCGTCGGCGAGCCCGTCGCCGCCCATCATCGGCGCGCGCAGGCCCTGGTCGCGCATCTGCCGCAGGATGATGCCGCCGGTGTCGTGCAGTCCGCCCCAATAGACGAGGTCGGGGTTGGACGCCTTCAGCTTGGAGACGAGCGCGGTGAAGTCCTTGTCGTCCTTGTTGACGCCCTCATACATGACCTCCTTGACGCCCTTGGCGTTGAGCGCCTTGCGCGTCTCGTCGGCGAGGCCCTGGCCGTAAGTGGTCTTGTCGTGGATGACGGCGATCCGCTTGCCCTTGAACTTGTCGGCGATGATCGCGCCCGCCATGCCGCCCTGCTGGTCGTCGCGCCCGCAAACGCGGAAGATGTTCCACAGGCCGCGCTCGGTGATGCGCGGATTGGTGGCGGCCGGCGTGATCTGCAGGATGCCATTGTCCTGCAGAACTTCGGAGGAGGGCATGGTGACGCCGGAATTGAAGTGGCCGATGACAAACTTCACGCCGTCGGCGGCGAACTTGTTGGCGACCGAGACGCCTTCCTTGGGATCGCCGCGGTCGTCGCCGACGCTGAGCTCGATCTTCTGGCCGAGGATGCCGCCCGCCGCGTTGATGTCGTCGACCGCCTGCTCGACGCCCTGCTTGAGCTGGGCGCCGAAGGCCGCGCTGCCGCCGGTCAAGGGGCCCGCGACGCCGAACTTGACCTGGGCATGCGCGCTGCCCGCCATCGCAAGAGCGAGGCCGAGCGCCAGGGCGAGGGTCGTGCGGTGGATCATGTCGAGCGTCCTCCGAAATGGCTTGCGCGGGTTGGTCGAGCGCCAATTATACGATTGATACGAAATTGCGCAGGAAAGTCACGCCGGGGCAAGCGCGGCCCTGTGCCGCGCGTCAGGGTTGCGGCCGCTGCGCCGGCCGGACGAGGAATCCGTATTGCCGCGCCATCTGTTGGCGGCGGGTATTGCGGTAGCCCGCGAGCGCGATCGCGATCAGGATCGCGGTGTCCACGACATAATAGTAGAGGGACGACAGCGTGCCCCCGAACAGCGCGTAGTGGAAGAAGCGCACCGCGGACCCGAGCACGAGCATGTACAGCACGAGATGCCACCACGGCCGCCACGTCTGCGCGATCGCCCGCGCGGCGAGCCAGGCGCAGCCGCCGCCGAGAATCACCGAGACGAGCAGGAACGTGCCGAAGGAGTCTTCTTCGTAGAGATAAAGGTGCATCGCAGAAGCCGTCCTAACTGGTGTGCTCACTCCGCCGCTTGTTCCCACTCTGACAACGACCCGGCCCATCGGACGCAACGTTGCAGCCCCCTCCCCCTGGAAGGGGGAGGGTTGGGGTGGGGGTCGCAAGCGGCTCGCGACCCCTCCCCGGACCCTCTGCGATGATCCGACCCTCCCCTTTCAGGGGAGGGTGAAGTCAATGCGATTGCCCTGCTTTTTTTGGGAGGTGCGCCGCTCTATTCGTTAGTCCCTTTGCTACCGTTAATGTCTTCCGCCCTCGAGATAGGCGGCGCGCACCTCCGGCCGTTCCAGCAGCTCGCGGCCGGCGCCGCTCATCGTGATCGCGCCGTTGACCATCACATAGCCGCGATGCGCGAGCTTGAGCGCGTGATAGGCGTTCTGCTCGACCAGGAACACGGTGAGATGATGGCGCTCATTGAGCTCGCGGACGATGTCGAATATCTGCTGCGCGACCAGCGGCGCGAGGCCGAGCGAGGGCTCGTCGAGCAGCAGCAGGCGCGGCCGGCTCATCAGCGCGCGGGCGATCGCGAGCATCTGCTGCTCGCCGCCGGACAGCGTGCCGCCGCGCTGCGACAGCCGCTCGGCAAGCCGCGGAAACAGCCCGAGCACGTGGTCGAGCTGCGACCCGCCGTCCTCTTCGCCCGCGGCGACCGCGCCCATCTGCAGATTCTCCAGCACGGTCATGCGCGCGAAGATGCGCCGGCCTTCCGGCGCCTGCGCGATGCGGATGCGGGCGATCTCATGCGTCGGCAGATCGGTGATGTCGCGTCCGGCGAAAATGATGCGGCCTTCGCGCGCGCGCGGATTGGCGAAGATCGTCATCATCAGCGTCGACTTGCCGGCGCCGTTCGCCCCGATCAGCGTGATGATCTCGCCTTCGTGCACGTCGACATCGACGCCCTTCAGCGCGCAGATGCTGCCGTAGAAGGTCTTCACCCCGCGCACGGCGAGCAGCGGCTCAGTCATGGTGCGCCCCGCTTGCTCAACCGGGACCGGAAGGACCGGGCAATCGACTTCACCCTCCCCTGAAAGGGGAGGGTCGGGCCGAAGGTCCGGGGAGGGGTCGCGAGCCGAATTCCGACCCCCTCCCGGCGAGCAAGGGCTCGCCGAACTCCCCCTTTCAGGGGGAGGTGGTCTGGCTGCGGCTTGGAATTCGATCGGCTCCCACGCCGCGTGGCGCCGGCGATCTCGTCAACATGCAGGCTCACAGCCCGACCTCCGCCTTTGCGACGGCGACCTCCTCGTCGGGGACGCCGAGATAGGCGGCGATGACCTTCTCGTCGTTGCGCACCGCCGCGGGCGGACCGTCCGCGATCTTCACGCCATAATCGAGCACGACGACGTGGTCGGAGATCTCCATCACCACCGACATGTCGTGCTCGATCAGGAGGACCGAGGTCGCATGCTCGGCGCGGATCGACAGGATGAGCGCATTGAGCGCGGCGGTTTCGCGCGGGTTCAGTCCCGCCGCGGGCTCGTCGAGGCACAGCAGCACCGGATCGGTGCACATGGCCCGGGCGATCTCCAGCCGGCGCTGCGCCCCGTAGGGGAGCGCGCCGGCGGGATCGTCCGCGCGATCGAGCAGGTCGATGCGGGCGAGCCATTGGCGCGCCTTCTCGATCGCGGCGCGCTCGGCGCGGCGATAGCCGCCGATCCCGAGCACGCCGAGCAGCGTGTAGCCGGACGCGGCCATCAGCGGATTGTGCTGGGCGACGAGCAGGTTTTCTAGCACGGTCATGCCGGAGAACAGGCGGATGTTCTGGAACGTGCGGGCGACCTTGGCGCGATGCGCGACGAGATATTCCGGCATGCGTTCAAGCAGGAACAGCGTGCCGTCGGCGCGCGCGAGCTTGCGTTCGCCGCCGAGCGTCAGGGCGTCGAGCTCGCTCCACAGGCGCGGGTCGCCATGCGCGAGGCCGATCCGCCCTTCCGTCGGCTTGTAGAAGCCGGTGATGCAGTTGAACACCGTGGTCTTGCCCGCGCCGTTCGGTCCGATCAGGGCGGTGATCTCGGATCGTCTGGCGGAAAAGGTGAGGTCGTTCACGGCGATCAGCCCGCCGAAGCGCATGGTCAGGTGCTCGACTTCGAGCAGGGCCGGCGCTGCGGACGTCATCCGTGCCCTTCCTTCACCAGCGCGCCCGCGATCGCCTTGCGCTGGCCGAGAGCGACCGACGGCTCGCGCGTCGCGATCAGCCCGCGCGGCTTCCAGATCATGATCAGCACCATGGCGAGCCCGAACAGCAGCATGCGGTACTGGGTCGGATCGAACTCGCTGCCGAACACCGCCTTGAGGAAGTCGAGTTCGCGCAGGATCTCGGTGCCGCCGATCATGGCGACGGCGGCGATGGCGACACCGATCTGGCTGCCCATCCCGCCCAGCACGACGATGGCGACGATCGTCGCCGATTCGAGAAAGGTGAAGGACTCCGGCGAGATGAATCCCTGGCGCGCGGCGAAGAACGAGCCGGCGAAGCCGCCGAACATCGCGCCGATCGCAAATGCGGTGAGCTTGGTGTTGGTGGTGTTGATGCCGAGCGAGCGGCAGGCGATCTCGTCCTCGCGCAGCGCCTCCCAGGCGCGCCCGATCGGCAGCCGGCGCAGCCGCATGGTGACATAGGCGGTCAGGAGCGCCAGCGCGAGAATGATGTAGTAGAGGAAGATCGAGCGGTAGATCGGGCTGAACGGCAGGCCGAACACGGCGGCGAAGCCATCGTCGCTCGCGTTGAACGGGATGCCGAAGAACGTCGGGCGGGGGATGCCGCTGATGCCGGCATAGCCGTTGGTGACCGGCACCCAGTTGATCAGGACAAGCCGGATGATCTCGCCGAAGGCGAGCGTGACGATGGCGAGGTAGTCGCCGCGCAGCCGCAATACGGGAAAGCCGAGCATCAGGCCCCACAGGGCCGCGAGCATCCCGGCGATCGGCAAGAGCGTGAAGAAGGAGAGGCCGAATTCCTTGGCGATCAGCGCATAGGAATAGGCGCCGACCGCGTAGAAGGCGACATAGCCGAGGTCGAGCAGCCCGGCGAGGCCAACGACGATATTGAGCCCGAAGCCCAGCATCACATAGATCAGAATCTGGATGCCGAAATTGTCGACCCATTTCACCGCGCCCTGCGAGCCCGTCAGCGCCAGCGCAAGCACGGGATAGACGATCACGAAGCCGATCGCGAAAGGGGCGAACCAGCGGCCGAACGCGCTCCGAAAGCGCACCGCCGCCGCGCTCGGCTCGCTCGGTCTTGTTTCGCGCCGCGCGCGCCAGGGGGCGATGACGAGCGAATTGACCAGGCTGCCTGCGACGACGAGTCCGACCAGCGCGAACAGGAGCGGCCAGCGCGTCTCGATCGTGAGCTCGTTGCGGATGTCTTGGGTGGTGCGCAGACCGATCAGCGGGAGAAACAGGCCGAAGGCGAGGAGCGCCGCGATGACGGCGTCCTTGAATGCGCGAACGACGTCGACGCGGGATGCAGGGCCGGCAGGTCGGGCGCCGAAAGCTCGCATCGGCACGCCTAGACCTTCTCCACGTCGGGCCGGCCGAGAATGCCCTGGGGCAGGAAAATCAGCGTGATCGCGAGCAGCGAGAAGGCGGCGACGTCCTTGTAGTCGATCGAGAAATACGCCGACCACATGGTCTCGACGAGACCGATCAGCAGGCCGCCGAGGACCGCGCCGGGCAATGAGCCGATCCCGCCGAGCACCGCCGCCGTGAAGGCCTTAACCCCCGGGGTGAAGCCGTCGGCGAAATTGATGACGCCGTAATACATGAGATACATCGTGCCAGCGACGGCGGCGAGCGCCGCGCCGATGATGAAGGTGACCGAGATCGTGCGGTCGACATCGACCCCGAGCAGGGCGGCCATCTTCTGGTCCTGCTCGCAGGCGCGCTGCGCGCGGCCGAGCGCGGTGCGGCTCACGACATACCAGAAGGCGACCAGCAGCACGGCGGTGACGCCCCACACCATCAGTTGCTTGTAGGATAGCGTCACCTGGTAGCCGCCTTCGTGCATCAGCACGAATTCGCCCGGGATCAGCGGCGGGATCGATTTGTTGCGCGGGCCTTGCACGACCTGGACGAAGTTCATCAGGAAGATCGACATCCCGATCGCGGAAATCAGCGGGGCGAGGCGGAACGAGCCGCGCAGCGGCCGATAGGCGAACCGCTCGATCGCCCAGTTGAGCAGCGAGGTCAGCACCATTGCGACGACGAGGACGATCAGGAGCGCGAGCGCGACCGAGCCGACGCCGAGCCACAGCGTGAGCACCAGGAAGGTGATCAGCGCGATGAAGGTCGACACCATGAACACGTCGCCATGGGCGAAATTGACCATGCCGATGATGCCGAACACCATCGTGTAGCCGATCGCGATCAGGCCGTAGATCGAGCCGAGCGTGATCCCGTTGATGAGCTGCTGGACAAAGACTTCCATTCGTCCGCCGTGCCTTTGCTGGAGCCCGCCGGTTTCCGCCGCGTCATCGCAGCGCCCAGGCGACGCCGGGACCGCTTCGCCAACCGGAAGGTAACAGGGCCTTGTCGGCGCGGCAACGAGGAAGCGGCGGCGCACAGCCGGAAGGCGTCTGCGACGGTCGCGGGCCTCGCCGCGCACCGACATCCCTTCCTCACGCCGTCAGATGCGCCTCACGCCGTTGAGATCGCCTCACGCCGTGAGAAAGCCGAGCGCCTCCGCATTGAAGGCGGCGGCCTGTTCGACATTGGAAATGTGGGCCGCTTCGAGGATGGTGAGCTTTGCGCCGGCGATCCGGCTGCCGATGAACTCGGAGGCCTCGAGGGTCGTCGAGTTGTCGTGGCGGCCGGCGATCACGAGGGTCGGCGCCTTGATCTTGGCGAGGATGTCGCGGTGGTCCATGTCGCGGACGGCCGCCGCGCAGCCGACATAGCCTTCGAGCGGGGTCGACACCATCATCGCGCGGAACCGCGCGACCGTCGCCGGCTCGCGCGCGTGAAAATCCTTGGTGAACCACAGGCCGAGCACGGTGTCGGCGACGGCGGCGATGCCGCCCGCGCGCACCGCCTTGATTCGTTCGTTCCACGGATCCTTGAGCGGAAAGAAGCTCGACGTGTTGGCCAGAACGAGCCTGTCGATGCGTTCCGGCGCGAATGCGCCGAGCCATTGGCCGACCATCCCGCCCATTGAGATTCCGCAGAAATTCACCTTGGCAAGGCCGAGCCCGTCCATGATCGCGAGATCATCGCGGGCAAGCTGCTCCATGGCGTAGGGGCCGGGCGTGACGCCCGAGCGCCCATGTCCGCGCCGGTCGTAGCGCACCAACCGGAAATGCCGGGCGAACGGCGCGAGCTGCGGCTCCCACATCGAGAGATCGACCCCGAGCGAGTTCGACAGCATCAGCACGGGCGCGGTTGCGGGTCCCTCGACCTCCACATGAATGGGGCAACCGTCGGAGTGAATCACCGGCATGGCGTGGTCCTTGCGAAGGCGGAGCTCGGCGGTCGGCGTGGCGGCCGATGACGGCGCAGGCGACTCCTATGCGGAGCTTACCGCCGAGGCAAATTTGGTGAAGAACTCCGCCGCGAGCTTTTTCGAGGCGCCGACGACGAGCCGTTGCCCGAGCTGGGCGATCTTGCCGCCGATCTGCGCCTCCGCGGTATAGGACAGGAGGGTGCCGCCCTCACTGTCGACGAGCAGTACGGCGGCGCCGCCCCTGGCGAAGCCGGCGATCCCGCCTTCGCCATCGCCGGAAATCCGGTAGCTGTTCGGCGGGTCGAGATCGGTGAGGCGAACCTTGCCCTTCCAGCGCGCCTTCACCGGACCGATCTTGGTGACGGCGATCGCCTGGAATTCGGTGTCGGACAGCTTGTCCAGAAGCTCGCAGCCCGGAATGCAGGTCCGCAGGACCTCGGGGTCGTTGAGCATCGCCCAGACGGCGTCGCGCGCCGCCGGCAACTGAACCTCTCCCGTCAACGCAATCGCCATCGCGCCGCCTCCCGTCCGCGACCTTCACATTCGGCTTCAACTAAGGGTTATCATAGGCTGCACGCGACAGGAGAAAAGGGTTTTCGCTGGAGACGGCGGGCGCTGGCCGGCGCGTCGGGGCCGGTCTATCATCGCCGCCTCGGGTGGACATTCGTCCGAGCAAAGACGAGGAACTCCATGATGGTTCTGCGGTTCGGCCTGGCCGGCTCCTTCGCCCTGGCGACAATCATCATCGGCATCGCTGCGGTGGCGGCGAGCGGGCCGGCGACGGCGCAAGGCGGCGTCGTTTGCGCGTATGGGCCGGCGTCCTACCGCGCGTGCTGCAAGCAATCTTATGCGCGCAACGCGCGGATGGGAGCGCAGGCGCGGGCGGACGACATCGACGCCTGCATGGGCAAAGGATCGAGCGCCAAGAAGAAAAAGCAGCCGAACTGAGCCTCGCCGGCCGGCGCGGGTCGAGAAGGAGCGCTCCGCGTTATTGCGGCGGGCGCGCGCTCGTTGGCTGCGCCGCCGCGGGCAGGTGCGTCGCCTTCGACGCGGCATGCGAGGGCAGGGGTCGGCGCGCCACCACCGGCGGGCGCGGCGCACGGCTTGTGCAAAACGCCTTCACCGCCTCGGTCACCGCGGCGCTGATGACCGAGTGACGCTCGGGCGTCGTCAACGCCAATTCCTCGTCGCGATTGATGATCGACCCGGCCTCCAGCAGGACGGCCGGCATGCGCGTCTCCTTCAGGACGACGAGCTGGTCGTAGCGGTAGACGCCCGCTTCCGCGTCGAGGAGGTCGCGCCGCCGATGGCCCATGAAGGCCTGGGTGTAATGGGGCGTGTAGCGCAGGCCGCGCGCCTTCAATTGCAGGCCGAGCAGGCGGCCGAACAGGAGACTCGCATTCCTCGCACCGTTGTCGTTGGCGACGAAGATGGAATGGCCGCTGAAGCGATCGCAATAGAACCGCTCCTGGCCTTCGAACTCCCATTTCTCCAGGAACGAGTCCGGCACCGAATCGTGGTGGACAGAGAGAAAGAGATCCCCCGTCAGGTCCGCCGCATAAGAGACGCGCTTGAACAGGCCGCGGCGCGGCGGCTCGGCGGTGACCATGAGCACGGTCCGCGCGAAGCCGGCCGCAAGCAGGTCGCGTTCGATCGCCTTGGCGAGGCGAAGGTTGAACTCGTATTCGAACGCGCCGCGCGCGCTCTTGGCGCCCGGCACCTCCGCGGTATGGCCGACATCGAGAATGACGCGGAAGGCCGCCGGATCGCACGCGCGCGCCGTGACAGGCTTGGCGACCGGCTTGGTCGGCGGAACGCCGGCGGTCTCGCCCCATGCCGACGTCGCCGCGCCATGCGACAGCAGCATCGCCCCGGCGATGACCGCAGCCATCGCAGCGTTCCGCCAATGTGCCATGGGCCCCCCATCTGCGCGCACCGGTGATGTTCGGACGCGCCCGCAACCGCCAAGCACGCGATTGCGGCTGTTTGCGGACGGCGCCCGGGCCCGTCCCGCGCCGTCTTTCCGATCTCCACACAGAATGTCGGCGCAATCGGGACGCCAGACGAGGCGCTCAGCGGCGGCTAGGACCGCTCCGCCACGCGGAGGGTGACGAGAACATCCGCATTCGGGCAATAGTCCCGGAAGTTCGGCGCGCGCTCGCCCTCTTGGAGATCGGCGGCGCAGCGGTCATGGCTTTCGCACATCGCGCATTTGCTCTGCATCTCGCGGAAGCGCTGCGGCTCGGCCTGTTCGATGTCCGCGGGGTCGAGGCTCAGCCGGCGCATGAGTCGCGGCATGAAATTGCCGATGATCCAGTTGCGCAGCTGGAAGCGCCGCGTCTTGCCGGTGGCGGTGCGCGGAATCGCCTCGAGAAACACGATCCGCCGCGGACATTTGTATTTCGACAGCGCGGCGAGCAGCCTGTCCTGGACCTTCGTGTAGAGCGCGTTCGGGTCTGCGGCGGGCGCGACCAGAAACAGCGTCAAGCGAACGAGGCCGTCCTCGTCCTGTGCGCCGACGACGATGGCTTCCGACACGCCCGGGACGGCAATGGCGCACTCCTCGATCTCGGCGGGGCTCACCCATTGGCCGGATATTTTCACAAGATCGTCGGCGCGCCCCTGGTGGTACCACCATCCCTCGCGGTCTTTGACGAACACGTCGCCCGTGCGGTACCAGCCGTCCCGGAACGCCGCCGCGGCCTTCTGCGGCTGTTGCCAATAGCCGCGGCAGAGCGAACCCATCTTCACCCAGAGAATGCCGGGACTGTCCGGCCGGGTGACGGGGCGGTCGTCCAGGTCGAGAAGCCGCGCTTGGCAATACGGAAACGGCTTGCCGGTCGCCCCCGGCAGGTGTTCGGCCGGGGTTCCTCCGATCATGAGAAAGATCGTCTCGGTCGCGCCGATGCCTTCCACGACGGGAACGCCGGTCGCTTCCAGCCAGCGGGAATAGAGGCTTTCCGGCAGGGCTTCGCCGGCCGACATATAGCGGCGGACGGCCTTGAAGCACGGCCGGCCGGCCAGATTGTCGCGCAGCAGGCTGCGGTAAAAGGCCGGAACGCTCACCATGATGGTCGGGCGATGACGCTCCACCATGCGGGCGATCGCCTCGCCATCCGGCCAGCCGTCGAACAGGACGATGGTGGAGCCGGTGCGCAGGCCGCCGATCAACACATGGCCGAGCGCGTAGGCGAAGAACAATTTCGACGACGAGAAGACCCGTTCTCCAGGACCGAACCCGAACGCGTCGAAGAAACGGTCGCCGGTCGCCAGATTGCCGTGCACATGGATGGCGGCCTTGGGTCGTCCGGTGGTCCCGGACGAATAGAGCCAATACGCCATGTCGTCGCTGGTGGTCGTCGCCTTCGGCCGCTCGGCGCGGGAGCCGGCCAGCACGTCCTCCAGGCGGCGTGCGCCCGCGACCGCCTGTCCGCGCACGGCGACGAGGTCGGGGCGTCGGCCGTTGATCTCGATGGCTCGCCGGTACTGCGGCAGGAAATCGTCATCGATGATCAGCGCCTTGGCCCCGCTGTCCGCCATGACGAAAGCGAGGTCCTCGGCGGTGAGGCGGGTGCTGATCGGCACGGCGACAGCGCCGATGCGCATGACGCCGAGAAAGGCCGCGACGAAGACCGGGCTGTCCTTGAGCAGCAACAGCGCGCGGTCGTCCTTGCCGAGATGGGGCCGGAGCGCATTCCCGTAGCGGTTCACCTCGGCGTCGAGCTGAGCAAACGTAATCGCCTCATCCCCGAACAGGATCGCAATGTCGCCGCCCCGGCCGGCGGCAAGGGTGGGTCCCAGGATCTCGTCCGAAGCGTTGGCTGCGCGCGTCCGCTCCTCGAACGTGACACCCATCTCAACCCTCCCGCACGCGACGGCTCCCCGGGGGCGAGGGCCGACAAGCGGTTGTTCTTGCTGCCGATCCGTCCGGAAGTCAGCGACGCGCCGTGCGCCGCGTTCAGGAATAGGTCCTTCGCAGTTTGCCGCGGAACACCCAGTAAACGACCGCCGAGTAGATCAGGATCACCGGCAATACGACGACTCCCGCATAAAACATGAACTGGAGCGATTGCACCGGCGCCGCGGCGTTGGTCACCGTGATCGAATAGGGGATCATGTACGGCCAGAACATTTCCGCAAGGGTGATGAACGCCATCAGGAAGAACAGCGCGGTCATCGCAAACGGCCAGCCGTCCCGCTGTTTGCGCGCGCCCACCAGGACCCCGACCAGAGCGAGCGCGCCGAGGAGGGGAAAAATCATCCCCCAATACTGGCCGGCGACGTTGCGTTCGAGGCGGTCGCGGATATCAAAAGTCGACACGACGGCGACGATCAGGACGATGACGACGCCGCCGACCAGCCACGGAATGCGCCGATACGCCCAGTCCCGCAGGTCACGATCGCTCTTGAGCACGAGCCACGAGGCCCCCAGCAGGGCGTAGCCGAGCACGAGACCGACGCCGCAGAAGATCGGGAACGGCGCGACCCATTCGAACGCGCCGCCCGCATAGTGCCCGTCGACCACCGGAATGCCTCGGATCATCGTTCCCATCGCCGCGCCCTGAACGAACGCGACGACGACGGAGCCGAGAAAGAAGCCCCAGTCCCATAGCCAGCGATTCCGCTCGGTCCGATAGCGGAACTCGAACGCGACGCCGCGGAAGATCAGTCCGAACAGAAGCAACAGGACGGGCAGGTAGAAGGCCGAGAGGAACACGGCGTAGACGATCGGGAAGGCGCCGAACAGCGAGGCCCCGACCACGATCAGCCACGTTTCGTTGCCGTCCCAGAACGGCGCGATCGACGCCATCATGTGATCGCGGTGCGCCGGGTCGCGCGTCGTGCCGTACAGGATGCCGACGCCGAGATCGTAGCCGTCGAGCACGACATAGATCAGAATGGAGACGGCGATGACGCCGGCCCAGAACAGGGCGAGGGTGTTTGCGTCCATCGCGCTCACTCCGCAGGGCCGACGTCGGCGCCGGTCGTCGTCGCCGCTGAATCGGCAAACGCCATGGGGCGACTGGGCGTCGCTCCAAGCGGTTTGGCGCGCTCCTCGTGCGGGCCTTCACGCAGCAGCTTGTAGATGTAGAAGCCGCCGAACGAGAAGACCGTCAGGTAGACGACGACGTAGCACGCAAGCGAGAACATCACCGTCCCGACGGTGAGCGACGGCGTGATCCCTTCGGCGGTGCGCATCAGTCCGTAGACGATCCAAGGCTGGCGACCGACCTCGGCGGTGTACCAGCCGGCGATGACGGCGACGAAGCCGCTCGGGAACGACAGGAAAGCGGCCCACAGGAACCAGCGCGTCGATTCCAGCCGGCCGCGCCACCACAGAAACAAGCCGAACCAGGAGATCGCGAGCATGATCAGCCCCATTCCGACCATGATGCGGAACGTGAAGAACGGGATGACCACCGGCGGACGGTCCTCCTTGGGGAAGCTCTCGAGGCCGACCTCGCGCGAATCCCAGGTGCCGCTCGCGATGAAGCTGCCGAGATAGGGCACCTCGATAGAGAACAGATTGCGTTCGCCCGCCTCGTCGGGAATGGCGAACAGCACTTCGGTGGCCGGCTGCTGCGTCTTCCACCGCGCCTCGATCGCGGCGAACTTCGCCGGCTGATATCTGTGGACGTAATCGCCGGTGAAGTGCCCGATCACGAGCTGGATCGGGATCAGCAAGGCGACCAGAGCGAGCCCCCAGTGCAGCATCACCCGGGCCTCCAGGCGGTGGATTCCGCGCAGCCGGTACCAGGCCGCGGTGGCGATGATGCTCATGCCGGTCGTCAGAAAGGCGGCGACCAGCATATGCGGCCATCGCAAGCGCACGATCGGCCCGGTCGTGATCGCCCACCAGTCCGCCGGGATGAGCTTTCCGTCGATGAATTGATGGCCGAGCGGGACCTGCATCCAACTGTTGTTGCAGAGAATCCAGAATGACGACGCCATGGTTCCGAGCGCCACCATGCAGCAGGCGAACCAGTAGAACAGGGGCGGCGTCCGATCGCGGCCGAGCAGCATGACGCCGAGGAAGGTGGCTTCGAGCAGGAATGCCGTGAACGATTCATAGGCCAGCAGCGGGCCCTGGATCGGTCCCATCTTCTCCGACATCGCGCTCCAATTGGTCCCGAACTGGAACGCCATGACGATGCCGCTGACGACGCCCATTCCGAACGAGACGGCGAAAACCTTCAGCCAGAGGTCGAACACCCGCCGGTAGATCGGATTGCCGGTCGCGAGCCGCATGCCCTCGATGGTCGCAAGCCACGCGGCGAGGCCGATCGTGAAGGACGGAAATATGATGTGGAATGTGACGACGAACGCAAACTGGATACGCGACAAGAGGACGACGTCCGCATCCATTTTCTTCTCCCCCGCTTGGTGCTCGTTGGCGATCCGGTTGCGTTCGGCAAAGCGCCGACCGCTGCGTGACCGGGCCTCAGTCGGTCGGCCGCGGCTCCAGGCTGAAGGCTTGGCTGATGGGTTGCATCTTGGCGTTGGCGGCGACGAACAGGAATCCGGCGACCAGCCCGAAATTCTTCAGGAACGGCCAGAAATTGTTCATCCAGTCGGCGCTGGCGAACGGGTATGCCCAGAAATTATGGAACAGCACCGCGGTCGCGATGCAGTAGAAGCAGAACAGCAGCGCCAGCGGGCGGGCATAGATGTTGAGCAGGATGCCGAGCGAGCCGAAGACTTCGAGCGCGCCGCCCAGCAGCAGCAGGAGCCAGCCCGGAACCGGCAGGCCGGACGCGTCGGCCTGCGCGACCGCATTGCCGTAATCGAAAATCTTGTCGAGCGCGCTGAAGGGAAACAGCAGCACGAGGCAGAATCGGGCGATGAAGGGAAGAATGCGATCGATGCCGCTCATGGCGCAAATGTCCTCTCGTTCGGGTCTCCCCGCCATCCCTGCCTGCTCATCGCTGCACGAGACGCATGGCGTGGCCGTCCGGGTCCATCACCATGATGGCCCGCGAAAAGCCGAGCGCCGGGTTCGGGATGGCGATGACGTCGGGGGAGATGAAGCGCACGCCGGCCGCGCGCAGCGCGACGGCGGCGGCGGCGACGTCCTCGACCACCAGCGAGGTCTGCCAGTGCCACAGGTCGCTCGCCTTGGTGTCGATCGGCATCGGCCGGCCGCCGGGCGGGGTCTCGTATTGCAGGAACTCGATATGCGGGGGCGCCGTTTCCGGCGCGACCGCGGTCACGCGCACGCGCGCATTGAAGACGCCGTCGAGCCGCTCCTGCGTGATGCCGGTATTGAGGCTCCCGCCCACTATCTTCATTCCGAGCAGGTCGCGGTAGAACTTGAGGCTCTGTTCCGTATTGCTCACCGTGATCGCGGTGTGATCGATGCCGAGGAACAGCCGGTTGGTCGGCTGGCGCCAAATCGCGCTGCCCTTGTCCTTGGGAAAATAGAGCAGTTCCAAATCGTGATTGTCTGGGTCGCGGAACTTGATCGCCTTGATTCCGGCGGCCGGGACGTTCGATTCGGGAATCGTCTGCGGCTCGGGGGAGATCTGCCGCACGCCGTTGCGCTGCAGCACCTCGTAGGCCTTCTCCATGTCGCTGACGACGATCGCCATATGCTCGAACCACAGATCGTTGCTGCGGGACGGCACGGGGATCGGCCGGCCTTCCGGCGATACATATTGCGTGAGTTCGAGCGTCTGCTCGCCGAGCTTCATGTGGACGATTCGCATATTGCTGGCGAAGACGCCCTGAAGCGAATCGTATTGGCTCCCGGTCACCTGCAGCTCGGCGACCTTCTCGAATCCAAGCACGCGCTCGTAGAAGGCGACCGACCGCTCCATGTCGGACACGGTGAAGCCGATCATGGCGACGCGCTGGACGGTCGCAACACCCGCCTCGAACGCGATCGCAGGCACAGTCCAGGCGAACACGAGCAGGGCCGAAATCAGGCCGAGCATTCGGCGCCGGGATGTCGTGGAGCTGCGCAGGCATGCGCGCTCCTGCCATGCGAGCACAGTCCCGCCTGTCAAGTTGCGTCCCTCCCTCTTGGTCGCTGCGTGCGGCGCAGACTAAGCAGAATCGGAAGGAATGTCATTCCCGAAGGCGCGGCCGACTTGGGCGGCGGAAGCCGTGGTCCAAATGCGGAAGCGGCGCCTTTTTGGAGGCGCCGCTTCAGTCGGGGGACGAGAGAGCAGTGGCGGTCGGCCATGCGCGGATCAGAAATTGCACTTCGCCGCGTTGACCACCTTGATGCCGCCGGTCTTCTTGTCGAACACGGCCTGCTTGCCGACGACGCAACCCTTGCCGTCGAGCTTGCCATCGTCGAACAGCACGTCGCCCTTGTCGTCGAAGATGCGCATGCGATGGACGCCGCGGGCGCTTGCGTCGGTCACGACGGTGGTGAGGGCGACGGTGGCGGCGGCGGCGATGAGGAGAGCAGAGCGGAACATGGGGCAGGTCCTTTGAGGTTTGAGCGCTTCCCCGTCGGAAGCACGTGCGTTATCGCTCAAGGCGGCCGCGACCTCCGTGAGGACGCTCACACATTGCTGGCAGGATCGACTTTGATTATTTCTGAATGGAAGTTCAGGCGGCGAACACTTCTTCAAAATGCAGTAGAACGCGCGATGGCGCGCTGGCTTTTCCGTTCCCGACGCGACGCGGGAAGCGGCGTCACTCCGCGCCGGCCGACTGCGCCGCGCCGTCTGCGGCGGCCGATGACACAGGCTCTTTCCGCCCCTGCCGCCATTCCTCCAAGCGCTGCAGCACGACGAAGAACGACGGCACGAACAGCACCGCAAGGCAGGTCGATGCGATCATGCCGCTGAACACGCAAATGCCGAGCGAGACGCGCGCGGTCGCGCCCGCGCCCGTCGCCGTCACCAGCGGGACGACGCCGAGAATGAAGGCGATCGAAGTCATCAGGATCGGACGAAAGCGCGTCCGCGCGGCCTCGACCGCGGCGTCGAGGATCGGCGCCCGGTCGAGCAACCGCCGCTCGCGCGCGACCTCGACGATCAGGATCGCGTTCTTGGCCGATAGCGCGATCAGCAGCATGAGCCCGATCTGCGTATAGAGATTGTTGGCAAGCCCGAGACTCGTCAGCGCGATCACCGGACCGAGCAGCGACAGCGGCACGGCGAGGATGACGGAGACCGGCGCCAGCCAGCTTTCGTATTGTCCGGCGAGACAGAGATAGACCAGCAGCATCGCGAGCGCGAAGGCGTAGTAGAGCTGGTTGCCGACGATCTTCTCCTGATACGACATCCCCGACCATTCGAATGCGGCGCCCGGCGGCAGGGTCTGCGTCGCGATCTGCTCCATCAGGGCGAGCGACTCGCCCGAGCTGAAGCCGGGCGCGGCCGATCCCGCGATCGTCGACGACAGATACAGATTGAACAGGCTGATCAGCGAAGGACCGACGACCGGCTGGATCTGCGCGAGCGCGCCGATCGGGACCATGTTCCCGTCCTCGCTGCGCACATGCAGCTTCAGGATGTCGGCGGGCAGCAGGCGGAATTGCGAGTCGGCCTGCACATAGACCTGGAAGGTCAGGCCGAATTTGTTGAACTGGTTCACATAGCTCGACCCGAGATAGGAGGCGACGGTGGCGAACACGTCGCCCACCGAGACCCGCAGCGTCTCCGCTTTGGCGCGGTCGACCACGAGCCGGAGCTGCGGCACGTCGGCGCGGAAGGAGGTGACCAGACGGCGCAGCGCCGACTGGCTGTTGCCTTCCTCGATGATGGTGTTCGTCAGGCGCAGCAGCTTTGCGTAGTCGAAGCTGCCGTCGCGCAATTGAACCTGCATGGTGAAGCCGCCGGAATTGCCGATTCCCTGAATCGGCGGCGGCACGAGGACAAATCCCACGCCGTCGGCCAGCTTGGTCACCCGGCCCTGCACCGCTTCGACGATGGAGCGCAGGTCCTGGCCCTTCGCCTCGCCGCGGACGCCCCAGTCCTTGAGGATGACATAGGCGAGCCCGGCATTGGCGAGCGAGGCATTGTTGTCGAGCACGGAAATGCCGGAGATCGCGATCACCTGCTCCACGCCGGGCGTTTCGCGGGCGATCGCGGTGACCTCGGCCAAGGCGGCGCCGGTTCGTTCGAGCGAAGCCCCGTCCGGGAGTTGCACGCCGACCAGCAGATAGCCCTGGTCCTCGTTGGGGATGAATGCGGTGGGCAGACGCGCGATCCCCCATACGCCGAGCGCGCCAATGAGGAGCGCGAGCACGACCATCGTCCCGCTCACATGCACCATGCGGCCGATCAGGGCCGCGTAGCGCGCTTCGATCCAGCCATAGGCGCGGTTGAACGAGCGGTAAAACACGTTGCGCCGTTCCAGCGGGACGGGCGGGCGCAGCCACAGCGCGCATTGGGTCGGCTTCAGCGTGGCGGCGTTGATCGCGCTGATGAGCGCGGTCGCCGCGATCACCAAGGCGAACTGCGCGAACATCTGGCCGGTCAGCCCGGGCAGGAACGCGGCGGGAATGAACACCGACATCAGCACGAGCGTGATGCCGATGATCGGCCCGAACAATTCGTTCATCGCCTTGATCGCGGCGTCATGGCCCGACATGCCGCGCTCGATGTGGTGGGACACGCCCTCCACGATGACGATCGCGTCGTCGACGACGATGCCGATCGCGAGCACGACCCCGAACAGCGTGGACAGGTTGACGGTGAAGCCGAGCGCGGCCATCGCGGCGAAGGTGCCGATGATGGTCACCGGGATGGTCGTCGCCGGCACCAGCGTCGCGCGCCAGTCCTGCAGGAACACGAGGATCACCAGCAGCACGAGGACGCCGGCTTCCACCAGGGTCTTGTAGACCTCGTTGATCGAGGTCCTGACGAATTTGGTCGTGTCGAACGGGACGCTGTATTCCAGCCCCTCGGGGAAGGCGCGGGCGAGTTGCGCCATCTTGGCTTCGACGCGCTTGGCGACGTCGAGCGCGTTCGCCTCGGGCGTCTGGAAGATCGCCAGTCCCGCCGCCTCGCGCCCGTTCAGGCGGAAAAGCTGCGAGTAGGTCTGCGCGCCGAGTTCGACCCGCCCGACATCCTTCAGCCGCGTGATGCGCCCGCCCTGGCCCGGCTCCGTCTTGACGATGATATTGGCGAACTGCTCGGGCGAGTCGAGCCGTCCCTGGATGTCGATCGTGTACTGGAAGTCCTGGCTCTTCGGCGCCGGCGGCGCGCCGACCTGGCCGGCCGCGACCTGCTGGCTCTGCTGCTTGACGACCTCGATCACGTCCTTCGGCACGAGGCCACGCGCGTAAAGCTTCTGCGGGTCCATCCACACCCGCATTGCATACTGGCCGACGCCGAACACGTTGACATTGCCGACGCCGGGCACGCGCTCGATCTCGTTGACGAGATTGATCGTCGCGTAATTGCTCATGTACAGGCTGTCGTAGCGGTCGCTCGGGGAGCTGAGCGCGACGATCTGCAGAATCGCGGTCGACTTCTTCTGGACGGTGACGCCCTGCGCCTGCACCGGGGCGGGCAGGGAGGCGAGCGCCGCGGAGACGCGGTTCTGGACGAGCACCTGCGCGAAATCGAGACTCGTGCCGATGGCGAAGGTGACGGTCAGGACGTAGGTGCCGTCGGTCGCGCTGGTCGACTGCATGTACAGCATGTTCTCCACGCCGTTGACCTGCAGCTCGATCGGCAGCGCGACGGTGTCGACCACAGTCTGCGCGCTCGCGCCGGGATAGCGCGTCGTCACCTGCACCGTGGGCGGCACGACGTTCGGATATTGCGACACCGGCAAGGCGAACAGCGCAACCGCGCCGATGAGCACGAACAGGATCGCGAGAACATTGGCGAGCACCGGGCGTTCGATGAAGAATTTCGAGATCATCGGGCCGGCTCCGGCGCGGTCACTGCGCCGCCGCGGCGGCCGGCGCGCTCGAGGCGATCGTAGTCGGCTGCGGCGCGACCTTCCGGCCGGGGATCGCCCGCTGAATGCCGGCGACGACCACGCGGTCGTCCGGCTTCAGTCCCGCCTGGATCAGCCGGAGTTCGCCGAACTGCTGGCCGATCTGCACCTTGCGCTGCTCGACCACGTCGTTCTTGTCGAGCACCAGGAGATAGCGGCCCTCCTGGTTCTGGCCGAGCGCCCGATCCGGCACGAGCAGCGCATTCTCCACGACCCGTCCGGTTGGAATGCGGATGCGCACGAACAG
Source organism: uncultured Rhodoplanes sp. (assembly GCA_964354425.1). Lineage (GTDB taxonomy): Bacteria > Pseudomonadota > Alphaproteobacteria > Rhizobiales > Xanthobacteraceae > Rhodoplanes. The sequence continues at coordinate 1,049 of CAYGZV010000023.1, read as the reverse complement.
GCCGGGCAGCAGGATGCGGTCCGGGTTCGAAAACATGCCGCGTACGAGGATCGTCCCGGTGGCCGGATCGAGCTCCGGCGACACGTAATCGAGCTTGCCCGTGAGCGGGAATCCCTGGTCGGTCATCAGGCCGACCTCGATCGGGATCGTGTGGAGCTCCGCCAGCGTGAGGCGTCGGCCGTCCAGATTGGCGCGGATCCGTAACAGGTCCTGCTCGCTCATGTTGAAGGTCACGTAGATGGGATCGAGCTGGACGATCGTCGCGAGCTTGGTCTTCTGCGTCCCGCCCACCAGCTCCCCGACCGAGACGAGGTGCCGCGTCACGATTCCATCGAACGGCGCCGCCACGCTGGTGTAGCCGAGATTGATCTTGGCGAGCGTGACCCCGGCCTCCTGGCTCATCACATTGGCTTTGTCGCTGTCGCGCTGCGCCCGCGCTTTGTCGAGCGCGACCTGGGTCGAGATGTCCTGGCTGCGCAGCGTGGATTGGCGCGAGAGCTCGGCCTCCGATTTCACCAGCTCGGCCTTGGCGGCGATCAGCGCCGCCTCGGCCTGCTGCAGCTTGGCCTGGTAGGGCGGCTGTTCGATGATGAACAGGACGTCGTCCTTCTTCGCCGACGCGCCGTCCTGGTACTTGATGTCGGTGAGGAAGCCCTCGACCCGCGCGATCAGATCGACCGTCGCGAAGGCGATGGCGTTGCCGGTCTGCTCGAGATGCAGCCGCACGGTCTGCTGCAGCGGTTGGGCGACATCCACTTCCGCCGGCGGAGTCGCGACATAGGTGTTTTCCTTCGCGCAGCCGCCGAGCCACAAGGCGGCCGCCAAGGCGATGGCGCAAGCTTTCAGGGTCGGAGCCGGGACGCGGCGCCCCGGTCGGGGCGATAGCCATGCGGGCATTCGCAGTTCCTCTGACGCGCGACGTGCGCCATGATCATCGAGCGGGCGTTCGGTCGCAAGCACGGATACGGCCCCGCAGCTGCGGCGTTATTACCCGTGGCGCAGCCGGGGGAGCAAGCCGGCTGGCCGGACATGCCGCCGTGCGATACCGT
>CAYGZV010000022.1:23149-28491 GCA_964354425.1 uncultured Rhodoplanes sp. | reverse complement strand
ACCGCGGAGGAGCGCCCCACCTGCGCGGTCGCCGTCACCGCGCTGGTCGACACGGCCTGGCACATCATCCCGCACATGGCGCACAGCGTCAGCCCGGCGATGATGACGGCGAGCGAGGGCGCGAGCAGCAAGAGCGCGCCCACGGCCCAGACCGCGATCAGCCCGAGCACGAAAGCGCGCCGCCCGAGCCGCCCGACGGCGCGCCCGACCAGCGGGGCGGTGGCGGTCCCGGCGAGATAGGTGACGAAGATCGCGCCCAGCATCGACGGCGGGAGCAGATAGGGCGGCGCGGCGAGATGGAAGTTCACATAGGTGAAGACCGCCATGAAGTTGAACAGCACGCCGAACCCGACGGCATAGAAGGCGAGCAGCCGCGGATCGCGCAGATTGCGCGCCATCTGCCGCAGCGACGCCAGGAACCCCTCGCTGCGCACGAAGCGGCGCTCGGGTTCGAGCAGCAGCGCGAAGGCGACGCCGCCGATCAGCGTGAGCGCGGCAAGCGAAGCGAGCGCGGGCCGCCAGCCGATCAGGTCGGTCAGCACGCCGGGGATGAACCGGCCCGAAAAGCCGCCGAGGCTCGACCCCGACACATAGAGGCCGGCGACGCCCGGCACCTCCGCCGGCGGCCATTCGTCGCCGATATAGGCGACCGTGACGGCGAAGATCGGCGGCAGCAGCAGTCCCTGGACGAAGCGCCACAGGATGAGTTCGTTCACGCTGGAGGCGGTCGCCACCATGACCATCGGCGCGGCGAGCGCGATCATCGCGCAGGCGATCACGCGCTTGCGCCCGAGCACGTCGGCCACCGCGCCGGTGAACGGGGCGGTCAGCGCAATGGCCAAGGAGCTCGCCGTCATCACCGCGCTGATGCGTCCGGCGCTCGCGCCGAATTCGCGCGCGAGCAGCGGCAGCAGCGCCTGCGGCGAATACAGATTGAGGAACGCGCAGAAACCGGCGAGCGCAATCGCGAGACGGCGGGCGTCGAGACTCATCGACAGCCCGCCTGCTTGAGATGGTCGAGCGCGCGCGCAAGCGTCTGCTCGGGCGGGCCGGATGCGTCGATCGTCGTCCAGTCCAGCACGCCGAGGTCGTAATGCTCCTGCCGGCGCGCGATCGCCTCGTCGGCGTCGGAGGCGTCGTGCATGCGCACCTTCACGCGCTCCACGCGGGATTCGAGGTCGGCCGTCAGGAACAGGCCGATGAACCGCACCCCGGCCGCCCGCGCCGCGTCGGCGATCGCCCGCCGCTGCTCCACGCGCGCAAACACCGCGTCGACCACCGCCGAGTGCCCGGCCGCCGCCGGCCGCCGCACCTCCTCGACAAGGGTCGCATAGATGTAGTCCGTCACCTCCGTGCGATAGGCGTCGAGCGACAGGGTCGCCGTCTCGGCGACGCCGAAGATCGCCTTGCGCTTGGTGTCCGAGCGCAGCACGACCGCGCCCGGAAGCGGCTCGATATGCGGGGCGAGCATGCGCGCCAGGATCGACTTGCCGGTGCCCGACAGGCCGCCGACCGCGACGATCAGCGGCGGCGGCGGCGCGATCAGCCTGCACGCCATCCGGAAATATTTGCGCGCCGATTCCGCGATCGCGGCGCCGTCATTGGCGGGGGAAATCGGCCGCGCAGCCGTGACCTTGGCGCGGATCGCCGCCCGCAGCGAGAGAAACAGCGGCAGCGCGGCAAGCCCGTCGAAGTCCTCGAGCCGCCGCGTCTCGGCGAGATAGCGGTTGAGCACCACATTGGCCGCCGGCGTCAGATCGCGCTCGACCAGGTCCATCAGCAGGAAGGCGAGGTCGTAGAGCACGTCGCCCGCCGCGACGAGCGGATCGAATTCGAGCGCGTCGAAGGGGACCGGGTCGCCGTCGATCAGCGCGATATTGCCGAGATGCAGATCGCCATGGCCGCGCCGCACGAGGCCAAGCCGCCCGCGCGTAATGAGCAGCGGGCGGACCTTCCTCAGCGCCGCGAAGGTCGCCCGCGTCAGCGCCTCGCGCTCGGACGGGCGGTAGAGCGCCTCGCTCGCGGCGAACGCCGTCTCGTTCTGCCCGATATAGGAGGCGAGCGCCTCGATCCACGGCGCATCCTCGACGACCGGGGCGCGCGCATGGGCGGCGGCGACCGTGCGGGCAAGCTTGTCCGCGAGCGCAAGGTCGATGCCGCCGCGCTCGGCGATCTGGTCGAGCGTCTGCGTCTCGTCGAAACGCCACATCTCGACGGCCCACTCCACCGGCTCGCCCGCCCCGCCGATTGCGAGCCCCCCATCCGCCGCGCGGGTGATGGCGAGGACGCCGCGGTAGAGATCGGGGGCGAAGGGGCGGTTAGCCTCGATTTCGGCCTTGCAGGCCGCCTTGCGCTTGGCGAGCGTGGAAAAATCCAGAAAAGGGAAGCGCACCGCCCGCTTGACCTTGAGCGCGCGCTCCCCCGCCAAGAACACCGAGGCCGCGTGGGTGTCGATGCGCTTGACGGCAGCGCCGCCATGCGTCGCCGGATCGGCAAGAAACGCGAAAACCTGCTGCTGCATATCGGCTGAGTTCATGGGACGCCCGGGCGGACCGATGGGAGGGTCCGTTTAGCACACCGCTCTTGCGATATCCCGTTGACTTGTTGTGCGGAGGGGCGCTCATCCGCCGTAAAGCGCCGTGCCGGCATGCAAAATATAGCCGGCCAGAACCGATCCAGATCAAGAACCAAGCCTTCTGCCCCCGCCAAAATCTCACTATCATTCCGGTCGGAGGGAATTGGAGCATCGCATGACCCGGCTGCCGCACGAGCTGAAACGCATCCGACTGAATCTCGCCCGTTCGAAGGAGTTCCCGCTCGGCTCGGCGCGGCACGGCTACGAGTTCGTCGCGCCCCTCGACGGCGCCGCCCATATCGACCCGCATTTGTGGCAGAAGCATCGCGAGCACTGCCGCGTGCGGCGCTTCTGGGGAGAGAACGAGGAACTCGGCCGCCTCGTGCACAAGCCGGGCGGCAAGGAGCATGCGCGCTGGGTGTTCGACTATGACGATGCCGCCGAGGAGGACGACGAGGCGGGCTACCGCTTCGGAACCCATGCCTTCCGGCCGGGCGAGTATGTCTCGATCCGCGACGAGGACGGGGATCTGCACACCTTCCAGGTCGCGTCGGTGGAACCGGCGACCTGAGCCGGCGCGCTCGGCCGGGAACCGGCGCGCCGTCCACCGCTTCGTGGCCCGGCGCGGCGCAGCGTGAAACGCCTGCGCCGTTGACCTGTGCTAGGCGGCGAGAAGCATCTCCGCGGCCTATCCTCGACCTTCCGAACCCGCGCGACTGACTCACGCGCGACTTGCATCATCGATTGAGGAGGCGAGGAGATAGCGCCGGTCACAGCCCTGTTGCTGATCGCCAATCTGCTGACATTCGTCGCATTAGCGATCCCGCTGCCGGACGCAGTGCGCTGGCTGCGGCATGGCGCTCCTTTCGCACTGCTGATCGCCGTCGCACAGGCGCTGGTGGAGGGTCCGCGCTGGCAGATGGTCCCAGCATACGCGCTGAGCGCGCTGTTCTTCCTGGTCTGGCTGCTGCAGACCATCGCACCGGCGGGCACGCCCGCCGGACAGAAGCGGATCAATCACCTTGCCGTCGCGCTGGGCGTGCTCGGGCTGGCGGTCTCCATCATTCTGCCGATCATGATTCCCGTATTCCGCTTTCCGCCTCCCCGTGGACCCTACGAGATTGGCACGCTGACCTATCACTGGGTGGATGCGGATCGTCCGGAGGTCTTCACCGCTGATCCGAATGTCCGTCGTGCGCTGATGGTGCAGATCTGGTATCCGGCCGGCAAGAACCCATCAGCGCCGCGTGCTCCCTACGTGCAGGATGCCGACGCTCTCGCGCCGGCGCTGGCGCGGCTCCTCAATTTTCCGGAGTTCGCTTTCCAGCACTTGAAATACGTGACCGCGAATGCAATCCCGTCCGCAGCCGTGTCGGATGATGAGCCGAGCTATCCGGTGCTGATCTTTCTGGAGGGAACGCTCGGCTTTCGCCAGATGAACACCTTCCAGGTCGAGGAACTGGCCTCGCACGGTTATGTCGTCGCAGCCATCGATCACCCGTATATGGCTGCGGCCGTGGTTTTCCCGGATGGACGCGCGGCAGCCGGACTGCCGCGCCACCAAACAAAGGTTCTGATCGACCAGAGCCTCGGCCCGGCCGAAACAGCGCCAATCCTAAACGGCCGGGCATTGGAAAACGGCATCATCCCTTATCTCGCGCAAGACACCCTCTTCACGCTGGACCGGCTTGTCGCCCTGAACCAAGCCGACCCGGACGGCGTCCTGACCGGGCGGCTGAACCTGGAGCGTGTCGGCATTCTTGGAGTCTCACAGGGCGGCATTGTCGGCAGCGAAGCGTGCCGGCTCGAGCCACGCTTGCGGGCCTGTCTCGTGATGGATGCCCCAATGCCTGCCGACGTGGTCCGGACGGGGTTGCTACAGCCGACAATGTGGATCACCCGGGATGCTGAAACCATGCGGCGGGAACGTTGGTCCCAGGCGGATATCGACCAACACCAAAACACCATGCGGGCGGTGTTCGAGAGCCTGCCTGGAGATGGCTACTTCGTGCAGGTGCCTGGTATGTTCCATCTCAACCTGACCGACCTCCCGCACTGGTCGCGGCTCGCCTCGCAGCTGGGCGTCACCGGGCCGATCGATGGCGAGCGGGCACACGGGATCATCAACGCCTACTCATTGGCGTTCTTCGACCGACACCTGAAGGGCCGCCCCGCGCCGCTGCTCGCTGGGCCGGCCAAACAATACCCGGAAGTGATCTTCGCAACGCGCCGGCCTTAGGCGATCTGCCCCGTGGGTTTTCCTCTCCGCCTTACGGGATGTAGGTGGAGTAGACGTAGTCCTGGTCTTTTTTCGGCTGGTGACACGCAAAGCACTGTTTGGCGGCGTCGGTCACCAGCGGCTTCTTGGGGTCCCCGCCCTCCCAGAGCTGAAAACCCCAGCCGCCGGTCGACGCATATTTTTTCGAGTCCTTCACCATGACGGCCAACGCCTTTCGTGCGCCTTCCACATAAGACCCGTCGGAGTTGGTGAAGTCATGCAAGTCGGTTACGAACATGGACTTGTTGGGATACGGACCACCCTTCTTGAGCGCGGCCTCTCCCACCGAGTTGACATAGACATTGTGCATCCCGCCGAGTGACGCGAACAGCGGACTCGCTTTGTCGACGATCATCGTGTTGACGTGAAACCAGCGCCGATAGCCGGTTGGCGGCTTGAGCGTGTCGGCCGGCTCCGCAGGGAACGAGACAACGGCAAGCAGGAGCGTTCCAGCAAGCAAGCGCAGTTTCTGCGGCATGGTTGCGCCCT
>CAYGZV010000022.1:19648-23049 GCA_964354425.1 uncultured Rhodoplanes sp. | reverse complement strand
GGCTTGGGCGCCGCGGCGAGCCAGCGCCGCAGATAGGCGGAGAGGTCGAAGCCGCGCGGCGAACGCACCAGGATGCGGAAGCGATGGCGCCCGCGCACGACCGCGATCGGCGCCTCCGCCGGGCCGAGCACGCGCACCCGTTCGTCGCGCGGCGCAGCCGAGGCGAGCTTGCGCGCATGGCCCTCCGCCGCGGCGCGGTCGCCGGCGCTGACGATCAAGCTCGCCAGTCGCCCGAACGGGGGATACTCGGCCTGCTCGCGCGCGGCGATCTCGCTTGCATAGAACGCCTCGCGATCGCCCGCGATCAGCGCGCGCATCACCGGATGGTCCGGCTGATGCGTCTGGATCAGCGCATGGCCGCGGCCCTCCTCGCGTCCCGCGCGGCCCGCGACCTGATGCAAGAGCTGGAAGGTACGCTCGACCGCGCGCGGGTCGCCATTGGCGAGGCCGAGATCGGCGTCGACAATGCCGACCAGATTGAGCTTGGGGAAATGGTGTCCCTTGGCGACGAGCTGCGTGCCGATCACGATGTCGACGCGCCCCTCCTCGATGTCGCGCAGCTCGTCGCGCAGCCGCTCGACCGAGGTGACGAGGTCGCTCGACATCACGAGCAGACGCGTGTCGGGAAACAGCGCCGCCACCTCTTCGGCGAGCCGCTCCACGCCGGGACCGCAGGCGGCGAAGCTGTCGACCGCCTGGCAATGCGGGCAAGCCGGCGGGTGCGGCATCGCAAAGCCGCAATGGTGACACACGAGCCGCCGCCGGAAGCGGTGATCGACCAGCCAGGCATCGCAGTTCGGACAGGCGAAGCGGTAGCCGCAGGCGCGGCAGAGCGTGAGCGGCGCATAGCCGCGCCGGTTGAGAAAGAGCAGCGCCTGCTGTCCCCGTTCCAGCGCAAGCGTGACCTCTTCGGCGAGCCGTGGCGCGATGAAGCGGCCGCGCGGCGGCCCCTCGCGGGTGAGGTCGATCGCCTCGACGATGGGCAAAGTCTGGCCGCCGAACCGCTCCGGCAAAGCGAGCCGCCGGTAGCGCCCGCGCCGGGCGTTCACCTCGGTTTCGACCGATGGCGTCGCGGAGGCGAGCACGATCGGGATTTGCGCGACATGGGCGCGGACGACGGCCATGTCGCGGGCGTGATAGCGCACGCCGTCCTCCTGCTTGTAGGCAGGGTCGTGCTCTTCGTCGACGACGATGAGGCCGAGATCGGCGAAGGGCAGGAACAGCGCGGAGCGCGCGCCCGCGACCACGCTCGCTTCGCCGGCGGAGACTGCGCGCCAGGTGCGCGCGCGCTTGCGCGGGGACAGCTCGGAATGCCATTCCGCCGGCCGCACGCCGAAACGCGCGGCGAAGCGGTCGAGGAACTGGGCGGTGAGCGCAATCTCCGGCATCAGGATGAGGGCCTGCCGGCCGCGCCGCATCGTCTCCGCCACCGCCTCGAAATAGACCTCGGTCTTGCCCGAGCCGGTGACGCCGTCAAGCAGCGTGACCGAGTAGCCGCCGTCCTGGACGGTCTGCCGCAAGGCCGCCGCCGCCGCGCCCTGCGCCGGCGCGAATTCCGGGGTGCGGAAATCGGGAACGGGAGCGCGCGCGACCGGCGCGGGCGGGATCGGCAAGGCCTCGAGCGTACCCTCGTCGATCAGCCCGTCGATCACGCCCGGCGACACGCCCGCCTCTTCGGCGGCCTCGCCCTTGCTCCGCACGAGGCCGTCGGCGAGCAGCGCCAGCACGCGCGCGCGCGCCGCGGTCATGCGCGCAGGCGCAGGGCCCGCGAGGCGCACGCCGATGCGCGCCCGCTCGGGCCCGAGCGTTTCGCCCATGCGCAGCGCCATCCGCAGCACCATGCCGCGCGGCGACAGCGTGTAGTCGGCGACCCAGTCGATGAAGCGGCGCAACTCCCCCCGCAGCGGCGGAATGTCGAGCCGGTCGGTGATATCCTTCAGCCGGTTGTCGAGCCGCCGGTCGGGCGTTTCCTGCTCGCCCCAGACGACCCCGGTGCATGCGCGCGGGCCGAGCGGGACCGTCACGAGATCGCCGGGCGCAAGAATGACGTTGTCCGGAGCGCGATAAGAGTAGGCATGGTCAAGCGCGACCGGGACCAGCACGTCGAGAATGCGCTTCGCCATGCCTGTGCCGCCGCCGCCCGGTTAAGAAATGGTAAACGAAGGGATGCGATAAGGGAGATAGTATCAGGCCGGCGACATCGGGATTGGCGATTTACTGGCATGTCTGGGTCGAGACGAGGAAGCTTCCCCGGCGCAGGCCCGCGCGCAAAGCGCGCCGGGAGCAGGAATCACTTGGAATCACCTCCCCCAGAAAGGGGGAGGTCGGCGCATCGCGCCGGGAGGGGGTCACAAGCCGTTCGCGACCCCTCCCCGGATCGTCGTGGACGATCCGACCCTCCCCTTTCAGGGGAGGGTAAATCCAAGCCCGCGGGCGTCAGTAGCAATGTTGGACAACGTGCGGCGTCCCTATTCACCTCCGCGGACGTTGCGGCGGAGCTTGTGCGCTGGCTCGCGCATCTCTCCGCCGAGCGGCGCATGTCCGCCAAGACGGTCGAGGCCTATCAGCGCGACGCGCACCAGTTCCTCGCCTTTCTCGCCGATCATCTTGGCGAACGCCCCTCGCTCGCGCGCCTGACCGCGCTTGCGCCGGCTGATGTGCGCGCCTTCATGGCGGCGCGGCGCGCGGACGGAATCTCCAGCCGCTCGCTGATGCGCGCGCTCGCCGGCGTGCGGTCCTTCGCCCGTTTTCTCGATCGCGAGGGCAAGGGCGAGATCGGCGCACTATCCGCGGTGCGCGCGCCCAAGATCGCGAAAACGCTCCCGAAGCCGCTGACGATCGCCGCCGCCAAGCGCATCGCCGACACCGATCTGCGCGCCGGCGAGGAGCGCGAACCCTGGGTGCTCGCGCGCGACGCCGCAGTCCTCGCGCTGCTGTATGGCTCGGGCCTGCGCATTTCCGAGGCGCTCGGCCTGAAGCGCAAGGATGTGGCCGCCCCCGGCGAAGGCGATGTGATCGTGGTGACCGGCAAGGGCGACAAGCGACGCATGGTCCCGGTGCTCATGCAGGTTCTGCAGGCGATCGCCGATTACGCCGCGCTCTGCCCCTACGACCTGCCGGCGGACGGGCCGCTGTTCGTCGGCGCGAAGGGCGGGCCGCTCTCGCCCCGCATCATCCAGCTCGCGATGGAGCGGCTGCGCGGCGCGCTCGGCCTGCCTGACACCGCCACCCCTCACGCGCTGCGCCATTCCTTCGCGACGCACCTGCTCGTGCGCGGCGGCGATCTGCGCGCGATCCAGGAACTGCTCGGCCACGCCTCGCTGTCGACGACGCAGATCTACACCGGCGTCGACAGCGAGCGGCTGATCGAGGTGTACCGGAGCGCGCATCCGCGCGCGTGA
>CAYGZV010000022.1:0-19548 GCA_964354425.1 uncultured Rhodoplanes sp. | reverse complement strand
CCAGGCGAGCCGGCGCAGCCGGCGGCGGATCGGCCGCAATTCGCGCCGCAGCCACGCCTTGATCTCGACCTTGATCGGATCGATCAGCGCATGCGCGCGGGCGAGCCACGCGAGCACATGCTCGTAGAGCCAGCGGAACCAGGGCAGCTGCAACAGCTTCGGCCGCGTCACGTCGAAGATGAAGGCGGTGACGCCCATGCTCACCACCTTGGCGAGGCCGAGCGTCGCCATGGCGCCCAGCCACGAGCCGTGCGCCAGCATCCACAGGCCGAGAAATTTGATCGGCAGCAGCAGCACGACCGGCACAAGAAAGACGAGCAGCGTCGGATAGGGCGGCAGATGCTCGATCGCGGCGGCGACGCGGGCCTTCAGCTGCGCCCAGGCGATGCGGTCGACGACCCACGCGACGAGCGGGCGCAGATGCTCCCACAGCCACGCCTCGAACAGGAAGACGAGGGCGAGCAGGATCCAGAACGGGCGGGTTATGGCGCGCATGCGGTTGAGTATAGGCTATTGGCGGCTGGGGTTCATTGCACCTCCCCCGCTTGCGGGGGAGGGAGCCGCGCATAGTGCGACAGGTGGGGGCCAGCGCGTGTGAAATACATGTGGCGCGCGCCGCTTTAGCCCCCTGTCACACATGGATCGCCCGTTTCTCCACCGCGAGGGCTGCTTCCTTCACCGCTTCGGAGAGGGTCGGGTGGGCGTGGCAGGTGCGCGCGATGTCCTCCGACGACGCGCCGAACTCCATCGCGACGGCGGCTTCGGCGATCATGTTGCCGGCGTCGGGGCCGAGAATATGCACGCCGAGCACGCGGTCGGTTTTCGCGTCGGCCAGCACTTTCACAAAGCCTTCGGTCTGCTTGTTGACCTTGGCGCGGCCGTTCGCCGTGAACGGAAACTTTCCGACATTGTAGGCGACGCCGGCGGTTTTCAGCTCCTCCTCGCTTTTTCCGACGGAAGCGAGCTCCGGATAGGTGTAGACGACATTGGGGATCACGTCATAGTTCACGTGGCCCGCGCGGCCCGCGAGGATTTCCGCCACCGCGACGCCTTCGTCCTCCGCCTTGTGCGCGAGCATGGGACCGGCGATCACATCGCCGATCGCATAGATGCCCGGCACATTGGTGGCGAAATGCGCATCCGTGATCACCCGCCCGCGCTCGTCGAGCGCAACGCCGGCCGTGTCGAGGCCGAGCCCCGCGGTAAAGGGCACGCGGCCGACCGCAATCAGCGCCACATCGGCCTCGATCGTCTCGGCCGCGCCGCCCTTGACCGGCTCGACGCTGGCCTTCAGCCGCGGTCCGCTCAAATCGATCCCGGTCACCTTGGCGGCGAGCTTGAAGCTCATCCCCTGCTTCTGAAGGAGCCGCTGGAATTGCCGCGCCACGTCGAGGTCGATGCCGGGCACGATGCGGTCGAGGAACTCGACCACGACCACCTCGGCGCCGAGCCGCCGCCACACCGAGCCGAGCTCGAGCCCGATCACGCCCGCGCCGACGACGAGCAGGCGCTCCGGCACGCGCGCAAGCGTGAGCGCGCCGGTGGACGAGACGATGCGCTGCTCGTCGACCGTCACGCCCTTGAGCTTCGCCACGTCCGAGCCGGTCGCGATGACGATGTTCTTCGCCTCGATCGTCTGTTTCGCCCCGTCCGCTCCCGTCACCTCGACCTTGCCCGGCGCGGCGATCCGGCCCAGTCCGGTGAACGTGTCGACCTTGTTCTTTTTCAGCAGAAACGCGACGCCCTTGACGTTGCCGTCGACCCCCTCGTCCTTGAACCGCATCATGCCGGGAAGGTCGAGCTCGGGCGGCCCGATCTTGATGCCCATCCCGGCAAAGGCGTGCGCCGCCTGTTCGTAAAGCTCGGAGGCGTGCAGCAGGGCTTTCGACGGGATGCAGCCGACATTCAGGCAGGTGCCGCCGAAGGTTGCGTTCTTCTCGACGACGGCGGTGTTCAGACCAAGCTGGGCTGCGCGAATGGCGCACACATAGCCGCCGGGTCCGGAACCGATGACAATCAAATCGTAAGGCTCAGCCATGATGATTCACGATGCGTTGTTTCGCGCGGGTGGCCGGCCGCGCAGCGACGCGGAGAGCCGCCCGCGGCTTGGGCGGGAATGCGCAGCGAATCTATCACAACCCGCGCCGCGTCGTGCGTCCCGCCTCAATACTCGCCGACGGCGTTGGCCGCGTAGGCGGCGCAGCCGAACAGGCCGGGCTCGGCGCAGGTGACGAGCAAAGTGGGGATCCCCTCCAGCAAATGCGCATGCGGCGGATGCGTGACAAACGCCTTGCGAAAGAGCTTGGCGTCGATGTGGCGGCCGAGCTTCGCCGCGACCCCGCCGGCGATATAGACGCCCCCCATGGCCTTGAAGCTGAGCGCGATGTCGCCGGCAAAGCGGCCGAGCAGACGGACGAACAGCTCGACCGTCGCGCGCGCGGCGGCCTCGCCCGCGTTCGCTTCCGCCTCGATCGTCTGGGCAGGAAGGGCGGGACGGTCGGGATGCATCACGCGATAGAGCCGCTCCAGACCGGGGCCGGACAGCACGGTCTCCGCCGACACCGCCTCGACCTCCTCGGCGATGCGCGCGAACACCGCCCACTCCTCGCGCGTCGCCGGACCAAACGACATGTGGCCCGCCTCGGTCGCAAGCGCAAACCACGAATGGCCCTCGGGAAAGAGGGCGGCGACGCCGAGCCCGGTGCCGGGACCGAGCACCGCCTTCGGGCCGTTGCGGACGGGAAGCGGCGGCCCGAGCTGGCGGACATCTTCCGGCTCGAACCAGGGCAAGGCCCAGGCCAGCGCCTCGAAATCGTTGAGCGCGCGCACATAGCGGAAGCTGAAGCGGTGCTGGATCGCGTCGAGATCGATCTCCCAGGCGCGGTTGGTGAGCACGATGCGACGGCCCTGAACGGGGCCCGCTACGGCGAGCACGGCCGCGTCGGGCCGCTGCCCCATGTTTTCCATGCGGGTGAGATAATCGCCGATCGCCGCGACCAGTCCGGGCACGGAATCGTTGGCGAACGCGTGGACATGCTCCGGGCGGCCGGTGCGGCCCGCCACCGCCAGCCGCGTATTGCTCCCGCCGATATCGGCGACAAGCGTCGTGCTCATTCGATCGACCCCGCGCGTATCGGCGCAAACTCGCGCCTCAGCTGTTCCGTGTGCTCGCCCAAACCCGGCACCGGCCTATAGGGCTCCGCGCGATCCCGCGGCGGGGCCGGATAGGACAAGAGACCGGAAGGCGAGCCGACCGTGATGCGCCGCAAATGCGGATGCCGGGCGAATAGCGCAAGATCGCTCACGCGTGCAAAGGCAATCTCGGCGGCGGCAAGCTTCTCGAGCAGCGGCTCGGCGTCGAGCGCGCCGAACGCGGCTTGCACGCGCGCGTCGGTTTCGGCGCGCCGCTTGACCCGCTCGACATTGGTCGCAAACAAGGCGTCCGCCGCGAGCCCTGCGTCCGCGAGCACGCGTTCGGCGAGAATGCGCCATTCGCGATCGCTCTGGATGGAGATCAGAATGTCGGCCCCGTCCTTGCTCCGGAACACGCCATAGGGCGAGATGCTCGGGTGTGCGAGCCCGATCCGCTGCGGGGTGCGGCCTCCCTCGTGCTGGATAAGCGGGACGGTCATCCACTCGGCGATCGCGTCGAACAGCGAGACCGAGAGCTCGGCGCCCTCGCCGGTGCGGGAGCGGGCGATCAGCGCTTCGAGGATCGCCTCATAGGCGGCGAGCCCGGCGGCGATGTCGACCACGGAGACGCCGACCCGCGCCGGCGCCTCGGGACCGCCGGTGATCGACACGAGACCGCAATCCGCCTGGATCAGCAGGTCGTAGGCCTTGCGCTGCGCATAGGGGCCGCGCTCGCCATAACCGGAGATTGAACAGACAACGAGGCGCGGATGTTCGCGGCGCAGCCGGGCGACGGAAAAGCCGAGCCGATCGATCGCGCCCGGCTTGAGGTTCTGCACGAATATGTCGGCCCTGGCGAGCATCGCCTCGAGCAGCGCTCTGTCTTGCGCGGACGCGAGATCGAGGACGACCGATTCCTTGCCGCGGTTGAGCCAGACGAAATAGGCGCTCTCGCCTTGGGCGAGATCATCATAGCCGCGCGCAAAGTCGCCCTCCGGCCGCTCGATCTTGATCACCCGCGCGCCCGCATCGGCCAGCCGGCAGGCGCACAGGGGCGCGGCCACCGCCTGTTCGAGCGAAACGACCAGAAGGCCGGAGAGAGGCAGGGTCATGGATGAGACGATCGGGCGCCGGCACAGGAAAAACGGTCATGTCATCGCCGGGCTTGTAGCACGGTTGGATGGTCGCGCTCGATCAATACGTCTCTCCGGCGGCGAGAGGTGAAGCCGCCGGTTGACCGGTTCCGCCGCCGCCTTGTTCAGTCCCACACGTCGCGGGCAAGCTCGACGATCATGCCGAGCTTCGCCCATTGCTCCTCCTCCGCGAGGAGATTGCCTTCCTCGGTCGAGGCGAAGCCGCATTGCGGACTGAGCGCGAGCTGGTCGAGCGCGGCGAATTTGGTCGCCTCGTCGAGGCGGCGCTTGACCGCGTCGGGGCTTTCCAGCGTGCCGGTCTTCGAGGTCACGAGCCCGAGCACCACGATCTTCTTGCCCTTGGGGAGGAAGCGCAGCGGCTCGAAGCCGCCGGCGCGCTCGGTGTCGTATTCCAGGAAATAGCCGTCATAGTCGATCCCGCCCAGCAGCCGTTCGGCGATGGGTTCGTAGCCGCCCTCGGAAATCCATTGCGAGCGGAAATTACCGCGGCAGACATGGGTCGTGATGACCATGTCGGGCGGCCGTTCGGCGATCGCGTAATTGATCACGTCGGCATAGATCTGCGGCAGCTTCTCGACTTCTTCGCCGCGCTCGCGCGCCTTCTGCAGCTGCTCCTTCGAGCAGAGATAGGCCCACACCGTGTCGTCGAACTGCAGGTAGCGGCAGCCCGCATCGTAGAAGGCCTTCACCGCCTTGCGATAGACGCGGCCGAGATCGTCGAAGAACGCGTCGAGCTGCGGATAGACCCTGCTGCTGATTTCCTTGCGGCCGCCGCGGAAGTGCAGCACGGACGGCGACGGAATGGTCATTTTCGGCGTCTGCCTGGCGTTGGCCTTGAGGAACTTGAAATGCTCGATCATCGGATGGCCGGAGAAGCCGATCCGTCCGGTCACCCGCACGCCTTCCGCGCGTGTCTGGACGCCGTGGAACTGGATTCCTTCGGCCGCCCGATAGCCTTCGACGCCGTCAAGCTGCTTCAGGAAATCGAAGTGCCACCATGACCGCCGGAACTCGCCGTCGGTGATCGACTGCAGGCCGATCTCCTCCTGTTTGGCGATGATCTTCTTGATCTCCGCGTCCTCGGTCCGGCGCAGCTCGGCGTCGGACAGGGCGCCGTTCTCGTGCCGGCTGCGCGCCTCCTTGAGCGCCGCCGGCCGCAGAAGGCTGCCAACATGGTCGGCGCGAAACGGTGGCCTTGATCGTGACATCGCATCCTCCCTGGGCGGAATACGTGCTCGCGGCGGATCAATGCGTCCGCCGCGCATGGCCGGCGCGGCGCGGCTCGGCGTCGCTCACGCCGATATACTTCTCCAGAACCTGGCGATCGTTTCCGAGCGTTGCGCTGTCGCCGGTATAGACGACGGCGCCGCGTTCCAGGATCACCGCACGATCGGTAACGCCGAGAACCTTCTGCGCGTTCTGCTCGACCAGAATGGCGGACAGGCCTTCCTCGCGCGTGATGCGGGTGAGCGCGGCGAGCAGCTCCTCGACAATGATGGGGGCGAGGCCCTCGAGCGGCTCGTCGAGGAGGACGAGCTTCGGATTGAGCACGAGCGCCCGGCCGAGCGCGAGCATCTGCTGCTCGCCGCCCGAGAGCTGGTTGCCCATATTGTTCTGGCGTTCGCCCAGCCGGGGAAACAGCTGGTAGACCTTGTCCGGCGTCCACGGCCCGGGGCGCGCAATCGCGGTGAGATTCTCGTGGAGAGTCAGTGATTTGAAGATATTGCGCTCCTGCGGCACCCAGCCGATGCCGGCATGCGCCCGCTGGTCGGGCCGCAACCGGGTGATGTCGCGGCCGGCCAGGTGGATGGCGCCGCCGCGATAGCGCGTGACTCCGACAATCGAATTGACGAGCGTGGTCTTGCCCATGCCGTTGCGCCCGAGCAGCGCGAGCGAGTGCCCCTCCTGAAGGGACAGCGTCACGTCGGACAGCACGATGGCTTCGCCGTAGCCCGCGCTCAGGCGCTCGATGGTGAGGAGATCAGGCATCGAAGGCCTCGCCGAGATAGACCGCCCGCACCCGCGGGTCATGCGCGACTTCGTCCGCGGAGCCCTCGACCAGCATCTCGCCATTCACCAGCACCGAGATGCGGTCGGCGAAGGAGAACACGATATCCATGTCATGCTCGATCAACAGGACCGTGACGTCGGAGGGGAGCGACGCGATGGTGGCGAGGATTTCCTGGCGCTCGGAGTCCGGAACGCCGGCCGCCGGCTCGTCGAGCAGGAGCAGCCGCGGACGGCAGGCGAAGGCGAGCGCGATTTCGAGGAGCCGCTGCTTGCCGTAAGGCAGGATCGCGGTCCGTTCCCGCATGACATCGACGAGGCGAAAGCGCTCGAGCAGATCGGCGATCTCCTCGACCACGCCGGCGCGGCTGCCGACCGTCCGCCACCAATGCGTGCCGGCGCCGAGGCGCTCGGAGATGGCGAGGCCGAGCGTCTCGAGCGGGGTCAGGTCGCCGAACAGCTGGTTGATCTGAAATGTCCGCGCCATGCCCAGCCGCACCCGTTCGTGCGGCTCGACATGCGTGATGTCCTTGCCGTCGAGCAGAATCGCGCCGCTCGAGGGGCGCAGCACGCCGGTCAGGAGATTGATGACGGTGGTCTTGCCCGCGCCGTTCGGACCGATTAGCGCGTGCCTTGCCCCTTTTTCCAGGCAGAGCGACACCTGGTTGGCGGCGACGATGCCGCCGAAGCGCTTTTCCAGCGCGCGCGTTTCGAGCACCGGCGTCACGGCTTGCCTCCCTCCCCCGTCGTCGCGCCGAGCGCCCGCGACCGGGCGGACCGCCAGGCGCCGAACCGATCGGCCAGGCTGCGGATCGGATCGAACCATGCCCCGATCCGGTCGCGCCCGACCAGGACGATGAGAACGAGGAAGAGGCCGATCCAGAACTGCCAGTATTGCGGGGTGATGCTCGACAGGTAATCGTGCGCGAAGCGGAAGATCAGCGCCCCGATCAAGCCGCCATAAAGATAGCCCGTGCCGCCGATGATCAGCACCAACAGCCCGTCGGCGGAGCGGTCGAAAGCGAAACCTTCGAGCGAGGCGAACGCCGAGGTCTGGGTCAGGAGAGCGCCGGCGATCCCGGCATAGCCGGCCGCGATCGTGTAGATCGCGACCAACCGCCAGTTCACCGCGATCCCGACCGCCGCGGAGCGCAGCGGATTGCCCTTGATCGCTTGAAGGGACAGGCCGAACGGGGAGCGGACGATCCGCCGCGCAACAATGAACAGCACGAACAGCACGATCAGGCTGTAGACATAGGCGGTGTGCCCATAGAGATCGAAGCGGAACTGGCCGAGCACCGGGCTCATGGTGATGCCCTGCAGTCCGTCCGCGCCGCCGGTGACCTCGGGAAAGCGGTTGGCGAGTTCGCGCAGCACGAGGGCGACGCCGAGCGTCACCATCAGCCGGGTCAGGTCGGAGCCGCGCAGCACGAGGAAGCTCGTGAGGAAGCCGAGCAGCGCCGACGCAACTCCGGCGGCGATCAGCGCAAGGATCGGCTCGGTCAGCACATCGTGCTTCGCCAGCAGTCCCGCCGCATAGGCGCCGAAGCCGAAGAACGCCGCATGGCCGAGCGAGATGATCCCGGCATAGCCGAGGATCAGATCGATCGAGAGCGCAAACAGTCCCCAGATCACGATCTCGGTGAGGATCAGATGGTGCTCCGGAAACAGGAAGATCGTCGCAAACGCGGCGATCCAGAACACCAATTCCAGCGGCGACCAACGCGCCCGGGCGGTCAGCAGGCCGGCGATCTCGGCGGAAAGCGGGCGCGTGAGCTTCGACACGATCCCTGCCCCTCACCGCGCCCGGCCATGCGCGAACAGGCCTTGCGGCCGCACGATCAATACGATGATCATGATGGTGTAGATGACGAAGGCGCCCAGCTTCGGCATGTAGTATTTGCCGGCGACGTCGCCGATGCCGAGCAGGATCGACGCCATGAACGGAGCGGTGATGCTCGATGTGCCGCCCACCGTGACGACGATCAAGAAGTAGATCATGTATTTGAGCGGAAAGATCGGATCGAGCCCGAGGATTTCGGCACCCAGCGCGCCGCCGAGCCCGGCGAGCCCGGAGCCGATCGCAAACGTCAGGGCGAACACCGCGCCGACATTGATGCCGAGCCCGCGCGCGACCCGCTGGTCGTCGACGGAGGCCCGCAGCTGGCTGCCGAAGCGCGTGCTCATGAGCGCGAGCTGGAGCGCGAGCGTGATCACGCCGCAGATCGCAATGATCATGAGCCGATACTTGCTCATCCCGATTCCGAACACGTCGATCTGGCCCTGCAGCGCCGCCGGGATCTGAATGAACTGCTGCGACGAGCCCATCACGTAGTCGACCGCCGCGATCGACATGAACACGAGGCCGATGGTGAACAGCACCTGGTCGAGATGGCTCTTGGCGTAGACATGGACGTAGAGCGTCCGTTCGAGCAGCGCGCCGAGCAAGGCCGAGAACAGGAAGGCGGCGACGAGCCCGAGCGCGAACGGCACGCCCATTCGGTTCACGAGAACGAGGGCGACGTAGCCGCCCGCCATGGCGAAGGAGCCGTGCGCCAGATTGACGAAATTCATCAGGCCGAGCGTGACCGACAGGCCGCAGGCGAGCACGAACAGGAGCATGCCATAGGCGATGCCGTCGAACAGGATTGTCAGCATTTCCGGCCCCTAGGTCCCGCGCGCAGAGCGATCCGCCTTCACATCGAAGGAAGGCCATCCTGCTCTTGCCGCAGGCGCGTCCGGCGTGAAATTGACCCCACCCCACCCCTCCCCGACATGGGGGAGGGAATACACCCGCGCATTGCGGGACTGGCCGACGGGCTCTCGCCGGAGCCTGAACCGGCGAGGCGTGCGGCGTCAGGAAGACACCGGACGCGCCCCACGCGGCTCGCGACCGCGAACGGACCCACTATCTGACCGCTGGGTCTTTCTTCGCCTTGCCGGGATCCTTCACCGCCTCGAAGGTCTCGAACTCGACATTGTAGAGTTCGCCGCCCTTCTTCTCGACTTTGCGGATATAGATGTTCTGGACGATGTCGCGCGTTTCCGGATCGATCGAGATCGGTCCGCGCGGGCTTTCCCAGGCCATCCCCTTGATGGCGGCCATCAGCTTGTCGCCATCGGTGTCACCGCCCGTCTTCTTCAGCGCCGCGTAAATCAGGTGCATGGCGTCATAGCCGCCGACCGCCATGAAGTTCGGGCGCAGGCCGTTATTGGCCTTCTTGAACGCCTCGACGAACTCCTTGTTCAGTTTCGACTGATGATCGGCCGAGTAGAGATGCGCCGTCACCGTGCCGATCACCTGGTCGCCCATGCCGTTGAGCTGGTCGTCGTCGGTCACGTCGCCAGGACCGATCAACTTGATGCCGGCCTTGTCGAGGCCGCGCTCGATGAACTGCTTGATGAAGGTGGCGCCCTGGCCGGACGGCACGAAGATGAAGACCGCGTCGGGATTGGCGTCGCGCGCGCGCTGCAGGAACGGCGCGAAGTCCGGCGCCGCAAGCGGCACGCGGAGCGACTCCAGCACCTGACCGCCACCCTTGGCGAAGGTCTCGTTGAAGTACTTCTCGGCATCGACGCCGGGAGCATAGTCGGACACGATGCTCACCACTTTCTTGACGCCGTTCTTCAGCGCCCATTCGGCGATGATCGTCGAGGACTGCGGCAGGGTGAAGCTCGTGCGCGCAATGTAGGGCGAACGCTCGGTGATGATCGAGGTGCCGGCATTCGCGACGATCGTCGGGATCTTCGCTTCGGTCGCGAGCGGCGCGACCGCGAGCGCGGTCGGCGTGACGGCGAAGCCGACCAGGAAGTTCACCTTGTCGCGAACGATCAGTTCCTGCGCGAGCCGCTTGGAGTTGTCGGCGGTCGCCGCGTCGTCCTTGACGATCAGCTCGACCTTCTTGCCGGCGACGGTGTCGCCGTGCTGCGCCATATACAGCCGCATGGCCGCGAGCGTCTGCACGCCGGTCGACTGCTGCTGGCCGGTCATCGCCTCCAGCACGCCGATCTTCACCGTTCCCTGCGCCAGCGCCGGCCACGCGGCGAATGCGCCGAACGCGACCGCAGCCAGGCTCGCCAATAGCTTGCGATACATTTGTTCATTTCCTCCCATCAGCTTCGTGTTGTTTCACTCAAGCGGGGCGGAATTCCCCGCCGGCTCCTTCATTGCCATAGGCCCCCACCGAACCGGAGATCAGCATCCCGCAAAGCCCTGAATTCAACGCGCCGAAACCTCCATCAGACCTCGAAGAAAACCGTTTCCGCAGCGCCCTGCATGTGAATGTCGAACGTATAGACCGCGCATCCGTCGCGCTCCGTCCTGGCGGCGACAAGCGTCGCGCGCCGTTCCGGCGCCACGAAAGCAAGGATCGCATCGTCGGCATTGGCGGCTTCGTCGGCGAAATAGATCCGCGTATAGCTCTGCCGCAGCATGCCGCGCGCGAACACGGCGAGCAAGACGTGCGGCGCCTGCGTCTTACCATCCAGCCCGGGCGACGGTCCCGGCTTGATCGTGTCGAAGCCATAGCGGCCCTCGGCGTCGGTCCCGGCGCGGCCGAAGCCCTGGAACGCCGTATTGGGCCGCGGGCGCGGATCGCCGGGGCTCGCGTAACGGCCTTGCGCGTCGGCCTGCCAGATCTCGATCATGCAATCATTGATTGGGCAGCCGTCGCCGTCGAGCACGCGGCCCTCGATGCGGATGCGCTCGCCGGACGCGTCCGGCGTCGCCAGATCGGTGGAGAACGTGTCCTTCCAGTCGTATTGCCGATTGGGGGCGAGCCCGTAAGCGAAGTACGGACCGACGGTTTGCGAGGGCGTGATGTCCGCCATTCAGCGCTCCATCGGCGTCTGATCGCGCCCACGCAGGACGATGTCGAAGCGGAAGGCGAGCGCCCATTCCGGCACGGTCGCTTCGAGGTCGAACGCGGAGATCATCCGGTTGCGCGCCCGCTCGTCGGCGATCGAATTGAAGATCGGGTCGAACGGAAACAGCGGGTCGCCGGGGAAATACATCTGGGTCACCAGACGAGACACGAAGGCGTGCCCGAACAGCGAAAAGTGGATGTGCGAGGGACGCCAGGCATTGTAGTGGTTGCCCCACGGATAGGGGCCCGGCTTCACGGTGATGAACTTGTAATAGCCGGTCTCGTCGGTCTTGGCGCGCCCCGCGCCGGTGAAATTCGGGTCGAGCGGGGCGGGGTGCTGATCGACGATGTGGATGTAGCGCCCGCACGCATTGGCCTGCCAGATTTCCACGAGCGCGTTCGGAACCGGCCGGCCGTCCTCGTCGAGCACGCGCCCGTGCACGATGATCCGCTCCCCGATCGGTTCGCCCGGATGCTGCCGGGTCAGGTCCTCGTCGCCGGGCTGCACCGCGTCCTGGCCGTAGACCGGGCCGGTCAGTTCGCTCAATGTATGGGGGATGATCACGAGCGGCTTCGTCGGAGCGCGCTTCACCGTGCTCTTATAGGCGGGATAGAGGCGCGGAGGAAAAGCCCGGAGGCTCTCCGTCGGGAAGAAGAACGTCATTACGATCCCTGGGCCGTTCGGCTGATTGTTCGTTTTTTCAAGCTTAAACCTTTTTCGCTCCCGGCGACAGCCCTCCCCGTGGTCGGAGTACAAACAATTTTACGCTCACGCGCGCTCGAGCGCGAGCGAGACCCCTTGTCCCACCCCGACGCACATGGTGGCGAGCCCGAACCGGCCAGACCGCTGCGCGAGCGCGTGGGCGGCGGTGAGCGCAAGGCGCGCCCCCGACATGCCGAGCGGGTGCCCGAGCGCGATCGCGCCGCCATGCGGGTTCACATGCTCGGCGTCGTCGGCGAGCCCGAGCTGGCGGAGGCAGGCGAGCGACTGCGCGGCGAACGCCTCGTTCAGCTCGATCACGTCGAAATCGCCGATCCGGAGCTTCAGCCGCTCCATCAGCTTGCGGGTCGCCGGAACCGGGCCGATCCCCATGATGCGCGGCGGCACGCCGACCGAGGCCATGCCGAGAATGCGCGCGCGCGGCGTGAACCCGTGCCGGTTCGCCGCCTGTTCCGATGCGACGATCATCGCGGCTGCGCCGTCATTGACGCCGGAAGCGTTGCCGGCGGTCACCGTGCCGGGCGTGCGGAACGGCGTCTTCAGCTTGGCGAGTTGGTCGGGCGTGGTGTCCGGCCGCGGATGCTCGTCCTCCTCGATGCGGATCGGGCCGGCCTTGCCGCCGGGCGCCTCGACCGGCACGATCTCGGCGGCGAAGAAGCCGGAGGCGATCGCCTTGCCGGCGCGCTCCTGCGAGCGCAGCGCGAAGGCGTCCTGGTCCTTGCGGGCGATCTGAAACTCCTCGGCGACGTTCTCGGCGGTGTCGGGCATCGAATCGATGCCGTACTGGGCCTTCATCACCGGATTGACGAAGCGCCAGCCGATGGTGGTGTCGAACACCTCGTTCGTGCGCTGGAACGCTTCCGCCGCCTTGCCCATGACGAAAGGCGCCCGCGTCATCGATTCCACCCCGCCGGCGATCGCAAACTCGATCTCGCCGGCCTTGATGGCGCGCGCGGCCTCGCCGACCGCATTGAGCCCGGAGGCGCAGAGCCGGTTCACGGTGGTGCCGGGAACGCAGTCCGGAAGGCCGGCGAGCAGGAGCGCCATGCGCGCGACATTGCGATTGTCCTCGCCGGCCTGATTGGCGCAGCCGAGATAGACCTCCTCGAGCTGCGACCAGTCGGCTTGCGGATTGCGCGCCTTGAGCGCCTTGAGGGGAATTGCGGCGAGATCGTCGGTGCGCAGCTTGGCGAGCCCGCCGCCATAGCGGCCGATCGGGGTCCGCGCCGCGTCGCAGATGAACACGTGAGGCATCGGGCAACTCCTGTTACGACTGCGCGCCATGCGCGCGCTTGGTGCGCGCATGCAAGTCGCGCAGGACTTCGAGCTCCTGAGTGGACGGGGGAGGCGTGTTGACGAGGTTCGCGGCAAAGCGCACCGGCCATCCGGTGTTGGCGGCGATCTCGTCCGCGGCGATCCCCGGATGGATCGAGACCACGGTCATCTCGCGGGTTTCCGGGTCCGGCTCGAACACGCAGAGATCGGTGATGAGCCTGGTCGGCCCCTTGGTCTTGAGGCCGAGCCGGGCGCGATGGTCGCCGCCCTCCCCGTGTCCGAGCGAGGTGATGAAGTCGAGCCGATCGACGAAACTGCGCTTGCTCTGCCGCATCGTAATGAAAATCTCGCCGCAGCAATTGGCGATCTCGGGAGCCCCGCCAGATCCCGGAAGCCGCACCGCCGGCTTGTCGTAGGCGCCGATCACGATGGTGTTCAGGTTGGCGAAACGGTCGATCTGCGCGCCGCCGAGAAAACCGACGGTGATGCGGCCGCCCTGCAGCCAATAGCGGAACATTTCCGGCACGGAGACCGTGGCCAGCGCCGTCTCGCACAGTTCGCCGTCGCCGATCGAGAGCGGCAGCACGTTCGGCTTGGTTTCGATCGTCCCCGACTCGTAGATCAGCCTGATGCCGGGCGCGTGGGTGAGCCGGGCGAGGTTGCAGGCCGCCGACGGCAGGTCGATTCCGACGAAGCAGACATCGCTCGACTTGAGCGCGCGGGCGGCGGCCGCCGTCATCATTTCGGTGGCGGTGTAAGCGAGCGTCATGATCGTTCCTCCGCCGTCGCGGAAAGCCGGCGGCGGTGCGCGGCGAACGCCTCCGGTCCCTTGTCCAGCACATTCGCCTTGATCCAGGCGAGGAAGCCGTCGCGGTCGCGCGCGATCGCGTCCCATGCGAGATAGAACGCATTGTCGCGCTTATAGTATCCGCTCGCATAGGAGGGATGCGCGCCGCCCGGCACATGCGCGACCGCCGTGACCGTCCAGGACGGCAGGATGACCGCATTCGGGCTGCGCGGCCCGAAGTCTTCGACGATCTCCTCGACGGTGACGAGCGCCCGCCTGGCCGCCAGCACCGCCTCCTTCTGCACGCCGAGTATGCCCTCGATCAGCACATTGCCGGCGCGATCGGCCTTGAGCGCGTGGATGATCGCCGTATCCGGCCGCAGCGCCGGAACCGCCGCGAGCTTCTCCCCGGTGAAGGGGCAGGCGACCGTGCGGATGTTCGGATTGACCTTCGGCAGATCAACGCCGAGATAGCCGCGCAGCACGGCGAAGGGCAGTCCGGCCGCGCCGGCGGCATAGGCGTTGGCCATCGCGCCATGCGAGTGCTCCTCGATCGCGAGCGGCCGCGGCCAGCCATTCTCCACCGCATCGCGCAAACGGTGCAGCGACCCGACGCCCGGATTGCCGCCCCAGGAGAACACGAGCTTCTCGGCGCAGCCCATGCCGATGAGCTGGTCGTAGACGATGTCCGGGGTCATGCGCACGAGGGTCAGCCGCCGGCGGCCCTGGCGGATGATCTCGTGGCCGGCGGCGTGCGGGATTAGATGCGTGAATCCCTCCATCGCCACCGTGTCGCCGTCCGCGACCGTGGCGGCGACAGCGTCGGCGAGGGACATGAGCTCTGACATGACGGGGTCCTGGAGAAACCGAGGGCGCTATTTAGACGTATTCCGGCCGGTCGGAAACGGCCCGGCGACGAGTACAAGTCAAACTTCCAACGCACATACGAGTCCTTGGGTCGGAAACGGCTTCCGCCATGGCGCGGCGACGAGCCTGCCCCCGGCCGGTTCGCGGATTCTGATCGCCACCCCTGGCGCGCGGCGGGCGCTTGACCCACTTGTCTTGCCAGTGCCATTCACCTCGGGCGATGATCCGGGGTCGCCATTCGCAAGTGCGAACCCACCGCACCGTCCTCTGCGCCTTCGGGCGTCCATACAGCCTGCGCGGAAACCCATTCCGATGTACGACGCTTCTCCCTCGATCGAGACCGACCTGTCCGGCGACGGCGCGCGCTGGCCGATGCGAAAAAAGGGAATGCTGACCAACCGCCGGACGGTGCGCATCGAATGGGGCGATTGCGACCCCGCGGGCATCGTTTTCTATCCGCGCTACTTCGCCTATTTCGACACCAGCACCACCGCCTTGTTCGAGCGCGCGCTTGGGATGACCAAGTTCGAATTCTTGCGGGCCTATGACATTGTCGGCTATCCGATGGTCGACACGCGCGCGCGCTTCCTCGAGGCGAGCCGGTTCGGCGACGAGGCGGTGATCGAGACGACCGTCGCCGAGATCAAGCGGTCGAGCTTCAACATCGTCCATCGGCTGCTGCGGCGCGACGAACTCGCGGTCGAAGGATTCGAAACGCGGGTCTGGGCGGGACGCGACCCGAACAATCCGGAAAAACTGAAGTCGAAGCCGATCCCGGCCGAGGTGATCGCGCGCCTGCGCGGCTGAGGCCGGCAGGCAGAGCGCTTGGTTCCGGGCGCCCCCGCCGTCGGCGACACGCTCAGCGCCGCGCCGACGGCTTGCCGTTGGCGCGCTCGCCCGCCAGCGCCGCTTCGATCCGCCGCAGAACGGACAAGAAACGCTCGCGGTCGCGCCGGCCGATGATGCGATCAAGATTGCGGTCGTGGCGGACGGCGCAGGCGGCAAGCTGCTGGAGCATGCGTTGGCCGGCCTTGGTGAGGGTGAGCTCGTAGGTGCGGCGGTCGTCCGGCGTGCGTTCGCGCCGCACGAGCCCGCGCTTAACCAAATCGTTGAGGACGGGAGTTAAGGTCGACTTGTCCCGACCATTGGCCTGGCTGAGCGCGGTCTGGCTGATGCCTGGATTGCGGCCGATCAGCATCAAGGTGGCGAACCGGCCCGGTCTTATGTTCACGTCCTGGGTCAGCCGGGCGAAGGCCTGGAACGAGGCGGACTGCGCCATCCGCAGGCGGAAGCCGACCCAGTTCTCCAGCGGGCCATACTCGATTGCGTTTGCGGCCTGCGCGGGCCGCTTGACCGGATTCGGCTTGCGAGGCACGGCAATCTCCATCGATAGATCGGCGTGCTGCGCCGCCCGGGGGCTGCGCGCACGCACGGCTTCGGAGTCTGTTCTGCGGGCGGCCGGGAAAAAGTTTTATTGCCAACCTTCCACTTTACAACCACTCGCCTTTAAGGCTGAATTGCGCAAAATGCCGATCCCCTTGCCAGGCAGGATCGAGAGCTACGATACCCTAGGGAGGTACCGATGCAATCGCGACTTTACGGAGTGCGCGGGCTCGCGCTTGCGGCCGCAGCCGGGCTAGCCCTGTCGGCGCCGCTTGCGCCTGTGGCGGGAGCGCAGGAAAAAACCTTTGATCTGAAGCTTTCTCACTGGGTTCCGCCGTCGCATCCGCTGCAGAAGGCGCTGGAGGATTGGGGCGCGTCGGTCGAAAAGGCCTCCAAAGGCACGATCAAATACAAGGTCTACCCCTCCCAGCAGCTCGGCAAGGCGTTCGACCATTACGACATGGCGCGCGACGGCATCGCCGACCTCACCTATATCAACACAGGGTATCAGCCCGGCCGGTTCCCGATCATCGGCGCCGGCGAGCTGCCGTTCCTGATGGCCAACGGCAAGGGCGGCACCCAGGCTTTCGACGCCTGGTATCGCAAATACGCCGACAAGGAGATGAAGGACGTCAAGTTCTGCCTCGCCTTCGTCCACGATCCCGGCGCCTTCCACTCGCGCACCAAGAAAATCGTCGTGCCCGACGACATCAAAGGCATGAAGATCCGGCCCGCCCAAGCAACCGTCGCGAGCCTGGTCACCCAGCTCGGGGGGACCAATATCCAGGCCGGCGCGCCGGAAGTCCGCGATGTGCTGGAAAAAGGCGTCGCCGACGCGGTCCTCTTCCCGTGGGGCTCTATCCCGCTGTTCGGCATCGACAAGGTCGTGAAGTACCACATGGATGCGCCGTTCTACGTGTCGAACTTCGCCTTCGTGTTCAACAAAGACAAATACGGGCAGATGTCGCCGGCCCAGAAAAAGGTGATCGACGACCACTGCACCAATGAATGGGCCGTGCGCGTGGCCGGGCCATGGGCGGAATTCGAGCATGCCGGCATCGCCAAGCTCAAGGCCGAGCCGGGGCACGAGGTCTATCCGATTACGGCCGAGCAGCTCGCGCAGTGGAAGAAGGCCGCCGAGCCCCTGGAGAAGAACTGGGCGGAGGCCGTGCGCAAGACCGGCGTCGATCCGGAGGTCACGATGAAGGAGCTCAGGGACGCGCTCGCCAAATACGACGCCTCCTACTGATTGCGAAGTCGCGCCGACATTCTGCCGGCGCGTCCCGTCGCCCGGGGGCTCGTCTCGCAGGCGCAGGGCGCGAGCGGCGGAGCAAGAAAACCAAGCTTTAGTGCGAGCGAGCCGGCGCCATGCGGCACACCTATATGGATCGTTTCATCGACGGCATCGAACTGATCGCCGCGGCGTTCGTCGGCATCGTCGCCGCCGACATCTTCATCTCCGTGTTGCTGCGCTATTTCTTTTCGGTTTCGATCCCCGACAGCTACGATTTCGGCCAGCTTCTCCTCGGCATCCTGATCTTCTGGGGCATCGCCGCGACCTCCTATCGCGGGACGCACATCACGGTCGATCTCGTCTGGGCCAATGCCGGGCCGCGCTGGCGGCGATTCATCGACGTGTTCGCGACGCTCGTCCTGCTGTTCGTCGTCACCGTCCAGACCTACACGCTGTTCGACAAGGTGGTCAGCACCTATCAGGCCAATGTCTCGACCTATGATCTGCGCATTCCGACCTGGCCGTTTTTCGCCGTCGCCTGGCTGGGCGACGTGTCCGCCGTGCTGCTCATTGCGGTGCGCACCTATCGGCTGATCTTTCGTCCGGAACTGATGCCGCAATACCGGATCAAACCGGTCGAATGAGTGATCAGGATGAGCAGCGACGCCGTTGCGATCACCGGATTCGTGCTTCTGTTCGCGCTGATGCTGTTGCGGGTCCCGATCGGAATGGCGATGGGCCTCGTCGGGGTCGGCGGCTTCGCCTATCTGAGCGGCGGCGGCCCGGCGCTGAAGATCGTCGGCCACACCTCGATGCGCACGGTGACGGACTTCAACTTCGCCGTGGTGCCGCTCTTTCTCCTGATGGGCGCTTTCGCCACCACCTCCGGGATGAGCCGTGAGCTGTTTCGCGCCGGCAATGCATTTCTCGGCCATCTGCGCGGCGGGCTCGGCATCGCGACGATTGCGGCGTGCGGCGGGTTCGCCGCGATCTGCGGCTCTTCGGTCGCCACCGCCGCGACCTTCTCCCGCGTCGCCTATCCCGAGATGCGCGCCTACGGCTATCCGCAATCCTTCGCCACCGGCGTGATCGCGGCGGGCGGCACCCTCGGGATCATGATACCGCCCTCGACGGTGTTCGCGGTGTACGGGCTGATCACCGAGCAGGACATCGGCAAGCTGTTCATCGCCGGGATCATGCCCGGCATTCTCGCGATGGCGATGTACATGCTGACCATCACCGTCATCGGCATGGTGCGGCCGGGCTTTCTGCCGCCCGGGAAGAGCGTGTCGTGGAAGGAGCGGAGGCAGAGCCTGCGCGAAATCTGGGCGACGCTTCTGTTGTTCGCCTTCGTGATCGGCGGAATCTATGGCGGCCTGTTCACGGCGACCGAAGCGGCCGGCATGGGCGCGGCCGGCGCCTTCCTCATCGGCGTCGTCCGCGGAAGGCTGTCGCGCCAGGACATCCGCCGCTCGCTCCTGGACACGACGCGCGTCACCGCCGCGGTGTTCACGATCCTGATCGGGGCCCTCTTGTTCGGCTACTTTCTCACCATCACCCAGACGCCGCAGAAGCTGACCGAGTTACTCACCGGCCTCGGAATCGGGCGTTACGGGGTGCTCGTCGTGATCATGATCATGTATCTGGTGCTCGGATGCCTCATGGACGCGCTCGCCATGATCATCCTCACGGTTCCGATCATCTTTCCGGTGATCAAGGAACTCGGCTTCGATCCGATCTGGTTCGGCGTGATCATCGTCATGACGGTTGAGCTCGGCCTGATCCACCCTCCGGTCGGCATGAATATTTTCGTGATCAAGAGCGTGCTCGAGGACGTGAAAATCTCAACGATTTTCTACGGCGTGCTGCCCTTCATCGTGACCGACCTGCCGCGGCTTGCGATCCTGATCGCCTTCCCCATCATTGCGCTATGGCTGCCATCGCGTATGTAACTCGTTGGGACAAAAACCATCCGGGCCGCGCCATGGAACGATCGTTCAAACAGGAAGTGCAGGCCTTGACGCTCGGGGCGGGCGAGACCTTCCACGGGGAGGGCATCCTCGCGGTGACCAAGGCGCTCCTCCAGTCGGGCGTGAGCTATGTCGGCGGCTATCAGGGCGCGC
>CAYGZV010000021.1:25517-28970 GCA_964354425.1 uncultured Rhodoplanes sp. | reverse complement strand
TGCACCTTCTCGAAGGCGCGCACCTCGATCTGGCGGACGCGCTCGCGCGAGACGCCGAACTCCTCGGCGAGCTCTTCGAGCGTCACCGGCTCGTCGGCGAGCCGCCGCGCCTCGAAGATGCGCCGTTCGCGATCATTGAGCACGGACAGCGCCTCCGACAGGGCCTTGCGCCGCGTGGCGAGTTCCTCGCTTTCCGCGAGCACCTTTTCCTGGCTCTCCTGATCGTCGACCAGCCAGTCCTGCCACTCGCCGGAATCGCCTTCCTCGCGGATCGGCGCATTGAGCGACGCGTCGCCGCCGAGGCGGCGGTTCATGTCGATCACGTCCTGCTCGGTGACGCCGAGGCGCTTGGCGATGATCTTCACCTGGTCGGGGCGCAGGTCGCCTTCCTCCAGCGCGGAGATGCGGCTTTTCGCCTTGCGCAGGTTGAAGAACAGCTTCTTCTGGTTGGCCGTGGTGCCCATCTTCACCAGCGACCACGAGCGCAGAATGTATTCCTGGATCGCCGCCTTGATCCACCACATCGCGTAGGTGGCGAGGCGGAATCCTTTGTCCGGTTCGAACCGCTTGACCGCCTGCATCAGCCCGACATTGCCCTCGGAGATCACCTCCGAAATCGGCAGCCCATAGCCGCGATAGCCCATCGCGATCTTGGCGACGAGGCGCAGATGGCTCGTGACGAGCTTGTGGGCGGCGTTGCGGTCGCCGTGCTCGCGCCAGCGTTTCGCGAGCATGAATTCTTCTTGCGGTTGCAGCATCGGAAAACGCCGAATCTCTTCCAGGTAGCGGGTTAGACCCGACTCGGCGGTGATGAGCGGCAAGGTTGCGGTTTGGGCCATGGCGGCCTCCTATTCAGCCCCCGTGGTGCGGCGGGCGATGGCTGCGTCCGCTCTTCGAGCCTGGACATCGCCATCATCACGCGACCGCAAACTGTCGCGCAATGCAGCATACACGGTTCGTCTAGCTAAGAAACGAGTCAGCCGGCACTTCGTCGTCACAGCAAGTGACAAATCCGTAAGGCTGAGTGACCAATCGACGCCCCCAAGGAAGCGGCAGCGACGTTCGTCCGGTTACCCCGGATTGATCTAACGTCGGGCATGGTCAATGGTTCCCCCGCCCAGCGTCTGATGTAGTGACGCGAGATCGGCAGGCAACCCCGAGCGGAACACTAAATGCGCTCCGGTTCTCGGGTGGTCTAGACCCAACAGGTAGGCATGCAGGGCCTGTCTGCCAAGGGCGGCCAACGCCGCTTGCGCATTCGCGGGCAGCAGAGCGGCCTTGGTCCGAAACCCCGTTCCATAGACGGAATCCCCCATGATCGGGTGGCCGATGGCGGCGAGATGCACCCGGATCTGGTGCGTGCGCCCGGTCTCTAGCGTGCACGCGAGCAGGCTCGCAGCCACCCCTCCTGCTAGCCCGGAGTAGTGCTGCAACACTTCCCAATGCGTGACGGCCGCCCGGCCGGACGGCGTCACGGACATCTTGTCGCGGGCGTGCGGGTGGCGGCCGATCGGCTTGTCGATCGCGCCGCGCGGGCGATCGGGCGCTCCCCAGACAAAGGCAAGATAGCCGCGCTCGAGCGGGCCGGCGCGGCCGTGATCGGCGAACTGGGCCGCGAGCGCGCGATGCGCCCGATCGTTCTTGGCGACCACCATCAGCCCGGTCGTGTCCTTGTCGAGCCGGTGGACGATGCCCGGCCGCTTCACGCCGCCGATCCCGGACAGGCTCTCGCCGCAATGGGCGATCAGCGCATTGACGAGCGTCCCCGATGGATGCCCGGCCGCGGGGTGGACGACGAGGCCCTTCGGCTTGTCGATGACGATGATGTCCTCGTCCTCGTAAACGATCGGGAGCGGGATAGTCTCCCCCTGCGGCGCGGCCGGCGCGGGCGGCGGCACGACCAAGGCGACGCGGTCCCGAGCATTGACGCGGTGGCTCGGATCGCGGATCGTGCGTCCCTCGATCGTGACCTCGCCCGCGAGAATCAGGGCTTTCAGCCGCGAGCGCGACAGTTCGGACAGGTGGAGGGCGAGCACGCGGTCGAGGCGCTCGCCCTTCTCCGCATCGGCGACCACAACCGTTTCGACCTGGCTGCTCTCTCCGCTCATGACCGATCCGCAAACTGTTGAAGACAAGCCGCTCGACCCCGAACAGACGCGGTTCATGCGGCGCGTCAAGCTGATGATGGCGCTGTCCGGCGTGGCCACGCTGCTCGGCATCGCCGTCGTGCTCGGCATTGTCGGCTATCGCGTTTTCCGCAGCGGGGGAAGCGCAGCGCCGACCGAGACGACGGTTCTCCTGCCGAACAACAGCCGGATCGCGCAGACCGCGGTCGTGGGCGATCATGTGGTCGTCACGATCGAGATTCCCGGCGGCGGCATCGAAATCCGCAGCTTCGATGCGCAATCGCTGCGTCCCACCGGGCGGCTCCGTTTCGCGACCGAACCATAGCGGGCCGCGCTCTGAGCCGCCGGCCTTTCCGAGATGAAACGATGCGCGCCTTCGCCCGCCCACCCCGAACGACAAGGTCCGCTCCGCGATGAACCAAGCCGTCGCAGGGGACCATGACCCGGTCCTGGTGACCGGCGCCGCCGGCTTCATCGGCTTCCATGTCGCGCGCCGGCTCCTGGAGAACGGGCGGCGCGTGGTCGGCATCGACAATCTGAACGCCTATTACGATCCGGCCCTGAAGCTCGCGCGGCTCGCCGAGCTAAAACCGTTCGCGGGCTTTTCGTTCGAAAAACTCGATCTCGCCAACCGCATTGGCATGTCCGAACTGTTCGCCGCGCACCGGTTTCCGTTCGTGGTGAATCTCGGTGCGCAGGTCGGCGTGCGCTACTCCCTCATCGACCCGCACGCCTATGCCGAGTCGAACCTGGTCGGCTTCCTCAACGTGCTGGAGGGCTGCCGCCACACCGGCTGCCGGCACCTCGTCTACGCCTCCTCCTCGTCGGTCTACGGCGCCAATACGCGGCTGCCGTTCCGGACATCCGACAATGTCGATCATCCGATCAGCCTCTACGCCGCGACCAAGAAGGCGGGCGAGGCGATGGCGCATGCCTATGCGCATCTGTTCGGATTGCCGGCGACAGGGCTGCGTTTCTTCACCGTATACGGCCCGTGGGGGCGGCCCGACATGGCGGTGTGGTCGTTCACGCAGGCGATATTCGAGGGACGGCCGATCCGCCTGTTCAATGACGGCCGGATGTGGCGCGATTTCACCTTTGTCGACGACGTCGTCGATGCGCTGGTGCGGCTGATCGATCATCCGGCGGCCGGCGACCCCGGCTGGTCGGGCGACGATCCCTCCCCGGCCACAAGCCGCGCGCCATGGCGCGTCTACAATATCGGGAATCATCGCGCCTTCGAGGTGACCGAGCTTGTCCGCCTGATGGAGCAGGAGATCGGGCGTCAGGCGGTCATCGAGCTCCTGCCGATGCAGCCGGGCGACGT
>CAYGZV010000021.1:20172-25417 GCA_964354425.1 uncultured Rhodoplanes sp. | reverse complement strand
AGCTTGCGCAGCTTGTCCGCGCCGCCGAGTTCCGGCAGGTCGACGACGAAGCAGGCGGCGAGAACTTCCGCCCCGAGCTGGCGCAGGAGCTTGACCGCGCCTTCGGCGGTGCCCCCGGTGGCGATGAGGTCGTCCACCAGAATCACGCGCTCATGCGCCACCACGGCGTCCTCGTGCACCTCCATTTCATCGAGCCCGTATTCGAGCGAATAGGCGATGCTCACCCGCTTGTGCGGCAGCTTGCCCTTCTTGCGGATCGGCACGAAACCAGCCGACACCTGATGCGCCACCGCGCCGCCCAGGATGAATCCCCGCGCCTCGATGCCGGCGACCTTGTCGATCTTCATGCCGGCCCAGGGCTGCACCATCTCGTCGACGGCGCGGCGGAAGGCGCGCGCATCGCCGAGCAGCGTGGTGATGTCGCGGAACATGATTCCCGGCTTGGGATAATCGGGAATGCTGCGGACAACGCGTTTCAAGTCGTATTCGAGGGCTGGGCTCGTCATCATCTCAGGGGCTGTCGGTCACGGTGATTTCGGGACTTGTGGGAAAGGCCACTGTGGCAAAGCATAGCCGCGACTGCAACGGAGACCTTTGGTCATGGACACGCCTTCCCAGCCCATCGTCATCGTCGACTTCAAGATCCCCTTCCCTCGCCTCGTGCTGTTCCTCGTCAAGCTGGCGCTCGCCGCGATCCCCGCCGCGATCATCTTTGGGATAATCTCTTTCCTTGTTTCCTTGCTCCTCGCCGCATTGTTCGGCCTCCAGATGGATTTCATGATGCGACGCGGCGCGGTCTAGGCGGGCGTCACCGCTTCAGCACCCGTCCCGCCACCGCGTCGAGCTTCTTCACGAGCGCCTTGTCGCGCGCCGCCTGCGCGGTGATGAGCGCCGAGTCGAGCGCGCGATCCGAGCCGATCGGACAGGGTTCGTGCTCGCGCGGAAAGTCGCGCGCGAACCGGGCGACGAGGCGCTTCGCCTTGTCCGCATTGGCATGCACCATGCGGATGATGTCTTGCACGGTGACCGCGTCATGGTCGGGGTGCCAACAGTCGAAATCGGTGACCATGGCGACCGT
Organism: uncultured Rhodoplanes sp.; assembly: GCA_964354425.1. GTDB lineage: Bacteria > Pseudomonadota > Alphaproteobacteria > Rhizobiales > Xanthobacteraceae > Rhodoplanes. The sequence goes on along the minus strand of CAYGZV010000021.1, from coordinate 24,339 downwards.
CGCGTAACAGATCTCCGCCTCGCGCGCGAGCTTCGCCTCCGGCATGTTGGTCATGCCGATCACCGCATAGCCGAGCTGCTTGTAGGTGATGCTCTCGGCATAGCTGGAGAATTGCGGCCCCTCGATGCACACATAAGTCCCTTCGCGCACGAGCGGGATGTCCTCGGCCATCGCCGCTTCGGCGAGATAGATGCGCAGGCGCGGCGACACCGGATGCGCCATCGAGACATGCGCGACGCAGCCGGCGCCGAAAAACGAGCTTTCCCGCCTGTGCGTGCGGTCGACGAACTGGTCGACCAGCACGAATGTGCCGGGCGGCATCTCCTCCCGGAACGAGCCGCAGGCCGAGAGCGAAATGAGATCGGTCACGCCGGCGCGCTTGAGCACGTCGATATTGGCGCGGTAATTGATGTCGGACGGCGACAGCCGGTGGCCGGCGTCGTGCCGCGGCAGGAAGACGATCGGCAGGCCGGCGATCTCGCCGCAAATCAACGCCGCCGAGGGTTCGCCCCACGGGCTTTCGATCCGCTTCTCGACCACCTGCTCCAGACCGGCGAGTTCGTAGATGCCCGATCCGCCGATAATTCCGAGGACAGACTTAGCCATACTTGCCCCAATCTTTTCCGCGTAGTGTTCGTTCGAAACGCTGGCCCGGCACGCGGGCGAGCTTGTGAACGACCGACGGACCGCCGGTCAATGTGTTTCCATCGAAGCCGCGCCGCGGCGCTGTGAGGAAGGACAGCGAAATCGCCATGTCGGAACCGATCGTCGCCCCCAGCCGGGCCCTCCGCGATCTCGGCGGTCATGTGCTCCTGGTCGGCGCCGGCAAAATGGGCGGGGCTTTGCTCGACGGCTGGCTCGCGCTCGGACTGGATCCGCGCAAGCTCGCCGTGCTCGAGCCGCAACCCTCGCTGGAGCTCGCAGCGCGCGCATCCGGCGGGCTGCGGCTCAATCCCGATCCGGCGACGGCGCCGGCCGCCGCGATCGTCTTCGCCGTCAAGCCGCAGATCGCATCCGAGGTGCTTCCCGCCCTCGCCGGGCTCTCTCAGGGCGCCGTCGTGATCTCGATCATGGCCGGCCGCACGCTCGGCTTTCTCGAACGCATGCTCGGCGCAGAGACCCACGCCGTGCGGGCGATGCCCAACACGCCCGCGGCAATCGGTCGCGGGATAACGGTCGCCGTCGCCAACGCGCAGGTCTCGGCGGCGCAACGCGACCTTGCCGACACGCTCCTCGCGGCCACCGGGTCGGTCGAATGGGTGCGCGACGAGAGCTTGCTCGACGCGGTGACGGCGGTGTCGGGGTCGGGGCCGGCCTATGTGTTCCTGCTCGCCGAGAGCCTCGCCCGCGCCGGCGTCGAGGCGGGACTGCCGCCGGAACTCGCGGCCAGGCTTGCGCGGGAAACGGTCGCGGGATCGGGCGAACTGCTGCACCGCTCCCCGCTCGATCCGGGAACGTTGCGGGAGAAAGTGACATCTCCGGCGGGCACGACGGCGGCGGCGCTCGAGGTGCTGATGGGCGCGGACGGGCTCGCCGCTTTGATGACGCGCGCCGTCGCCGCCGCGACGCGGCGCTCGCGCGAACTGGCGGGATGAGGACGGCGGCGCACCCGCTCGTCTGAGGCATGGGCGCGTCTGGTGCGACCGGCGGCGAGGAACTAGATATCGGCAAATCTTTTCGACAGGAGCCGAATCCATGGCGCGCAGGACTCGCGAACGATCCCGGAAGCCCGGCAACCAGAACGGCGGCGATCAGCCGCCGGACAACGGCACGAACGGCGTGGAGGCGGCCGGCCCGCGCGGCGCGCGGATCGGGACCGATCGCGGAAAAATCATCGAAGCGTTCATGGACCTGCTGGGCGAGCTGCCGATCGAGGAGATCGACCTGACCGACATCGCGGCGCGCGCCGGCGTGTCGATGGCGGATATGCGCTGGGAGTTCGGCTCGAAGCTCGCGATCCTCGCCGCCCACATCAAGGACATCGATCGCGAAGTGCTCTCCGGCGATCGCACCGACATGGCGGAAGAGCCGGCGCGCGAGCGTTTGTTCGACGTTCTGATGCGCCGCCTGGAGGCGCAGGAGCCGTACAAGGAAGCCATCCGCTCGCTGCTGAGCTCGGCGCGGACCAATCCGGGGCTCGCGTGCGCGCTCAACAGCCTCGCGCTGCGGTCCCAGCAATGGATGCTGGCGGCGGCCGATCTTCCGAGCGGCGGACCGGTCGGGATGATGCGCGCGCAGGGGCTTGCGATCCTGTACGGGCAAGTGCTGGCGACGTTCGTTGATGATGACGACCCCGGCCACGCGCGAACCATGGCGCGGCTCGATCGTGCGCTCGCGAGCGGCGAATGGTGGGCAGGCCTGCTCGACAATCTGACGCGGTTCGTTCCGGGTTACGCGACGCGGCGGCGCTCCCGCCCGACCGTGCGCGATGACGACGGCGCCGAGCCCGTCGCTCTCTGACGATCGCCTGGATCAAGCGGCGCTGGCGAGGATCGCGGCTTCGGCCGCCGCGACCGCTTCGGGCGTGCCGACATGCATCCACACGCCTTCGAGCCGCAGCCCGTAGAGGCGGCCGGCCTCCTCCGCGCGCGTGAATAGCTGCGTCAGCGGGAAGGCGCCCCCCGGGGCGTCGGCAAACAGCGAGGGATTGAGCACGGCGACGCCGGCAAAGACGAACGGCACGACGTCGCGTTCCCCGCGCCGGCACAGCCGTCCGTCCGGTCCCATGGCGAAGTCGCCGCGCCCCGAATAGCCGACGCTCGTCGCGGTCGGCGCGAGCAGGAGCAGCGCATCCATGGCGTCCACCGCAAAGGCGTGCGCGAGATGCTGCAGATTGGGAGACACGCCGTCGATCCAGATCGTGTCGGAATTGACGTGAAAGAACGGCCCCTCCCCGAGCTGCGGGAGCGCCTTGGCGACGCCGCCGCCGGTGCCGAGCAGGCCGCGCCGTTCGTCCGAAATGGCGATCCTCGGCGCGCGGCGGCCCGCCAGGTGCCGCTCGATCTGGTCGGCGAAGTAATGCACGTTCACGACCGCGGTCTCGACGCCGGCCGCCGCGAGCTTGTCCAGTACATGGTCGATGAGCGGCTTGCCGCCGACCGCCACGAGCGGCTTCGGGCGCGCTTCGGTCAGGGACCGCATGCGCGTGCCGAGGCCTGCCGCCAGAACCATGGCGTGCCGGGGGCCGAAGGGCGGACGATGCGACATAGGCGACCTCTTCAGTCCCATCTTGCACATGATTCGGCTGCCCGGCTCAACCGTCGCCGGCGCGCTTTTCTCCAGGGGCTGAATGAGGTTATGACGCGCTGATTGACGCCCCAATGACGAGGCTGTGGAACAGCGACGCAGAACTCGAACCACCCCGGCGCTGGCAGGAGACCATGTCTCCTCGGCCTAGTCGAGCGGCCCGTCCGCCAAACGGCCGAGATCGAACCGGTCGATCTCCTCCAGCAGGGCGACGAAGCCGCGCGCGCCATGGGCAAGCGCAGCCTCGCCCCGTTCCGCGGCGGCCCCGCGCGCGTCGCCGACCGCGCCCGAGGCGTGCAGATCCTGCGTCATCCAGCCGAACGCCGCAGGCCCGTGCGGCCCAAGCCAAGCGCACTCGCCCTCCATCGCGACGCTCACCGGCATTGCATCAAGCGCCTCGTCCATCCGCACCGCGGCGGGACGCCCGGCGAGCATCAGCGAAGTCTCGATGTCGCCGCCATGAATGCCGTGCTTTTCCTCGGCGGCGTCGAACAGGCCGGGCGGATAGCCGAAGCGGTGCCAGGCGCAGGTGACCGCCAGCATTTTGCAGCGCGCGCGCAGATCGCGGGCGACGATGTCGATGACCTGCACATTGCCGCCATGGCTCGTGATGATGAGGAGCTTGCGCACGCCCGCCCGGCGCACGCATTCGCCGATCTCGGTCAGCGCGCGCGCGATGGTCGGGGCCGACAGCGAAAGCGTGCCGGGAAAGCCGAGATGCTCGGGCGAAAGCCCGATCATCTGCAGCGGGAGGACGCTGACGGGCAGGCCGGGCGGGATGAGGTCCACCGCACGCGCCAGATAGGCCTCGGCGATGAAGCTGTCGGTCCCGAGCGGCAAATGCGGCCCGTGCTGCTCGACGGCGGCGACCGGCAGCACGGCGATCCAGCGCTCCGTCGCGGACGACGCGAAGTCCGGCCA
>CAYGZV010000021.1:12479-20072 GCA_964354425.1 uncultured Rhodoplanes sp. | reverse complement strand
CGACCGGCAGCACGGCGATCCAGCGCTCCGTCGCGGACGACGCGAAGTCCGGCCAAGTCATGTCCGCCCAAAGGCGCTTCGGCAGCATCGTGCAGCTTTCGAAAACGCGAGGCTGTCCCAAATATCGAGTAACGACCGTCATACGCGGACTTGACCTGCTTATCCATCTTTGAAAAGCGCTGCCATCCGGAAAGCAGGATGCCGGGTCAAGCGCCACGGCTGTCAGGCTCATACTGCCCGTCATGCTCCGCGCAGGCGGAGCATCCAGTAGTCGAAGGCGCTGCGAGAAAAATAGGCGATGCCGGTGCGTACTGGATCATCCGCTTGCGCGGATGATGACAAGAAGAATCTCCAATCCGTGAACGACCGACCCGTCAATGGACGGTGTGCTTGCGGGGCGGAATGACGGCATGGTCGAGCGCAAGCCCGTCCAGCCGGTCGGCATAGGGACAGAACGCCGGGGCCCGCGGCACCGTGGTGGGCGCCCGCGCCAGCCAATCGCTGCACAGATTGCCGGCCCGGCACAACTGGCAGGTGCGAATCACCGCACCCAGCATCGGACCGAAATAATCCTCGATTTCGTCATCGTACTCGATGCCCATCCGCTCCATCATCTCGCCGATATTCGCGGAAAACCGATCGAATCTGTCGAAATCGCACATGATCGTCCCCGGACTGCGACCACGGAGCCTTCCCTAAGGTCTTCAAATTATTACCGGGCGGCGCGCCGACGTCCTTGATTTGGAACAATCGGAGATTTGATCTGGAATAAACCGCGGTCACGCGGTCTCGGTCGGCCATGGGGCGTGGACGATGAGCCCGCGGGCGCGCGCCTCGCCGACGCCGAGCGCACGCAAGGCAAGAAGCGCCGCTTGCTGCGCCGCCAGCCTGCACGCTGCCGGGCCGGCGCAAGCGGAGGCAAGGGGACCGGTTGCACATTCCACGAGCAAACCGAAAACCGCGGCCGCGCCGATCCCCGTCTCCTGATCGGGGAGGTGGCCGGCGGCAATCGCGGCCCGCAGGGCGGCTTCGAATTCGGCGGTCAGCGCACGGCGGCAGTCGAGGCGCAACCCGTCGAGTTCACGCTCGACCGGCTCGGTCAACAACGCCGCGACTGGCCCCGGCCGCCGCATCGTTCGCGCCGCAAAGGTCACGACCGCCGCGGCAAGCGCCGAGAGCGGGCCAGGCGCTGCGCCCACGGCGCTGCGAATCGCCCCCGCCTCCTGCTCGGCGATGGCCTTGAGGAGGGCGGCGACAAGGTCCGCCTTGGTCGGGAAATAACGATAGACAGTGCCGGCCGCGATGCCTGCCCGTTCGGCCACCGGCACGATCTGTACGGCGGCAAGTCCGTGCTCGGCCGCAGTCTCGCGCGCGGCGCGCAGGATATCCTCGCGCCGGCCCGCCAGTCGTTCGAGGACGCGCTCGGTTCGTCGGTAGGCCATCACATGCGCCGGCAGGGACGCGTGGACCGCGTTCACTCTGTCGATAGAGTGAACCAAGATTCATGTCCAGGAGCAAGCGCGACGACAGCCGGAACCCGCATGGCGCGGGTCTTTGTCCTCTGAAGCCGGAGTTGTCACATCTGCACGCCTTTTTCGGCCAGATACTTCGCCGCGCCGGGGTGCCAGGGGATCGAGGAGTTGGCCTTTGTCTGGTTTTTGAGGTCGATGCTCTTTGCCTCCTGATGCACCGCGACCAAGTCGGCCTTCTGATCGAAGATGGTCTTGACGATGTCGTAGGCCATCGCGTCCGGCATCTTGTCGCTCGCGACCAGCAGGTTCCACACGACCGCGATCTGGTTGTCCTTGTCCTGACCGGGATAGGTGCCGGCCTTGATGACATCGGGTGCGTAGAGCGGACCGTATTTGGCGTTCATTTTTTCGACCAGGTCGGCCTGGTCCACCATTTTGATCTTGACGCCCGGGGTTGCGCCGAGATCGGTGACGGCCGCGGTCGGCAGGCCGCCGACCCAGAAGAACGCGTCGATCTTGCCGTCCTTGATGGCGTTGACCGACTCCGCCACGCTGAGGCGTTCGCGCTTCATGTCCTTGTCGCGGTCGAGACCCGCCGCCTCGATCAGGCGGAACGCCGTCACCTCGGTGCCGCTGCCGGGCGAGCCGGTCGAGACGCGCTTGCCTTTCAGGTCGGCCATCTTGTCGATGCCCGAGCCTGTGGTGGTGACCACATGCATGCGGTTCGGATAGAGCACAAGCAGCGTGCGCGCCTCGACTTTGTTGCCCTTGAACTTGTCCTCGCCCTTGAGCGCCTCGAGCGCCGTATCGGCCATGGTGAAGCCGACCTCGGACTGGCCCGAGCCGATCAGCTTGAGATTGTCGACCGAAGCCCCGGTCACCTCCGCGGTCGCTTGCACGCCGGGCAGGTGCTTCGAGAGCGTATTGGCGATGGCGCCGCCGAGCGGATAGTAGACCCCGCCGGTGCCGCCGGTGCCGATCGAAATGGTCTGCTGCTGGGCAAGCGCGGCGCCGGCAATGAGGGCTGCGCCGGCAATTGCGGAAAGCGCCAGAGGGGCTAAGCGAGGCGTCATCAGAAACTCTCCCTTGATGTCACGCCTTGACCGCAGCGGCCGGCGTTGTCCATTGGCGAAAGACTAGCAAAGCGATAATCGCGCCGCCAAACCATGCCGGATGCGGCACGTCGTAGCCGGTCGTCCATTCCGCGAGCGCTTCCAAAAGGCTCGGGAAGACGAGCAGCAGGCCCGCCACGACCCACAGCCCGCGCTCGGACGGCGTGTTCCGTCGCAGGCCCCAGTCCTGCGCGGCGGCCGCGAGAGCGAGCAGCCCCGCCGCCGTCTTCGCCGTGATGAGAACGATGTCGAGCACGGACCCGCCCTTCGGGATCGTCATCAACAGGCCGACGCCGATCGGATCGAGCACGAAGACGAAGGGCACGAGGAAGGCCGGCAGCGTGTATTTCCAGGCCTGCAGGGTCGTCCGGTAGGGATCGCCGCCGGTGATCGCGGCCGCGGCGAAGGGCGAGAGCGCGGTCGGCGGCGACACCTCGGACAGCACCGCATAATAGAAGATGAACATATGCGCGGCGAAGTCCGGCACGCCGAGCTTGATCATCGCCGGCGCGGCGATCACCGCGCAGATGATGTAGGAGGCGGTCACCGGCACGGCGAGGCCGACGATCCATACGATCAGCGCCGTGTAGATCGCCGTGAGCAGCAGGCTGTTGCCGGCATAGGCGATCACGATCGAGGAGAATTTCAGCCCGAGCCCGGTGAGCGTGACGACGCCGACAATGATGCCGGCGGACGCGCAGGTCGTCGCCGCGTTGAGCACGCCGATGGTGCCGTCGGCGAGCGCGGCGACGAGCTTGCGCGGGTAAAGCGCCGTGTCGGGGCGCAGGAAGCTCAGGCCGAAGCACAGCAGCGTCGACCAGAACACCGACAGCATCGGCGAGTAGCCGGCGATCATGAAGGCGACGACGGCGATGAGCGAGGTGAAGTGGAAGCCGTAGCGCTTGAACATCGCCCACGGCGTCAGCGTCTGGTCGTAGGGCACGGCGTGCGCGCCGAAGCGCCGCGCGTCGATCTCCACCATGAACAGGAGCGACAGGTAATAGAGACAGGTCGGGATGGTCGCCATCCAGATCACGTCGAGATAGCCGATCTTGAGGAACTCGGCGATGAGGAAGGCGGCGGCGCCGAGCACCGGCGGCGACAGGATCGCGCCGAGCCCGCCGGCGGCGAGCAGCCCGCCCGCGGCGTTCTTCTCGAAGCCCGCCCGCGCCATCATCGGATAGGCGACCGCGCCGATCGTCACCGTGGTCGCCACGCCCGATCCGGACGGACCGCCGAGCAGGAACGACGCGAGCACGACGGTGCGGCCGGCGCTGTTCGGCTTGCCGCCCATCAGCGCAAGCGAGAAATCGATGAAGAACTTGCCGGCGCCCGAATGCTGCAGGAACGCGCCGTAGATGGTGAACATGATGATCAGGGTCGACGACACGTCGACGGCGACGCCGAAAATCCCTTCCATCGTGATGAAGAGGTGGCCGACGAGGCGCGACGCCGTATAGCCGCGATGGGTCCAGGGCGGCGGCAGATAGGGGCCGAGCATCGCGTAGACGATGAACAGAATGGCGACCGCCGGCATGATCCAGCCGGTGGTGCGCCGCGTGGCCTCGAGCAGCAGCACGATGAAGACGATGCCGAGGACCACGTCGAGCCGATCGGGGACGGCGGCGCGGTCGGTGAACTCCTCGCCGCCCCACAGCGCGTAGCCGAGGATCGCGACCGACGCGATCGCGGCCGCGACGTCCCACCAGCGGATGCGGTCGCGGAAGCGGCGCGCCAGCGGAAACAAGAGGAAGCACAGCGCCATGACGAAGGCGACATGGGTGTAGCGCAGCGGCTGGGTGGGGACGATTTCGTAGGCGGCGTAAAGATGGAAGAGCGACGAGGCGACCGCGATCGTCGTGACGATCACGCCGGCCCAGCCGAGGAGGCGGTTGGTCGCGCCCTCCTCCGCCTCGATATAGGTTTCAGCCTTGCGGAGCTGCTCGTCGGTGATCGCCTGCGGCGCAGACGCGCCGCCCTCGATGCGCTCCTCGGCCATCTCACACCCGTTTCACTCGGCGGCGAGTTTTAGCCAGAGCGCACAGCCGCGCAAGCAAAAGCCGGACGCGGGAGGCCCGCGTCCGGCTTTAATCAGTTCAACCCTGCAATCAGGCGGTCACGCCGTGCCGGAGCCGCCTCCGCCGAGAGCCGCCTGGGCGGCGGCGAGCCGCGCGATCGGCACCCGGAAGGGCGAGCAGGAAACGTAGTTCAGCCCTGCATTGTGGCAGAACACCACCGAGGCGGGGTCGCCGCCGTGCTCGCCGCAGATGCCGAGCTTGATGTCCTTGCGCGTCTTGCGCCCACGCTCGGCGGCGATCTTGATCAGTTCGCCGACGCCCTCCTGGTCGAGCGACACAAACGGGTCCACCGCGAAAATCTTCTTGTCGGTGTAGAAGCCGAGGAAGGTCGCGGCGTCGTCGCGGCTGATGCCGAAGGTCGTCTGCGTCAGGTCGTTTGTGCCGAACGAGAAGAACTCGGCCCCCTCGGCGATCGCGCCGGCCTGCAGCGCAGCGCGCGGCAGTTCGATCATGGTGCCGACCTGGTAATCGATCTTGGTGTTGGTTTCGGTCTGCACCGCCTCCGCGGCGGCGTCGATCCGCTCCTTCACGAGATCGAACTCGGCCTTGGTCGCAACCAGCGGGATCATCACCTCAGGGACCACCGGCGCTCCCGTCTTCTTGCCCGCCACCACCGCCGCTTCGAAGATCGCCCGCGCCTGCATCTCGGCGATCTCCGGATAGGCGATCGCAATGCGGCAACCGCGGAACCCGAGCATCGGATTGAACTCGTGCAGTTCGCGCGCGCGATCGCGCAGCTTCTGCGGATCGGCGCCCATTCCCTTCGCGACTTCCTCGATTTCCGCATCGGTGTGCGGAAGGAACTCGTGCAGCGGCGGATCGAGCAGCCGGATCGTGACCGGCAGCCCTTTCATGATTTCGAACAGCTCGACGAAGTCGTTCCGCTGCATCGGAAGGATCTTGGCGAGCGCCGTGCGTCGCTGCTTCTCGTCGTCGGAGAGGATCATCTCCCGCACCGCGCGGATGCGGTCGGCCTCGAAGAACATGTGCTCGGTGCGGCACAGGCCGATCCCTTCCGCGCCGAACTTGATCGCGACGCGCGCGTCTTCCGGCGTCTCGGCATTGGCCCGCACCTTCAGTTTACGCGCCTTGTCCGCCCAGCCCATGAGCGTGGAGAAATCCTCCGACAGCGACGGCTCTTGCATCTTGACCCGCCCGGCAAGCACCTGGCCGGTCGAGCCGTCGACAGTGATGATGTCGCCCTTCTTGAGCGTCATGCCGCTCGCTGTGAGCGTGCCGCTCGAATAGTCGACGCGAATGCTCCCGCAGCCCGCGACGCAGGGCTTGCCCATGCCGCGCGCGACCACGGCGGCGTGCGAGGTCATGCCGCCGCGCGTCGTGAGAATGCCTTCGGCGGCATGCATGCCGTGAATGTCCTCGGGGCTCGTCTCGACGCGCACCAGCACGACATCGTGCCCTTGCGCCTTGAGCTGCTCGGCTTCGTCGGCGTCGAACACGATTTCCCCGCAGGCGGCGCCCGGGGACGCGGGCAGCCCGGTCCCGATCACGGTGCGGTCGGCCTTCGGATCGATCGTCGGATGCAGAAGCTGGTCGAGCGAGCCCGGCTCGACACGCGTCACCGCTTCGCTCTGCGTGATGACGCCTTCGCTCGCGAGCTCGACGGCGATCCGCAACGCGGCCTTCGCGGTGCGCTTTCCGGTGCGCGTCTGCAACATCCACAGCTTGCCCTGCTCGACCGTGAACTCCATGTCCTGCATGTCACGGTAGTGCTTTTCCAGCTTGGTGTAGTATTTCACCAGGTCCTGGTAGGGCGCGTTCATCGCCATTTCCATCGAAGGCTTGTCGGAGCCCGCTTCCTTGCGCGCGATCTCGGTGATTTCCTGCGGCGTCCGGATGCCGGCCACCACGTCCTCGCCCTGGGCGTTGATCAGGAACTCGCCATAAAGACGGCGTTCGCCGGTCGACGGATTTCGACTGAACGCGACGCCGGTCGCCGAGGTCTCGCCGAGATTGCCGAACACCATCGCCTGTACGTTCACGGCGGTGCCCCAGTCGTCGGGGAGTTGATGCAGTTTGCGATACGTAATGGCGCGCTGGTTCATCCACGAGCCGAACACGGCGCCGACCGAGCCCCACAATTGCTCGTAGGGGTCCTGCGGAAACGATTTCTCGTGCTCGCGTTCGACCCGCTTCTTGTAGAGCTCGACGATGTTCTCCCAATCCTTCGCATCGAGATCGGTGTCGAGCTTGTAGCCGTGGCTCTCCTTGTACGCGTCGAGGATCTCCTCGAAATTATGGTGCCCGATATCGAGCACGACGTTCGAGTACATGTTGATGAAACGGCGATACGAATCGAAAGCGAAGCGGCGGTCGCCGGAGATGCGCGCCAGCGCCTCGACGGTCTGATCGTTGAGGCCGAGATTGAGAACCGTGTCCATCATCCCGGGCATCGAGGCGCGCGCGCCGGAGCGCACCGACATCAGAAGCGGATCGTTCGGATCGCCGAACTTCTTGCCCATGACCTTGCCGACGAAATCGAGCGCCTTCTCGACCTGCTGCTTCAGGTCTTTCGGATAGGTCTGATTATTCTTATAGAAATACGTGCAGACTTCGGTCGTGATGGTGAAGCCGGGCGGAACCGGGAGCGCGAGATTGGCCATCTCGGCGAGATTGGCGCCCTTGCCCCCGAGCAAGTTCTTCATCTTGGCGCCGCCTTCGCCCTTCCCGCCGCCGAACGTATAGACCCATTTCCCCTTGATGGGGGCCGGCTCGGCTGCGCGCTTGGTGGTCGACGCCTTCGTGGAGGCCTTGGCGGACGCGGCGGCGACGCGCTTCGGAGCGGGGGTTGCTTTCATCCGCTTGGCCGGGGCCGGTTTTCCGGCGCGCTTCGGCTTGGCGGCGGTGATTTTCAGGGAGGTCTTGGTCTTCGGCTTGGCTTTCGTCTCGGTCCGGGCGGCTGACCGTCCGGCT
>CAYGZV010000021.1:10837-12379 GCA_964354425.1 uncultured Rhodoplanes sp. | reverse complement strand
GGTCTTGGTCTTCGGCTTGGCTTTCGTCTCGGTCCGGGCGGCTGACCGTCCGGCTTTGGCCCTCGTCACCGATCGGCGGCTTACTGTCTTTGTGGATTTTGCCATTGCGTCTCGCTCCGGTTTGCGACTCGGCGGGCATGCAAAGCACCTCTGAGGCGAACGCGCAAGTCCGCACTTGACCCGTGCTTCGGCGGCTTGCTTTGCGCTCGCACTGCAGCAGTGCGCTCGACTCGTATCACTTGATCAGGCCGAGGCCGACAATGCCGACGACGATCAAGTAGATCGCCACGATGTAATTGAGCAGGCGCGGCATGATCAAGATGAGAATGCCGGCGGCGAGCGCGACGAGCGGCTGAAGATGCGAAATCGAGAGGTTCATAGTGGCGACCTTTTCGAGATGGCTGACGATGTGCGATGCTTATGGATTGAGCATCGCGGCGTGCTCGGCCGCAGGCGACGCGGCGCGAATGGGCATGCGGCTCATCCTTCGATCTTGGAGAAATCGGCGACCGCGAGCGTCGCCGTGCGGATCTCGTTGAGCAGCTTGAGCCGGTTCGCGCGAAGCTCCGGCTCGGCGACGTTGACCGTCACATTAGTGAAATAGGCGTCGACATGCGGGCGCAGCGTCGCCATCGCGCGCATCGCGGCGGCGAAGTCCTCGCGCGCGATCGCGTTCTGCGCCTCCTGTTTGGCGGCGTCGATCGCGCGCGCGAGCTCCCACTCCTCCGCCTGGCGATAGAGGTCGGGATCGGGCGCGCCGGCATAGGTCGTCTGGTCGCGCTTTTCCTCGATGCGGATGATGTTGGTCGCGCGCTTGTAGCCCGCAAGCAGGTTCTTTCCGTCCTCGCTGTCGAGAAATTCTCCAAGCGCCTCGACGCGACGCACGATGAGCAGGAGATCGCGGACGTTTCCCATGCCCGTAACTTGCTGAGCAGACCGAATTCCCTGTAGGAAGACCGCGTCGACGAGATCGTGTCGCGCGCCCTGTTCTCTTAGCTGGACCTTTAGACGATCACCGATAAAGTCGAGCAGCCCAAATACGGTAGACGCCCAGTCGTGGCCCGCAAAGTTATCTGAATGTCTGATCAAAATGCTGGTCAGATCTAAGCGTTTTGAGTTCTCCAAAATCAACCGGATCACCCCCAGCGCCGCGCGGCGCAGCGCATAAGGGTCCTTGCTGCCGGTCGGCTTTTCGTCGATCGCCCAGAAGCCGACCAGCGTATCGATCTTGTCGGCGAGCGCGACGGCGACCGACACCGGATCGGTCGGCACGCGGTCGCCCGGGCCGAGCGGCTTGTAGTGCTCCTCGCACGCGGCCGCGACGCTTGCATCCTCGCCCTGCGCCAGCGCGTAGTACTTGCCCATCAGTCCTTGCAGCTCGGGAAACTCTCCCACGACCTCGGTGAGCAAGTCTGCCTTGCAGAGTTTCGCTGCGCGCCTGACCTTGGCGACGAGGTCCGCCGTCTCGGCCTCCGAAGCGTTTGCAACAATAAGCGGCGCAAGCTCGGCCGCGAGCTTTTCGATGCGCTCGATCCGCTCCCA
>CAYGZV010000021.1:1630-10737 GCA_964354425.1 uncultured Rhodoplanes sp. | reverse complement strand
GCGGATCACTTCGTCCGGAATGGCGAGGAAGGCGGGATCGAACGATCCCATCAGCACGACCGGCCATTCGACGAGGCCTGCGACCTCGTCGAGCAAAGCCTCGTCCTCGACGAGCTCGAGCCCTTGCGCAAAAGCGAGCTGGCGGGCGTCGTGCCGGATGATGTCCTTGCGGCGCGCCGGATCGAGCACGACTTTCGCCTGCTCGAGCTTGCGCACATAATCGTCGAAGCGCCTCACGTGGAACGTCTTCGGCGCAAGGAAGCGGTGCCCGCGCGTCGTGTCGCCCGCGGCGACGCCGTCGACCGAAAACGGCACGATGTCGGGTTCCTCGGTCTCCGGCCCGAACGTCGCGACGATCGCATGCAGCGGGCGCACCCAGGTGAACCGGCCGTCGCCCCAGCGCATGGACTTCGGCCAGGGAAACGTGCGCACGACGACGGGCAGCATCTCGGACAGCACGGCGAGCGCCGGGCGGCCGGGCTTCTCCACCAGCGCGACATAGAAGTCGCCCTTCTTGGGGTCGCGCTGGATCGACGCCTCGGCGAGCGAGCCCAGTCCGGCGCTCCGCAAAAAGCCCTGCACCGCCGCGTCGGGCGCGCCGACGCGCGGCCCCTTCCGCTCTTCCCGCAGGTCCGGCTGGCGGGCGGGAACCCCCTGCACGAACAGCGCGAGCCGGCGCGGCGTCGCGAACGCCTTCGCCCCCTCGTAGACGAGGCCCGCATCGACGAGGCGCTCGGTCACGAGCTTGCGCAAATCCTCCGCCGCCCGCGCCTGCATGCGGGCCGGGATTTCCTCGGAGAACAGCTCAAGCAGAAGGTCGGGCATGTGTGGGCATCGACTTGTTGATTATGTCTCGAATTTCACGAGCGATAAAATATCGTGGATTCGATGTTCCCGGAATTTCCTCTAGAATTCCCACCCGCACCAACGACTCGACATTCAACTGTGCAGAGCGATATTGGACGTGGAGATTGTCCGCGATCCGCGGAATTGTGACGATCGGCGATCGAAACAGGCTGTCACAGATCGTAATCAGGTTCGCCGAGCGTCCTGCGCTTCGTAGCCTGTTCCGAAAATCCTTCTGGAGAGCAAGAAGAGAATCGGTCGTATCGATCGCATTTCTGCACGCCTCTGCAACAACGTTTAGAAAAAACGCAATCCATTCATTCCATGCACCGTGCCGGGAGACGTTATAAAGTTGGTCAATGTATTCGTCCTTTCGCCGTTCAAAAACCGGGCTGAGATACAGAATTGGCTGGCGAATGGCCCGTCGCATGTAGAGATGGAGAGTGATCAGCATACGCCCGACGCGGCCGTTGCCGTCGGCAAACGGGTGGATGGTCTCGAACTGGTAATGGATCAGCGCGGAGTCGATCAGGTCTGGAATTCCGAGGCGATCCTCTCGCTGAATGTATTTCTCAAGTTTGTCCAGGGCTGCAAGCGCTTCTTGCCTCGGGGGAGGCACAAAGCGAGCATTTTCGATTTCATAAGCTCCGATGAAGTTTTGATGCTGTTTGAATTCGCCCGCTTGCGCGTTTGCGACACGGTGAGGAGCGACACCGCTCAGAAGGACTCTGTGCGCGTCGCGCAACGTTCTCAGTGAAAGCGGAAACTCGTCTAGGCTTTCGATAGTTTTCGAAAGTGCGCGTCGGTAATTAAACACCTCTCGCGTATCTGGCGCTCGGTTGTGCTCGGCCTCGCCTGCCTCAAGCAGTAGGAGATCGTCCAGGGTAGTGTAAGTGCCCTCCATGCTCGAAGAGGTGATCGCCTCGCGCACCTGAAGTGGTCGAATCAACAGATATGGATCGGGCAGGGTTCGCCCAATGCCATTTAGTTCACCCAAGAGTTGAGCAGCTTCAGCAAGCGGGGCGGCAAGATCGACCATGTTGAGGTTTGGAGCAGGTAGATCGTTGGGCACAAACGCCCATTGACCTCGCTCCGTGGGGACAAGGCGGCCAGTTGGAGACTCCTCAAAGTCTTCTCTTTTCATCTGTAGATGGCCAACCGGCGCATAGATTATAAAAAACTGCCGTTCTTTATAATCTGAGGCGGGACATCTGTCACTGCGTATAATCTGCCATCCCTGCCCGACACTCGTCGCACAGCCACCTCGTGCTTCCGGCTGCGTTACACGGCGGGCATCGCGGCTGCACGCAGGCGGCGTCCCTCACGCGCCCCCTCCTGCGGTCGCGAGCCACGCCTCCCCGCACGCCTTGGCGAGTTCGCGCACGCGGAGAATATAGCTCTGCCGCTCGGTCACCGAGATCACGCCGCGCGCATCGAGCAGATTGAACACATGGCTCGCCTTGATGCACTGGTCGTAGGCGGGCAGCGCCATCAGATGCCGGCCCTTGGCGCCGTCCCCCCACCCCGCGTCGAGATATTTCCGGCAGGCGCTCTCGGCCATGCGGAACTGCTCGAACAGCATGTCGGTGTCGGCATGCTCGAAATTGTGGCGGGAGAATTCCTGCTCGGCCTGCAGGAAGACGTCGCCATAGGTGACGCGCTTGTCGTCGTCGCGGCCGTTGAAGTTCAGATCGAACACGCGGTCGACGCCCTGCACATACATCGCGAGCCGTTCGAGCCCGTAGGTGAGTTCGCCCGCGACGGGCGCGCATTCGAAGCCCGCGACCTGCTGGAAATAGGTGAACTGCGAGACCTCCATGCCGTCGCACCAGCATTCCCAGCCGAGCCCCCAGGCGCCGAGCGTCGGGCTCTCCCAGTCGTCCTCGACGAAGCGGATGTCATGCAAGGCTGAATCGATGCCGATCGCGGCGAGCGATTGCAGATAGAGGTCCTGGATGTCGGGCGGCGAGGGTTTTAGGATCACCTGGAACTGGTAATAGTGCTGCAGCCGGTTGGGGTTCTCGCCATAGCGCCCATCCTTCGGCCGGCGGGAGGGCTGCACATAGGCGGCGTTCCATGGGCGCGGCCCGAGCGCGCGCAGCGTGGTGGCGGGATGGAACGTGCCGGCGCCCACTTCCATGTCGTAAGGCTGCAGGATCACGCAGCCGTAATCGGCCCAAAAGCGCTGCAGGGCGAGGATCAGGCCCTGGAAGGATCGCTCCGGGCGCATATGCGGCGGCAGTGAGGAGGACGCCATGGCGGGTTAGGTTATCGGCAACGGATCGGACGCGGTCGTCCGACGGCTAGTCCGGGTGCGAACCGGACCGGCTCCGCCCGACCCCGCTTAAGGGCGGCGAACCGTATCGGCGGGGTGCGTGGGGGTCAAGCCGGCGGCGCTGGGCGGCCCGCGCCCGCTGCAAACCGGCCCCGCCCCTACTCCGGCCGGTAGACGCCGGTGCGCGGATCGCGGCGCAGATTGGGCAGTCGTTCGCGCTCGACCCTTTCCGGCGTCGCTTCCGGCACGCGGTCAAGCTCGGCATTGATGCGCCGCCACTCCCTGACCAGCACGCGGGCCAGCGCCGCCGCCCCCAGCGCGCCGAACGCCGCGGTGACGACCGGCGGAATCGCGAATGGCAGCATGGATTCTCTCCCCTGTTGGGGTCTCTCGCCTAGAGCCCGTAGCGGGCCCAGATCGCCCGCGTTTCGAGCGACGAAATGACCTCGTCTATCATGGTACGGTCGAACAGGGCATTTGTTTCACCCCATACGCCCGGCGCCCGCCGCCCGAACAATCCGCGCTCGGGCGTGATCAGCGGCGTGACTACCTGTTCGCCGAAGCGCTCGCGTAGATAGGACCGCAGATCGCCGATCCGATCGACGAGCCCGTGACCGAGCGCGGTCGGAGCCGTCCAATACTCGCCCGAGAACACGGTATTTTCCGGGCCGGTGAGGCGCGCGCCCCGGCGGGCGCGCACGAGATCGATGAAGACGCGGTGGATTTCGTTCTGCATCGTCTTGATGCGCTCCACCTCTTCGGG
Source organism: uncultured Rhodoplanes sp. (assembly GCA_964354425.1). Classification (GTDB taxonomy): domain Bacteria; phylum Pseudomonadota; class Alphaproteobacteria; order Rhizobiales; family Xanthobacteraceae; genus Rhodoplanes. The sequence goes on along the minus strand of CAYGZV010000021.1, from coordinate 6,853 downwards.
CTTTTCCGGCAGGAACGGGTCGAGCATCGCCTTGTGCTCGCCCGCGGTGTAGATGCGCCGCTCGATCCCGAGCTTGCGGATCGCCTCTTGCAGGCCGAACGAGGCCCCGATCACGCCGATCGATCCCACGATCGAGGTCGGGTCGCAGACGATCTCGTCGGCGGCGCAGGCGATCATGTAGCCGCCGGACGCGGCGACGTCTTCGACCGCGGCGATGACCGGCACGTCCTTCTCGTCGGCGAGCTGGCGGATGCGCCGGAAGATCAGATGCGACTGGGCGGCGGAGCCGCCGGGCGAATTGATCGCGAAGGCGACGGCCTTTATTCTGCCGATCCCAAATGCGCGATCGAGCGCGCGCGCAAGGCCGGCGAGCGTGATGCCCGGCCGCAGCGGCGTGGCGAATCCGATCACGCCGGTCAGCCGGATCACCGGAACGATCACCGCATCCGCCCGCCACCGTCGCGGCAGGATCGGACTGACCAGACGCTGGATGCTCGTCAGCATCTCGCGCAGCGGCGCAGGCGTGGTCGGCTGTGACTCGGTCCTGTTGGGGTCGGACATGCAGACGGCCTCGTTTTCGCGCGGCCAGTCGCCGCCAATGAATTCATCAAGCGGAAAACCGCTTTCGGTTCCACGCTCCGAACCGGCTCGTTTAGGCCACCCCGACCTTCCGCTCAAGTTACGCTTTATTCACCGTAATCGGTTTGAGTGAACCGTCCCGGTCAAGCCGCCGACCGGCTGCTCAACTCGTCGTGACCGGCGGGTCGGGCGTGAACCGTTCACCGCATGCGGCGTTACTCATTGCCGTTCCAAGCGATTCGGTCGCGCCCGCCGAATCGTCGCATGCCGCAAAGAGGCTTTCGATGGACATTAAGGTCATCATGCTCGCGAGCCTGTTCAGCATGATCGCCGCGCTCTATCACCTGCCCAATTGGCGTGTGGTCGAGACGGACGAGTGACGTCACGCCCCTCGCCTGCGCCTCCGGATTTCCCGATGATCTGATCAGTCCGCCGCAAGCGGCAGCGGCGATCCCCCGCGCAGGACAGCCTCCGCTTCGGCCGTCGGGGCGTTCTTCTCATTGTTGAGCGTGAGCGGCGGCAGGATCGCGAGCGGCCCGCGGCTGCCCTTGATCGCGCGCACGAGGATGCGGATCGCCGGAGCGCCCGGCTTGGCGTAGACCGGCAGAACGGCGATCGCCCCGAAACTTTCGCCGAGTGCGGCCAAGACTTCGGCGATCCGCTCGGCGGGATAGATCAGCGTCAGCACCCCTTCCGGACGAAGCAGGCGCGCCGCCGTCTGCGTCCATTCCGCGATCACGCCGCGCTCGGCCATGTGGGCGCGCCGGCGCTCCGGGTCGGGGGACGGCGGTTGCGTCACGACGTCATGGAAGGGCGGATTCATCAGGATGCGGTGCGCGATGCCGTGGCCCAATTCGTTCGCGGCGAAAACGGCGGCGGGCGCCATGACGTCGAGCGCGACGGTCGCGACCCGGTCGCCCAGCCCGTTGCGGTCGGCGTTGACCCGCGCCGCCGCGGCGAGCAGGGGGTCGATCTCGATCAGGGTCAGTCGAAGTTTTGGCGACCGCGATGCGAGCGCGAGCCCGGCCGCGCCGACGCCGGCGCCGAGTTCGATGGCATGCTCCCCCGCGCGCCCGCCGGTCGCGGCGGCGAGCAGGATGGCGTCATGGCCGAAACGGTGGCCGCGGCGCGGCTGCACCAGTCGCAAGCGACCGTCCAGCACGGCGTCGTCGCTCCAGGTCTCGTCGAGTCCCTCAAGTGACATCGCGCCACAGTTCGTGACCAAGGCCGGCTTCGCGCAACAGAGCGCGCGCCGGTTCCAGGTTGTCGTCAGGAACCAAAACCCGCCGCGGCAGAATCCCGATCGATCCCTCGAGCACGCTCATGTTCTGGTCGAGCACCCAATGGGGAATTTCCGCCGCCTCGAGCAGGGTGACCACCGCAGATACTAGCACTGCGTCGTTGGTGCGTACGATCTCCTTCACGAGCCCTGTCGCACTCCCTGTTCGGGGCGTCCCTGTTCTGTCGGCCCGCCCGGCGTTGCTTGCGCGAGATAGGCGAGGAGCTTCATCTCGCGGCGGCCGCGCGTCACGGTGTCGAGGATCAGCCCGCAGGCGATCGCGACGAAGGCGAGGATCATCAGCCCGGTCGACAGGAGCGCCGTCGGCAGGCGCGGCACGACGCCCTGCGCGAAGTAAGTGATCAGGATCGGCACCGAGAGCGCAATCGCCACGGCGGCGATCGCGACGCCGAGCGCGGAAAAGAACCGGAGCGGGCGTTCCGACCGGTACAGCCTCGCAATCATCGCGAGGATGCGCAACCCGTCCCGCCAGGTATTGAGCTTGGAGGCCGAGCCCTCCGGCCGCGCGTAATAGGGGGTTGCGATCTCGGCGACCGGCAGCTCCAGTTCGAGCGCATGGACGGTGAGTTCCGCTTCGATCTCGAATCCGCCCGACAGCACCGGGAATGATTTGACAAAACGCCGCGAAAAGACGCGATATCCGGACAGAATGTCGGTAAAGCTCGCGCCGAACATCCACCGTACGAACCCGGTCAGCACGCGATTGCCGAACCGGTGACCGCGGCGGAAAGCGGCGGGCGCCTCTTCGACCCGGGCGGCCACCACCATGTCGAGTTGCTCCTGGACGAGCTTCGCGATCATGGCGCGAGCGCTCGGCGCATGATAGGTCGCGTCCCCATCGACAAGCACGTAGATATCGGCCTCCACGTCGCGGAACATGCGCCTCACCACATGGCCCTTACCCTGCTGCGCCACGCAGCGAACGATTGCGCCGGCCGCGCGGGCGACGTCGACCGTGCGATCGGTCGAATTGTTGTCATAGACATAGATCGCGGCGCCGCTCAGCGCCGCGCGGAAGCCGCCGATCACCTGCGCGATCGCCGCCTGCTCGTTGTAGCAGGGCGCCAGCACGGCGATCCGCAATCCGTGCTGTTTCGCCGCGGCCCGCGTATCATCCTTCGCCGCAAGCCCCGTCACGACATCCTCCTCGGCGGCCGCGGCGCGGGTCGTCAGCGGCAAACGGCGCACTTGTCTCGCAACCCTAGCATTTCTATTTTCCATGGTCCCGCCTTGTCGCGGCTTCGGAGCACTCCGCTTGGCTGTCGTAATTCCCTTTGAAACTCCCGCCGGCGCCACCATCGACGGGCTCGTGAATCTCGTCACGACCGACATGGCGCGCGTGAACGCCGCCATTATCGGCTGCACCGGCTCCGAAGTGACCACCATCCCCGAGGTGGCGAACCATCTCATCGCATCGGGAGGCAAACGCCTGCGCCCGATGCTTACGCTTGCGATGGCGCAGCTGTCCGGATATGGCGGCGAGGGCCATGTCAAGCTGGCCGCCGCGGTCGAATTCATGCACACCGCGACGCTCTTGCATGACGATGTCGTCGACGAAAGCAGCATGCGGCGCGGCAAGCTCGCGGCGCGCATGCTCTGGGGGAACGAAGCCAGCGTCCTGGTGGGCGACTTCCTGCTTGGGCAGGCGTTCAAGCTCATGGTCGAGGTTGGCTCGCTGCGCGCGCTCGAAATCCTCGCCTCGGCGGCCGCCGTCATCGCCGAGGGCGAGGTGCGCCAGCTCGGGACCGCCAAGAACACCTCGACCACCGAGGACGAATATCTCGCGGTCATCCGGGCGAAGACCGCCGAGCTGTTCGCCGCCGCCTGCGAGGTCGGCCCGGTGATCGCCGGCCGGCCCAAGGCGGAACAGGCGGCCTGCCGCTCCTTCGGCATGAATCTCGGCATCGCCTTCCAGCTTGTCGACGATGCGCTCGATTACGGCGGCAAGGCGGCGAAGCTCGGCAAGAATGTCGGCGACGACTTCCGCGAAGGCAAGATCACGCTCCCGGTGGTGCTCGCGTTCCGGCGCGGGTCGGAACCGGAGCGGGAATTCTGGCGGCGGACCCTCACACAGGGGGAGGCGAACGCGTCCGACCTGGACCACGCGATCGGCTTGATGACGAAGCATCGCGCGCTCGACGACACGTTCACGCGGGCGCGCCATTACGGCGCGATCGCCAAGGACGCGCTCGCGCTATTTCCCGTCTCGCCGATGAAGGTGGCGCTCGAAGAGGCTGTCGAGTTCTCGATCAACCGCACCCATTGACCCGACCGCCGGCTAGCCTTGACCGCCTACTCTCCCCAGGCCGCGAAAGCATCGGCGAAGGCGCGGTCGCCCGGGGCGCCCTTCTCGATCGCCAGGATCGCCCGCCGCCCATTGGCATAGACCACCGGCACGTCGAACCAACCCCGCTCCTTGAGGAGCTGGATGTTGCGCTGGATGTCGGATTCCGCGGACGACAGCCCGATCAGGAAAAAGCCGGCGGTCACCTTGACCGCAAGCCCGGCGAGCGGAACGCCGCGGGTCTGCTCGGCCTGCTTCATCAGGATGCCGGGAATATTGGAAATGCCGCCATTCGGCGTATCCGCCGGCATCGCGAACATGATCTCGATGGTATGGCTCGCCGGCAGCGCCTTGTCGGTGTTGCGGCGAAGCGACCATTTCACCGTCACCTTCGGCTCGGGTATTTCGATCTCGGCGCGCACGGCGACGTCGAGCGCCTGCCCGGGCCCGGCGGCGACCGATTCGGTGCGCCAGACCGCGGTTCCGACGAACCGCTTGCCGGCCGGATTGGAGGGATCCTCCTCGTAGAGGACGACCCGCTGCGCGGCGGCCGGTCCCTCCTGCGGACGCGTGCTCGGCGCAGCCGGCGCGCCGATCCGATCCGTGATTTTGGAGCGCGACGAGGGGCTTGTATCCGGGGCGGTGGGCGCGACGGTGTCCGGGCCGCGGAACAAGCCGGCGATGGTCGGCCATTGCCAGTAGACGAGCCCCGACAGGCCGAACACGATCAAGACGGCCGCCGCCGCGATCAAGACGCCCCGATTGGACGCGAGCGCCAGGACCGAACGCAGGCCTTCCGCGAATGCGCTGGGCCTTTCGTCCGTCTCTTCGACGCGCGCCGGGAATGGCTGCTCGGGCGCAGCGTCCGCATCGTCGCGGTCGGACGCGGGCGGCCGACCTCTGTCCTTCGGCGCGAAGGCAAGCTCGTCCCTGTCGTCTCCCGGCGGGCCGCCGGGCTCGGCCTCGCGCCGGGCGCTCAAAGAGGGTTCGGCGGGCCCGGCAGGCCAGGGCGCGGAGCGCCGGCCGGGCGGCGGCTCGGGCTTGCCGGGTTCACGCGCGG
>CAYGZV010000021.1:0-1530 GCA_964354425.1 uncultured Rhodoplanes sp. | reverse complement strand
ACCTTGCGGATTGCTTCTTCGAGAGCGAGCCGTTCGCGGGTGATGTCCGACTCGCTGAGGGGAGGCGTCACCGACCGCAGCTGGGTGACAAGAGCATTGCGCGCGCGCTCGTACAGGATACGGCGCGCTTCTCCGGTGTTCTTCTCGAGGCCGGCCACGGCCTTGCCAATCAGGGGATAGTAGTTAGCCATTACAAGCTAGCGTCCCGCAAGTCGCCGCCCTCTCCTAACCTTCGAAAGGATTGTGCACGAGTATCGTGTCATCGCGCTCCGGACTCGTCGAGAGCAAAGCGACCGGGCAGCCCACCAGCTCCTCGATCCAGCGGACATATTTGACCGCCTGAGCGGGCAGATCCGCCCACGATCGCGCGCCGGCCGTCTTCCCCTGCCAGCCCTCGATCGACTCATAGCACGGCGCGACCTGTGATTGGGCATGCTCGCTCGCCGGAAGATAATCAATGATCCGGCCGTCGAGCCGATAGCCCACGCACACCTTTATCTCGTCGAAACCGTCGAGAATGTCGAGCTTGGTGAGGGCGAGCCCATCGATGCCGCTGGTGCGCACGGTCTGCCGCACCAGCGCGGCGTCGAACCAGCCGCAGCGCCGGCGGCGGCCGGTGACGGTGCCGAATTCCCGCCCGCGGTCGCCGATCAGCCGGCCGATCTCGTTGTCCTGCTCGGTCGGGAACGGCCCCGCGCCGACCCGCGTCGTATAGGCTTTGCAGATGCCGAGCACGTAGCCGATCGCCGAAGGGCCGACCCCGGAGCCGGTCGCGGCCTGCGCTGCGACCGTGTTCGACGAGGTGACGAACGGGTAGGTCCCATGATCGATGTCGAGCAGCGCGCCCTGTGCGCCTTCAAACAAAATGCGCTTGCCTTCCCGCCGCTTGCGGTCGAGCAGCGCCCACACCGAATCCATGTAGGGCAGGACGCGCGGCGCGAGCGCGGCGAGTTCCTCGTAGAGCGCGAAGGCGTCGAATTCCGGAAGGCCGAGGCCGCGGCGCAGCGCGTTATGATGCACCAGGAGCCGCTCGATCTTCGGCTTGAGCGATACGAGATCGGCAAGATCCATCAGCCGGATGGCGCGCCGGCCGACCTTGTCCTCATAGGCCGGGCCGATGCCGCGCTTGGTGGTGCCGATCCGCGTGGTCGAGGTCGCCGCCTCGCGGATCGCGTCGAGTTCCTGATGCAAGGGCAGGATCAGCACCGTGTTCTCGGCGATGCGCAGCGCGTCCGGACCGATGGCGACGCCCTGTCCGGCGAGGCGGTCGATCTCCTCGATCAGCGCCTTGGGGTCGAGCACGACGCCATTGCCGATCACCGAGAGCTTGCCGCGCACGACGCCGGACGGCAGAAGCGACATCTTGTAGGTCGTTCCGTCGATGACCAGCGTGTGGCCGGCATTGTGGCCGCCCTGGAAGCGCACCACGATATCGGCCTGCGCGGACAGCCAGTCGACGATCTTGCCCTTGCCCTCGTCTCCCCATTGGGAACCGACGACTACCACGTTCGCCATGGGATTCCTTTTCCG
>CAYGZV010000020.1:22813-29106 GCA_964354425.1 uncultured Rhodoplanes sp. | reverse complement strand
GCGCCGATGGTTCAGATTCCGGTGTCGGCGTGGCACACCTGCGTGGTGCATGAGCCGGACACCGTCATCATCGAGGTCAAGCCGGGGCCTTACCGGCCGAACGAGTTTGCGGAGTGGGCGCCCGAGGAAGGCGACGAACGGGCGGCGCGGTTCGTCGCATGGGCCACCGACGCAGAGATCGGGCAGACATGGGCGCCGGAAGGGCCGCGGTCGCGTGAAGCGCCTGCGACGGCTCGGCCTTTCAGCCTCGGGCGACGACAGGCGGCGGTCTGCGTTCTGACATTCGTGCCTCAAGCGATCACATCTCGACCGCCACCGTGACGGGCACGTGGTCCGAGGGCCGCGTCCAGCCGCGGGTGGCGCGGGCAACCGTCATGCCGGTGACGCGGTCGGCGAGCGCCGGGCTCGCCCACACATGATCGAGCCGTCGTCCGCGGTCGGAGGCCTCCCAATCGAGCGCACGGTAGCTCCACCACGTGTAGAGCTTTTCCGACTCCGGCACGAAGTTGCGCATCACGTCGACCCACGCGCCGGCGCTCTGCGCCGCGGTCAATTTCTCGCACTCGATCGGCGTGTGCGAGACGACGCGCAGCATCTGCCTGTGGCTCCACACGTCGTGTTCGAGCGGCGCGACATTGAGGTCGCCGACGAGAATGGCGCGCTCCGTCGGCCCCGCGCGCAGGTTCGGCGCGATCCGCATCTCGTCGAGAAACGCGAGCTTGTGGGCGAATTTCACGTTGATCGACGGGTCCGGCTCGTCGCCGCCGGCCGGCACATAGACGTTGTGGAGGACGGCCGGGTCGCTCAGGCCCGCCCGCTCGCCGAAGGTCACGGCGACGTGGCGGCAGTCCTGCTTGTCGCAGAAGTGGCGCGTGTCGACGCTCTCGAACGGCAGGCGCGAGATCACCGCGACGCCGTGATAGCCCTTCTGCCCGTTGAGCGCGACATGCGGATAGCCGAGCCGCGCGAAGCGCTTCAGCGGGAAGCGGTCGTCGGGACACTTGGTCTCCTGCAGGCAGAGCACGTCCGGCCGCGTCGCCTTGATGAACTTGGCGACGAGATCGATCCGCAGCCGAACCGAATTGATGTTCCAGGTGGTGACGGTGAGACGCATCGTCCGCTTGGCGAGGGTGGCGACGTCTCGTGATACCTCATTCCGGCACGGGAGCAAGGCCGCCGGCCCACGGCCCACAGCATCCTTGCGCGCTGCGGGCGGCGCCCTTCAGTCGCGCGGCTCAGCGCGCATGGCGGCGGGCCCGGGCGGCAGCGCGCTCTTGTTCGCGTTCGGTCGCGCTCGGCGCGAGCCGGGGCGAGCCCACGAGCCGCACCGAGGCCACCATGTCGTCGATCGTGCCGACGATCTCCTCGGGAACGGCGTAGTGCAGCATGTGCCCGGTATCCGGCACCGTGTGCAATTTCGAGGCGGTGGTGGTCCGATGCAGGCGCGGCGCCTGCTCCGCCTCGACGATCGCGTCGCCGGTCGCAGCGTAGATGACGATCGGACAGGACAAGCTCCGATAGCGCCCCTGCAGGCGTGCGGCGCCCGGAATCATCAGCGCCGACTCCTCGGCCGTTGCGCGCAACTGCCAGGGCCGCAATGCGAGCGAGAGCGGGAATTGATCGGTGAATGCCTGCGGCACTTCGGCGGGCGCAAACAGCGTCCGGATCACCTTGCGCGACAGCAGCCAGCCGAGAATCGGCGAGATCGTGTAGCACATGATGTCGCCGATGATCGGGATCGCCGGGCCGGACACCAACCACACGTCGAGGCGCGCGGTCGGGAAGTAGTAGCCCGCGGCCAGCACCAAGCCCCTGACCGGACGCTGCGTTTGCGGGGTGCGCAAGGCGAGCGCGAGCGCGACCAGGGTTCCCCAGGAATGGCCGAACACGACCGGGTTGCGGACATTCAGGCGGTCGAGCGCAGCGTCGAACAGGGCGGCCTGCGCGTCCGGAGTCATGAGCGGAAAGCGCGGCCGGCTGCTATAGCCGAACCCGGGCCGATCGAAGCAGATGACGCGGTAACGCTGCGCCAACAGGTCGATGAGCCCGGCGCCCGCAAGGTCCTGAATCATCGCGCCATTGCCGTGGAACAACACCACCGCGGGGGCCCCCGCGTCGCCCCGTTCGACATAGTGCAGACGCACCCCATCGATGTCGAGGAACTGCCCGATCGGCGGATGGCGGCGTTCCGCCAGGCGCGCGGCCAGCAAGACCACGACGGGCGTGAGCACGCCGATGGCGACAATAATCAGAAGGACGATTTCGGTCGTGGACATGGGGCGACATGACTTCGTTGGTGACGGAATACGAAAGTCAACGTCGACCCTACGCCCTCGTTCCGGCGCGCGCGTCCAAGCAGTCTACTGAAGCATGCGCTCGTAATTGATCTTGAACAGGTCCGGATCGGGCTTTTTCTTCTGATCGAGATTGTAGACCGCGACGGTCGTGTCATAGCCCTGCGGATCGGTGACGGTCCATTGGCGCAGTTGGAAGTCCTTCGCGCCGAACATCATCATCAGCCGATGCGTGCCGGTGAGCACCTGCTTTTCCTCGATCACCAAGGTGACGAATACGTCATCGGCGGAGACCGAGACGACGTTGGTGTCGCGCAGGAGGTCGATCTTTTCGACCAGGAGATAGCGCAGCGGCGTCTGCGACAGCGGGTAGAGATCCTGGGTCGCGAGCTTGCGGTCGCGCACCACCACGGACGACCCGTCGGCGATGACGTCGATCGGGCTAGGGGGACTGTACTCGAAGCGCACCTTGCCGGGCTTCTGGATATAGAACTGGCCCTCGGTGCGCCCGCCATCCGGCCCGACCTGGATGAAGCTGCCGGTAAGCGTCTGCACGCTCGAGAGATAACCGCTCGCCCGAGCGGCGAGCGTCCGCTGCCCGCCGTCGAACCCTGACCCGGGGCTCGCCGCGACCGCCGCGGTGACGGCGCCGGTCGTGGTCGGGGCGGTTGCGCCGTTCGCCGGCAAGGAGCCCGGTGGGCGCGCCTGATTGCTCTGCGCCGCCTCCTTCTTGGGGGACGGAACGGGAACAGGTATCGATTGCGCCGCCGCGATCGACGTAACGGAAAAAACCGTGACGCCGCTCAGCACGATCGCCCCCAAAGTCCGCATATCCGTCTCCGATTTCTGCCCACGTAAGGAAGAGAATTCGTCCAGGTCTATGGCGTTTTCGCGACTCACATATGTCGCGGATCATAAACGAGCCGTCAGGCGCTGTCTTCGCCGTTGCCGCCTTCCACCAGAATCTCGCGTTTTCCGGCATGGTTGGGCTGGCCTACGATGCCTTCATGCTCCATCCGCTCCATGATCGAGGCGGCGCGATTATAGCCGATCTGCAGGCGGCGCTGAATGTAGCTCGTCGAAGCCTTGCGGTCGCGCATGACGATCTGCACGGCCTGCTGGTAGATATCGCCTCCCTCCGACCCCATCGCGGAGCCGTCGAACACCGCCTCGCCATCCCCCTCCTCCTCTGCGGTGACGTCTTCGAGATATTGCGGCGCGCCCTGCGCCTTGATGTGGCGCACGATCTTTTCTACCTCGTCGTCGGAGACGAACGGTCCGTGAACGCGGCTGATGCGGCCGCCCCCCGCCATATACAGCATGTCGCCCTGGCCGAGCAGCTGCTCGGCGCCCTGCTCGCCGAGAATGGTGCGGCTGTCGATCTTCGAGGTCACCTGGAAGGAAATCCGGGTCGGGAAATTCGCTTTGATCGTGCCGGTGATCACGTCCACCGAGGGGCGCTGCGTCGCGACAATCACGTGGATTCCGGCGGCGCGCGCCATCTGGGCGAGCCGCTGCACCGCGCCTTCGATGTCCTTTCCGGCGACCATCATCAGATCGGCCATCTCGTCGACGATCACGACCAGATAGGGCAACGGTTCGAGGTCGAGTTCCTCGGTCTCGTAGATCGCCGTCCCGGTCGCGCGATCATAGCCGGTATGCACCGTGCGCGAGAGCGGCTGGCCCTTGGCGCGCGCTTCCGCCAGGCGCGCATTGTAGCCGTCGATATTGCGCACGCCGAGCTTGGCGAGCTTCTTGTAGCGGTTCTCCATCTCGCGCACCGCCCATTTGAGCGCGACGACCGCCTTTTTCGGGTCGGTGACGACGGGCGTGAGCAGGTGGGGAATTCCATCATAGGAGGAGAGTTCAAGCATTTTCGGATCGACCATGATCAACCGGCACTGGTCCGGCCGCAGCCGGTAGAGCAGGCTCAGGATCATGGTGTTGATGGCGACCGACTTGCCCGACCCGGTGGTGCCGGCGATCAACAGATGCGGCATGCGCGCGAGATCGACGATCACCGAATCGCCGCCGATCGACTTGCCGAGGCAGAGCGGGAGCCGCGCGGTCGAATCGCGGAACTCGTCGGCCGCCAGGAGCTCGCGCAGATAGACCTTTTCGCGGGTCGGATTCGGCAATTCGATGCCGATCACATTGCGTCCGGGGATCACCGCGACGCGCGCCGACACCGCGCTCATCGAGCGGGCGATGTCGTCGGAGAGGCCGATCACGCGCGAGGACTTGATGCCCGGCGCCGGCTCCAGTTCGTAGAGCGTCACGACGGGTCCCGGATGCGCATTGATGATTTCGCCGCGCACGCCGAAATCGCCGAGCACGCTCTCGAGCGCCGCGCCGTTGCTCTCGATCGTGTCCACGCTCGGTGCGTATCGCTCGGAGGCTTTCGCCGCGCTGAGAAGCCCGAGCGCAGGAAGTTCGTACTGGTCGGCTGCCGAGCGGGCATTGGCGCGCTTGCGCGCGGGCCGCCCGCGCGACTTCGCGCGCGCCGGCTTGGCCGCTTTCGCATCGCCGGCGTCCTCGTCCGCATCCTCCTCGTCGAGCACATCCTCCTCGTCGAGCGCGTCCTCCGGCTCCGGCAAGTCCGCCCCGGTCGGACGCTCGGCGAAGCGGGGCTCGATCCGCCCGCCGGCGGACTGCGGAAAAACCCGCGCCAGGCCCGGAAAGCGAGCCAGCGCCCAGTGCGCCCAGTTCATCCAGCGGATCAGCCGCGCCTTGAGGCTGAGCGCCGCATGCACGACAAGGCCAATCGAAATGGAGGCGCGCTCGACGTCGCCGACGGGCTCCGCCAATCGCTTGTCCGCAAGAACATCATCTTGCCGCCTGGCGAAGCCGAAGCCGCAGGCGACGCCGATCGCGGCCGCCGCGACCAAGCCGAAAACAATGCCCAATGGCAGGTGGAACCCGCTCCATCCGAGGGATTTGAACAGCGCGCCCGGCCATCGCAGGAGCGCATCGCCGACGACGCCGCCAAGCCCGCTCGGCAGCGGCCAGGCGGCGCTGCGCGGCAGGCAGGCGGCCAGGCCGGCGGCGAAGGGCACGGCGATGATCCAGGCGACCACCCGCCATGGCTCGCGGTCGAACCGCCGCTGATTGAGCAGCCGCCAGCCCCAGGCGGCGACCGGAATCACGAGCGCAATCGCCGCCACCCCGAGCAGCTGGATTGAGAGATCGGCGAAGATGGCGCCCGGCAGACCGAGCAGGTTGCGCACCGGCGCGCTGGTCGCATGGCTGAGGCTCGGGTCCTTCACCGACCATGTCGCGAGCGCGCCCGCGCCGAGCGCCGCTACGCCGGTCAGGGTCAGGCCGAGCGCCTGCTTGATGCGGCGGACGATCGCCGCGCGGAATTCATCCGGCATGGCCGGGACCAGCCCGAAACGATGCTGCAGTGTGGACATCGGCGCTCCGCCCGATCCTGTTCAGCCAAGCGCGGCCGCGAGGCGGTGTAACGCCTCCGAGGTGATGGTTTCGTCCTGGACGAGCGCGACCCGGATGTAGTCGGCGCCCGGATTTGTTCCGTCGGCCTGGTCGCGCGCGATGTAGCGGCCGGGCAATACGCGCACGCCCGCGTCGCGCCACAGCGTCACGGCCGCCGCTTCGCTGCCGCCGGCGGCGGACACGTCGAGCCAGAGATAGAAGCCGCCGGCCGGTCGCCGATGGCCGAAACGCGCGCCGATGATCGCGTCGGCGAGGTCGAACTTCCGCGCATAGAGCCGGCGATTCTCCGCCACATGCGTTTCGTCCGCATAGGCAGCGACCGCGACCTCCTGGGCGAGCACCGGCACCTGCGGCGCAACGACATTGCGCAGATCGAGGAACCGGGCGAGGAACCGGCGATCGCCCGCGGCGAAGCCGACCCGCAGGCCCGGCAGGTTCGAACGCTTCGACAGCGACTGGAACACGACGACTTGCGCGAAATCCGGCCCTGTGGCCTGCAGAATGCCGGGCGGCGCCGCGCGCGTATAGATTTCCGAATAGCACTCG
>CAYGZV010000020.1:13334-22713 GCA_964354425.1 uncultured Rhodoplanes sp. | reverse complement strand
GGCCTGCAGAATGCCGGGCGGCGCCGCGCGCGTATAGATTTCCGAATAGCACTCGTCCGCGAACACGAGAAAACCGTGGCGCTGCGCGAGCCCGACGAGCCGCGTCAGATAGGCGAGATCGGCGACCGCGCCTTGCGGATTGGACGGCGAGCCGAGGTAGAATGCGACGGTGCGGGCGAGCAGCCCTTGGTCGAGCGCATCGAGATCGGGGAGAAAGCCGGTCTCTTTGGTCGCCGGCAGGTAGACCGGTTCGCACAGCGCGGCTTCCGCGCCGGCCGGGTAGGCGGCGTAGAACGGGTTCGGCATCAGGATCGCCGGCGCACCGGCGCGCGGCCCGACGTAGCGTTTTGCGGCCAATGCGGCAAGGAACAGCCCCTCGCGGGTCCCGTTGAGAACCAGCACCTCGCTCGCCGGATCGGGCATGCGCGGCAGGCCATATCGTTGCGTGAGCCAGGCCGCCGCCGCCGCGCGGAAGCGGTCGGTTCCCTTGCCGAGCGGGTAACGGCCAAGCGAAGCGACATCGGACGCGAGAACGGGGCCGACGAAACCGGGCACCGGGTGCTGCGGTTCGCCGACCGAAAGGTTGATGGGCGGCCGGCCCGGCGCGATGCCGGCCAGGAGCTCGGCCGTGCGCACGAAGGGCGAGCGCGTGTCGGCCGGACCGGTCGCGAATGAGGGCTCGAGTTCGGCGCTGGTCATGGACATCGGTTGGGGCGGCGGCGCAGGACGGGCCCGGTTTTGCTGGCTTACCATAGGGCGTCCGAGGTTAAGGCGCGATTAACCATCGCGGATCGATCCGCCACCGTCGATATGTCTTGCGCCGCCAATAAGAAAGAGGCCCCGACGCGCCGTCGGGGCCTCTCGATGGAAGGGGTGGCGCCGGGTTCCAACCCCCTCCGGTAACTGCACTGGTCGGGTTGCGTGCCGCAAACCCTAATCCTCCTCGGAAGGAGGGTTCAAGGAGGGGGGGCCCTGGCGGAGGAAAATCCAGTGGCCCCCACCCCTAACCCCTCCCCGAGGAGGGGAGGGACGCCAAGCCGGGCCGGAGAGCAAAGCCCGGCTTGGCGGACGAAGCCTCAGTAGTTGTAGGCGCGCTCGCCGTGATCGGCGAGGTCGAGTCCTTCGCGCTCGGCTTCCGGAGTAGGCCGCAGCCCGACGATCAAATCGACGATCTTGTAGAGGATCGCCGAGCCGACGGCCGACCACACAAGCGTGGTCCCCACGGCTTTGGCTTGCGCGGTGATCTGGGTCATGAAGTCGTAGTCCGCGACTTTGCCGGCGACATAGTCGTAGATGCCGGTGCCGCCGAGCAGCGGGCTGACCAGGATGCCGGTGCCGATCGCGCCGACAATGCCGCCGACGCAATGAATGCCGAACACGTCGAGCGCGTCGTCATAGCCGAGCGCATTCTTCACCGCCGAGCAGAAGATCAGGCAGACCACGCCGACGACGAGCCCGAGCACGAGCGCGCCCATCGGGCCGGCATAGCCGGCGGCGGGGGTGACGGCGACGAGGCCGGCGATGCAGCCCGATAGCGCGCCGAGCAGCGAAGGTTTGCCCTTCACGATCCACTCGGCGAACATCCAGGACAGGGCGGCGGCGGCGGTGGCGACGAAGGAGTTGGCCATCGCGAGGCCCGCCGTGCCGGTCGCTTCGAGGTTCGATCCCGCGTTGAAGCCGAACCAGCCGACCCACAGGAGCGAGGCGCCGATCATGGTCTGGGTCAGCGAGTGGGGAGGCATCAGCTCCTTGCCGAAGCCGATACGCGGGCCGACGATGAGCGCGCCAACGAGTCCGGCGATGCCGGCATTGATGTGCACCACCGTGCCGCCGGCGAAATCGATCGCGCCCCACAGAAAGATCTGGCCGGCGTCGGCCATGACCTGGTCGAGATTGGCCTGCGCGGCCGCCTTCGCCGCGTCGTCGGTCGCCGCGGCAAGCGCCTGCGCCGCGGCTGCGATCGCGTCGGGTCCGGCCCAGTACCAGACCATATGGGCGATCGGGAAATAGATGAAGATGACCCAGAGCGGGATAAACAACGCGACCGCGGAGAACTTCATGCGCTCGGCGAACGCGCCGACGATCAGCGCCGGAGTGATCGCGGCAAAGGTCATCTGGAAGCACATATAGACGAGCTCGGAGATGTTCGCGCCCACCGAGAAAGTCGCCGCCTTCGAGTCGGTGGTTACGCCGGAGAGAAACAGCTTCGAGAAGCCTCCGATGTAAGGCGAGCCTCCGGTGAAGGTGAGGCTGTAACCTAGGACCATCCAGATCACCGTCACGATGCACACGGTGTAGAACACATGCGCGAGCACCGAGAGCATGTTCTTGGATCGGACAAGGCCGCCATAGAACAGGGCGAGACCCGGGATGGTCATCAGCAGGACGAGCACCGTCGAGGTGAGCATCCAGGCATTGTCGCCCTTGTTGACGACCGGCTCGTCGGCGAAGGCCGACGTGGCCGCCAGCATCGCGAGAGCGAGCACGGCAAGTCCCGCACGATACGGTTTTTTGAATGTCATGGTTTTTCTCCTGTCCGAACTCATTGAGAGGCGGGCGTCACAGTGCGGCATCGTCGCTCTCTCCGGTGCGAATGCGGACGGCCTGGTCGATGCCGAAGATGAATATCTTGCCGTCGCCGATCTGCCCGGTCTTGGCTGCGGCGATCACGGTCTCGATCACCTTGTCGACCTGCGCCGTGGGCACGGCGATCTCGATTTTGACCTTCGGCAGGAAGCTCACGGCGTATTCGGTGCCGCGGTAGATCTCGGTGTGGCCCTTCTGCCGCCCATAGCCCTTCACCTCCGTGGCGGTCATTCCGTGAATGCCGATCGCGGTGAGCGCATCGCGGACCTCGTCGACTTTGAATGGCTTGATGATAGCCGTGACCATTTTCATTGTTGCATCCCCGCTAGAGCCTCTCGTTCGAGGTTGGGCTAAACACACACGGCGCCGCACGCGAGATCGCCCCCCGCAGGCATTGCCACGGACTGCGAATCAAGCCGCGTGCCAATTGTGCAACGCAGCACCAGGTCTTTGTTAATGCAGGGGTTTGTTTGAGGCGGGGCGGGCGGTGCGGGATCCGCCGGCAGCCGCCTCCGTAATCCACCGGTGCGGCTGCACAGAATAGCGGCAATCAGCCCAGTTGCCGGAAACGCTGCCTAACAAATAGGCATAGCCGCGCCCCGTTAAGCTGAGGCGCCTTCTGACTCAGAGCGCTTCGTTGTTGGTCTCGCCCGTCCTGATGCGGATCGCCTGATCGATCGACGTGATGAAAATCTTGCCGTCGCCGATCTGGCCGGTCCGCGCGGTGCTGACAATCGCTTCAACAACCTGATCAACCTGTTCGTCCGGGACGACAACCTCGACACGAACCTTGGGAAGGAAGCTGACGGCGTATTCGGTGCCACGATAAATCTCGGTATGGCCCTTCTGCCGCCCATAGCCCTTCACCTCGGTCACGGTCATGCCGCTGATTCCGAGTCGGTTGAGCGCGTCATGGACTTCGTCGAGCTTGAACGGCTTGATGATCGCGATGATGAGTTTCATGCCGGGTGCCCCCTTCGATTTGCGGCCGGTCCCGCTCTTGTCGCGGCGGCGGCATTAACGTCGCTCTATACTGCATTGCACTCTAAGCCAAGCGGCGCGTTTCCGCCAAGGGCCGCTTGGCCGTCATGACAAGCTTTCGCGGCCGTTCCGAAACTTCTCTCGCGAAAATGTTTTGTGGGAGAAGCGTAGCTACTCGCTCCGCTCGCGGATGAGACCTTCTTGGGCAACCGAGGCGATCAGGGTTCCGTCGCGCGAAAAGATCAGGCCGCGGGCAAAGCCGCGCGCCCCGCTCGAGCTCGGGCTGTCCTGCGCATATAAGAGCCAGTCGTCGGCCCGGAACGGGCGGTGGAACCACATCGCATGATCGAGGCTCGCGGCCATCATCGACTTCTCGAACAGCGTGCGTCCGTGCGGGATCATCGCCGCGTCGAGCAGGGCCATGTCCGAGGCATAGGCAAGCACGCATTGGTGAATGGCCGGATCATCCGGCAGCGGGCGGGTGGTGCGTATCCAGAGGTGGAATCGGCCCTCCGGATCCTTGCGCCCGAGATAGCGCTCGAACTCGACCGGACGCAGCTCGATCGGGCGCTCCCGTTCGAAATAAGCGCGCACCGGAGCGGGCATCTGCCGCAGCATGTTCTTTCTCACCTCGGAGTCCGTCGGCAGGTCCTCCGGCGCCATCACCTGCGGCATTTTGAACTGATGGCTCAGCCCCGGCTCGATGCGCTGAAACGACACCGACATGAAGAAGATCGCGTGGCCATGCTGGATCGCGACCACGCGGCGCGTCGCGAAGCTCTTGCCGTCGCGGATGCGGTCGACCTGGTAGATGATCGGAACCTTGGGGTCGCCTGCGAGCAGAAAATAGGCATGCAGGGAATGCGGCGGGGTCTTGCGCACGTCTTCGACCGTGCGGCAGGCCGCGACCAGCGCCTGCCCGATCACCTGCCCGCCGAACACCCGCTGCCAGCCCGATTGGGGCGAGCGTCCGCGAAACAGGTTGACTTCAAGCGGTTCGAGATCAAGGAGCGCAAGCAGGTCCTGAACGGCTGAGGGCATAACGAAAACCCATTTGGTGAAAACGGCGCGCCGCGGAAGGAAGACTTGCCACAGACGCCCGTGCACAGACCAAGTCAAGCCATGGCCGCGCGGCTCTGGCATCTTGTTCTTGCGGGGCCACAGCCGCCCATTCTCGCCGTGCCGCGGCCGCGATATTCTCACGCTCGCCATCGCCGTTCCGCTAACCCAGGGTCAACAGGATCGCGCCGAGCGCGCGAATTCTTCTCACAGGCCAGTCGCATTTGATGTCGCCCTCCCCTAAAAGGGGGGCGTCGGACCGCTGGCCAGCGGTCCGGGGAGGATCGCGAGCGACTTGCGACCGCCTCCCGGCGAGCGCGCGCTCGCCGACCTCCCCTTTCAGGGGGAGGAATTTTGGGCGATCGTCTTGCGCATCAACCGAGCGCTCTGTCGCGAGGGAGAAGGTGAAGCCGCATGACAGGCGAGCGAACCGACATTCTTATCGCCGGCGCCGGATTCGCCGGGCTTGCGCTTGCAATCGCGCTCCGCCAGGCGCTCGGGCCGGCCTTCGCGGTCACGGTCGCTGACCCGCTGCTGGCGCGTCCGGCGGTCGACGCCCGGGCGTCGGCGATCGCCGCGGCGGCGCGCCGTCTTCTGGAAACGATCGGGGTCTGGCAGGCGGTTGCGGCCGAAGCCCAGGACATCGTCGACATGGTCGTCACCGACAGCCGCCTCGATGACGCCGTCCGCCCCGTCTTTCTCACCTTCGGCGGCGAGGTCGAGCCGGGCGAGCCGTTTGCGCAGATGATCGAGAACGGGCCGCTGCTCGCGGCCCTCGTCGCCAAGGCCAGGGAAGAAGGCGTCGGGCTCGCCGAGACCTCCGTGGTCGCGTTCGCCGCCGAACCGGAACGCGTCTCCGCGACCCTCGGCGACGGCCGCGGGCTGTCCGCCCGGCTCTTGGTCGCCGCCGATGGCGGGCGCTCGCGCCTGCGCGATCTTGCCGGGATCGCGATGGTCGGCTGGGAGTACGGCCAATCGGGGATCGTCGCGACGGTTGCCCACACGCGCGATCACCAGGGCCGCGCCATCGAGCACTTCCTGCCCGCCGGGCCGTTCGCGATCCTGCCCCTGAAAAACAACCGCGCCTCGCTTGTCTGGGTCGAGGACAATGCGGAGGCCGCCCGCATCATCGCGCTGCCCGATGCGGAGTTCCATGCCGAGCTGGAGAAGCGCTTCGGCCTGCATCTCGGCGAGCTGCAGGTGGTCGGCCCGCGCCAGGCCTATCCGCTCGGCTACGGGGTCGCCCGTTCCTTCATCGGCGAGCGGCTGGCCCTGATCGGCGATGCGGCGCACCGCATCCATCCGATCGCGGGGCAAGGCCTCAATCTCGGCCTGCGCGATGCGGCGGCGCTCGCCGAAGCGGTCGCCGACGCGGCGCGGCTCGGCCTCGATCCTGGCGGGGCGGATGTGCTCGAACGCTATCAGCGCTGGCGGCGGTTCGACACGCTGGCGATGGGCGTCGCCACCGACGGCCTCAACCGGCTGTTCTCCAACCGCTCCGACCTGCTGCGGCTGGTGCGCGATCTCGGCCTCGGCCTGGTCGACCGCATGCCCGCGCTCAAGGGCTTTTTCATCCGCGAGGCGGCCGGTCTCACCGGCGACGTGCCCAAACTCCTGCGCGGCGAAGCGCTGTAGGCGCTCGCCGGCCTGGCGCGCGGGGCGTCCTCAGCCGGACCCGATTCAGACGAGCGGTATCTCCGTGACATGCGCGCGGAAGGCGGGGCGCGCGCACAGATCGGCATACCAGCGCTCGAGCCCGGTCATCGCCGGGTGGTCCGGGACGAGCGTGACGAAGCGGTGGGCAATGATCCCGACCGGGATGTCGCCGCAGGAGAACGCGTCGCCCGCCACATAGGCGGTCTTCATGAGCTGCGCGTTGAGGATGCTCATCGCCTCGAGCGTCTTCGCCTTGCCGGCGTCGATCGCCTTGGGATCGCGTTGCTCGAGCGGCGTGCGCACGAGTCCCCAGAACACCGGGAATATCGCCGGACCCGCCACCGTCAATTGCCAGTCCATCCATTGGCCGGCCACGGCCCGTGCGCGCGCATCCGCGGGGTCGAGCGCGCCCGCTCCGAACTTGGCGGCGAGGTAGCGGACGATCGCGTTCGATTCCCAGAGGTGGAAACCGTCCTCCTCGAGCGTCGGCACGAGTCCGTTCGGGTTCATCGCGAGATAGTCGGGCTCGCGGTTCTTGCCGAACGGACCGCCGATATCGATGCGCTCGCAGGCAAGTCCGAGCTCGCCGATCGCCCACATCACCTTTTGCACATTGGCCGAGGTTTTGCGGCCCCACACTTTGAGCATCGTTCCAGTCCCCGGTGGCGGCGATTGGCGCTCCTTTCAGGAGAGATGTGTCAGTCGAGCCGGCGCGCCTCGTCGACCAGCATGATCGGGATGCCGTCGCGGATCGGGTAGGCGAGCTTGGCCGAACGCGAGATCAGCTCCTGCTTCTCCGCATCATATTCAAGCGGACCCTTGGTCAGGGGACAGACCAGGATTTCCAGGAGCTTGGGATTGACCGTGCCGGCCGCCCGGTCGGAGCTAGGTGACGTCATTGCCTTGTCCAATGCTGATGGTCGGTGACGCGCCAGATTATCACGTCGGCGCAGGAGCGCAGCAGACTCGTTTCCTGCCGCGTCCTTGGAGATGCGCTGGATTGACTTACTGCAGCGGCGGCTCGCCGTCCGTCTGCCCCTTCGCGAGTTCGATCTCGGTGACGGCGACGAGGATTTCGGCGCGGGTTTTCAGGTCGGGCGCCTCCAGCAGGGCCTGCTTCTCCGCTGGCCCGTAGGGCGACATCATCGCAAGCGCGTTCACCAGCGCCTCGTTGGGCGCCTTCTCGATCCCGTCCCAGTCCGCCTTGAGCTTGTTCGCCTTCAGGAAATCGCTCAGCGTTGACAACAGCGACTTGCGGTCGACCGCTTTCTCCCCCTTGCGGGCGACGAAATCGTCGGCAAAGGGGGCATAGGCGACATGGCACTGGCGGTAGGCGGTGGTCACGGACAGTTCGTGCTCGATCCGGAAGCGACAGACGCCGGTGAGCTGGACCAGGTAGCGTCCATCGCCCGCCTCGGCCAGCTGGGTGATGCGGCCGACGCATCCCACCTTGTACAAGTTCGGCTTCTCGTCCGGTCCAGGATTTGCTGTGTCCGGCTGGATCATCCCGATGAGACGGTGCCCGCTGCGCAGCGCGTCGTCGACGAGCGCGAGATAGCGCGGCTCGAAAATGTTGAGCGGCATCTGCCCGCGCGGCAGCAGAAGCGCGCCGGGCAAAGGAAAGATCGGGATTGTGGCAGGAAGATCCGCGGGTCCACGATAGACCGCGTTCATAGGCATTGACGGTCTCCGTCGCCACGGACTGCATCACGCATCAGAACGATACCAGCCTCGCCTGGAACGATACCAGCCCCATCCAGGCTCACGCAAACAGGATGGAGGAGAGCCGCCGCCGGCCATCGACCGTCGCCTCATCGGTCGGCCCCCAAGCCTCGAACAGCTGGACGAGTTGCTTGCGCGCGCCGTCGTCATTCCATTTGCGGTCGCGCCGGACGATATCGATAAGGTGGTCGACGGTCTCGATCCGCCGGCCCTTGGCGTTGAGCGCAAGCGCAAGATCAAACCGCGCCTGATGATCGAGGGGATTCTCGGCGACCCTCTTTTCGAGGTCGGCGATCGGGCCGAGCGCCGCGGCCTGCTCAGCGATCTCGAGCGCGGCGCGCGCGGCGGCCACCGGCGCCTCGTTGTGCTTGGAGGCGGGGACCATGGCGATCGTCTGCTTGGCCTGCTCCAGCGCGCCGGTCTCGATATAGCAGCGGGCGAGACCCGCGAGCGCATGGATGTTCGCCGGATCCTCGGCGAGCACTTGCGCATAGGTCTGCGCCGCGCCGGCGGCGTCGCCTTCGACCAGAGCCGCATCGGCCGCCTTCAACAGATCGAGCTCCTCGCCGCCGAGCTTGGCTTGCGTCAGGCGTTCGAGGAAGGCCGTGACCTGGCCTTCCGGCAGCGCGCCGAGAAAGCCATCCGCCGGCTGTCCGTTCACGAACGCGATGACCGCCGGAATGGATTGAATGCCCATCTGCCCGGCGATGGCGGGGTGCTCGTCGATGTTCATCTTGCAGAGCTTCACTTTGCCCTTGGCCGCCCGCACGGTCTTTTCGAGAAGCGGCGTGAGCTGCTTGCACGGGCCGCACCAGGGCGCCCAGAAATCGACCAGCACGGGCTGCCGGCGCGACTCGTCGATAACGTCCTTCTTGAAGCTCTGGGTTGTCGTATCCTTGACGAGACCGTCCGCGGTGATCGTCGCTCCGCCGTCCTGAATCATGCAAATTCCCTGATTTTAGCGCCGAACCCCACACCCCCGCATAAATGGGGAGCGCCGACCCGGTTGCAATCGCGCCGCTTCGGCCAGTCTATTGCGTCATTCCCGCCGAGACCAGGGCTATGCGCGGCGGATGGCCGGTCGCTTCAAGGAAGCGCACGAGGTCCTCCCGTCCGATCGCGGTCGTCATGGTGTTGACGAGCGGATGGCAGTTCAGCGTGTCGTGGCTCAGCATGGCCTGGTCGAGCACGACCTCGACGCGGCGCGCGATGTCGTTGATCGCGGCGAAGGGCGTGACCGACCCCGGCTCGATCCCCAGCGTTTCGCGCAGGAGGTCCGGCGAGCCGAATGAGAAGCGCCCGGCGCCAAGCCGGCGGTGCAAGGATTTCAGGTCGATCGCTGCGTCTTCCAGCGCGACGACGAGCAGCAGCGCGC
>CAYGZV010000020.1:9548-13234 GCA_964354425.1 uncultured Rhodoplanes sp. | reverse complement strand
AAGGATTTCAGGTCGATCGCTGCGTCTTCCAGCGCGACGACGAGCAGCAGCGCGCCGCGCTTGTCCTTGAGGAAGAGGTTTTTCGTGTGGCCTCCCGGGATTTGCCCGCGCAGGCGGCGCGATTCCTCGACGGTGAACAGCGGCGGATGGCTGACGGTGCGATGTCCGATCTGCAGGCGATCGAGAAAGGCGAACAACTCGTCCGGGGTTGCGGGCATGGGCGGCGCATCTGTCAGGGAAATCGGCGCCACAGGACCCTTGCTGGGCGCGCTCGTCAACCCCACTCTGAATGGCGCTGACGCGGCCTGGCCGACCGCTTCGACGAGGGTCCGAGGACCGGTTGGACGCCGTCGGTTGCCAAGACGGTCCGGTTTAGGTACGAATGCCCTCGGTGGCTTCGCCGCCGGGGCGCGCGGGTGTAGCTCAGAGGTAGAGCACAACCTTGCCAAGGTTGGGGTCGAGGGTTCGAATCCCTTCGCCCGCTCCAGTCCGCTCGGGCGATGTCGAGGCCTCGGTTCAGGACCGGGTGGGGCCTCTATGTCATTGAGTGTGCTGCGTTCGCTGACCGTTTCGCCGCTGTCCGCCCGAACCGGGACGGGCCTCGCCCGCACCGCGCGATTGTTCGTTCCCACCTATAACAGCCGGACGGCGATCCGCATCAAGGCGCGGGCGCCGACCCGCCCGGACGCCCGCCGCGAGCTTGCCCGGCTGATCGCGCCGCGCCGCCGGCCGTCCTGATCCGAAGCCGCGTCCGCGGGACGCCCGCCCTTCGGCTTCGGCGTTCTCCGTCACACCGGAATGCGCACGTTCGCGCGCAGGCCGCCGAGCGGGCTGTCGCCGAGCGAAATGTCGCCGCCATGCGATCGGGCGATGTCGCGCGCGATCGCAAGCCCAAGCCCGGTTCCCCCCGCGCCCTCGTTCTGATTGCGCGAATCGTCGAGCCGCAGGAACGGCTTGAACACCTCGTCGCGCATGGGCGCCGGGATCCCCGGTCCGTCGTCGTCGACCGTGATGGTGAGCCAGCGATGGTCGCGCCGCCCGGTGATGGAGATCGCGTCGGCGAAACGCGCTGCGTTGGAGACGAGATTGCCGAGGCAGCGCTTGAAGGCATGCGGGCGCACGGTCACGACCGGGTAGCCGTGGAAGTCGACGGAGGTGCGATGGCCGTGCCGCTCGGCGTCCGCCTTCAGTTCGTCGAGGAAGGCGGCCATGTCGGTCGGCTCCGCCTGCTCGCCGGAGTCCCCGCGCGCGAAGGCGAGATAGGCCTCGACCATGCGCGCCATGTCGTCGACGTCCTTCTTGAGCGCGTCGAGCTCGGGTCCGTCGCCCAACAGCGCGAGTTCGAGCTTGAACCGCGTCAGCACGGTGCGCAGGTCGTGCGAGACGCCGGCGAGCATCGTGGTGCGCTGTTCGATCGCGCGCTCGACCCGCCGCTTCATCTCGATGAAGGCGAGCGCGGCGCGCCGCACCTCCTGCGCGCCGCGCGGCCCGAAGCTCGGCACGTCGCGGCCCTTGCCGAAATTCTCGACCGCTTCGGTCAGCCGCAGAATGGGGCGGATCTGGTTGCGCAGAAACAGGATCGCGACGGTGATGAGCACCAGCGACGTGCCGAGCATCCACAGCAGGAAGATTTCCGAGTTCGACGCATAGGCGGCGTTGCGGGGCGCGAAGACGCGGATCACGCTGTTGTCGAGCCGGATGCGGATTTCGACCAGCGCCGAACGCCCGACCGTGTCGATCCAGAACGGCCGGCGGATCTGCTTGCGGATTTCCTGCGACAAAGCCTGGTCGAGCAGCGAGAAGAATGGTTTCTGCCCGATCGGGGGCAGCTCGGTTCCGGGCAGAATGTCGACCACGAGGCCGAGCCGCTGGCCGATGCGGCGAAGCTGCGCCTGGTCGTAATCCTGCGGGAAGAGGCTGTAGACCTCGATCAGCGCCGCGATGTCCTGGGTCACCGCCGCCGAGAGCCGCCGTGTCACCGTGTTCCAGTGACGCTCCATAAAGACGAAGGCGACGACCGACTGGAGGATCACCATGGGCGCGATGATGATCAGCACCGCGCGGGCATAAAGCCCGCTCGGCATCAGGCCCTTCAGCCAACGGCCGATGCGATCCCAGACCGCCGCGAACCGGTCCGCCGCCGAGCGCAAATGCGACAGGCCGATATCGATGCTCGTCATGTCGCCACCACCAGCCGGTAGCCGATCCCGCGCACCGTCTGGATGAGGAGCGGGTTCGCGGGGTCGGTTTCGATTTTCCGCCGCAGGCGATTGATCTGCACGTCCACCGCCCGCTCGCCCGGGGCGGCGCCGTTGCCGGCGAGCGCGAGGCGCGACACCGTCTCGTTCGGCGCCGCTGCGAGCATGCGCAGCATCTCCCGTTCGCGGTCCGTCAGATGGATGACCTCGTCGCCGCGGCGCAGTTCCCCGCGCATATTGTCGAACACGAACGGCCCGAAGCACACCTGCTCCGGGATGGGCGCCGGCGCCGGCTGAGTTCGCCGCAGAATGCTCGCGACCCGCAGCGACAGCTCGCGCGGCTCGAACGGCTTGGCGACGTAATCGTCGGCGCCGATCTCGAGCCCGCCGATGCGGTGCTCCTTCTCCGCCAGCGCGGTCAACATGAGGATGGGCACGCTCGACGTGACGCGGATCGATTTGACGAGATCGAAGCCGGTCTCGCCCGGCATCATCACGTCGAGGATCAGAAGGTCGAAGCTCAGGCCGGCCAGCTTGGCGCGGGCGTCGGCGGCGTTTTCCGCCGTGGTGACGCGGTAGCCCTCCGCGTTGAGATAACGCGACAACAGATCGCGGATGCGCCGATCATCGTCCACGACGAGGAGATGCGGCGCGTCGTCGGGAAGGGCGACAGGGGCCACCGGCATGCCGCGCTCCTGGGTCACGATCGCGGCCATTGCCGGCGGCCCGGACGGCTGATGAAGTCGAGCACGTCGGCGCGCGCGTCGGGATTGATCATGGCGATCAGAAAGCGTCTGGCCGCGGCATGCGCCTCCGGCCCGAGTTCCGCGAACGCGCGGGCGATGCGCTGGGTCTGCAGACCTGCGAGCTTCAGGGCCAGAGCTGCGCCTTTCGGCGTCACGAACAACAGCCGCTGCCGGCGATCGGTTTCGCCCTCCCGCTGCTCGACATAGCCTTCGTCAACCAGCTGCTTGAGCACGCGTCCGAGCGATTGCTTGGTGATTCTCAGGATTTCGAGCAGCTCCGCAACTTTCAGTCCGGGATTGCGGTTGACGAAATGCAGCACTCGGTGATGCGCGCGGCCGAATCCGAAAGTCGTCAGCACGCTGTCCGGATCGCTGACGAAGTCGCGATAGGCGAAGAAGATGAGCTCGATGATGTCCCACACCGGCTCGGGCGGAGCGCCGGCCGGACCGGCCTGCAGGTCCGCGGGCCGGGACGCCTCGGGTCTCAGATTTATGTCAGTCATGTTGACATATTTCGGTTCGATTGTTACGTTTCGGCGTCTTTCGGTGAAACGGTCTGGCGCAAGCGGTCCCGTTCGGCGGAAGCGGGAAACGGTTGATTGTCGCGGGTCTGGTCGCATTTCCGCCGGGAACCCGGTTCCCATTCGCCGGGACAGGCATCGGCGCGGGCTGTTGCCTTGCCATCGGAAAGCGCGCTCTCATGACCGCGCCAAACATATCGGGACTTTCCGCGCGACGCAAA
>CAYGZV010000020.1:0-9448 GCA_964354425.1 uncultured Rhodoplanes sp. | reverse complement strand
AAAGCGCGCTCTCATGACCGCGCCAAACATATCGGGACTTTCCGCGCGACGCAAAAGCCGCAAGAACAGGGCCGGTCGCGACCGTTCCGACGGGGTCCCAGGGAGGATTGCCATGGCCGTTCCATTCGATCAACTCGAGGGCTTCATCTGGTTCGACGGCAAGCTCGTGCCATGGTCGGACGCGAAGCTGCATGTGCTGTCGCACGGCCTGCATTATGCAAGCGCCGTGTTCGAGGGCGAGCGCGCCTATGGCGGGGAAATCTTCAAGTGCACCGAGCATTCGGAGCGGCTGAAGCGCTCCGCCCAGGCCCTCGATTTCGAAATTCCCTATTCGGTTGCGGAGATCGACGCCGCCAAGCGGCTCGTGCTCGAGCGCAACGGACAGCGCGACGCGTATCTCCGTCCCGTCGCCTGGCGCGGGTCGGAGATGATGGGCGTGTCGGCGCAGACCAATGCGATTCATCTCGCGATCGCAAGCTGGCAGTGGCCGAGCTATTTCAACCCGGCCGAACGGCTCAAGGGCATCAGGCTCGATCTCGCCGAATACCGCCGCCCCGATCCGGCGACCGCGCCGTCCGGCGCGAAAGCCTCGGGGCTGTACATGATCTGCACCATTTCCAAGCACAGGGCCGAGCGCAAAGGCTATGCCGACGCGATGATGCTCGACTGGCAGGGCCGCGTCGCCGAATGCACCGGCGCCAATATCTTCTTTGTCAAGGACGGGACGATTCACACCCCCATCGCCGACTGCTTCCTCGCCGGGATCACCCGGCAGACGGTGATCGAGCTTGCGCGCCGCCGCGGGATCAAGGTCGTCGAGCGCCGCATCTGGCCGGCGGAGCTCGGCGAGTTTTCCGAGTGCTTCATCACCGGCAGCGCGGCGGAAGTGACGCCGGTGTCCGAGATCGCCGACTGGCGCTTCACGCCGGGCGAGATCACCAGGCAATTGATGGAAGACTACCACGCCGAGGTGCAGCCGAAAGGCAAGGCCGCCGCGGCGTGACGCGGCCGGGCCGACCCGGACTGGAAGATACGCTCGACGTCTCCTGACAACGGCGCATCGAGCGTCGCGGCAGGCTCAAATCTCGAGCTGCGTGCCCAGCTCCACCACGCGTTCGGTCGGGATTTTGAAGAACTTCATCGCCGTGGTGGCGTTGAGCGCCATATAGGCGAAGAGCAGTTCTCTCCACCGCGCCATGCCGGGATAAAGGCTCGGCACGATGGTCTCGCGGCTCAAGAAGAACGACGTCTTCATCAAGTCGAATTTGAACCCATAGCCTTTGCAGGCGGACAGCGCCGCCGGGATGTCGGGCGTCTCCATGAAGCCGTAACGGATCACGAGCCGGTAGAAACCGCTCCCGAGATCGGTGAACGTGATCCGTTCGCTCTCGGGCGCGTAGGGCGTTTCGGCCGTCATCACCGTCGTCAGAATGGTGCGCTCATGGACGGTCTGATTGTGCTTGAGATTGTGCAACAGCGCCGCCGGCACGCCTTCGGTCGTCGCCGTCATGAATACGGCGGTGCCGCGCGCGCGGGCGACATGCGGGCCGAGCGAGTTGATGACGGAGACGAGCGGCACCGATTTGGCGACGAGCTGCTTGCGGACCAGTTCGCGGCCGCGCTTCCAGGTGGTCAGCGTCGTGAACGATGCGACTGCGATCGCTAGCGCAAACCATCCTCCTTGTCCGATCTTGATAATGTTCGACGCAAAGAAGAGCGCGTCGATCGACACGAGAGTGCCGAGCAGCGGGAACGCGAGCCACGGGCTCCATCGCCAAACCTGCACAGCCACAAAGCCGATCAGGATCGTGCTGATAATCATCGTGCCGGAAACGGCGATGCCGTAGGCCGCCGCCAGATGGCTCGACGACTGGAACACCAAGACTGACCCGATCACCCCGATGAAGAGAGTCAAATTCGTGAACGGGACGTAGATTTGCCCCGCCTCGCTGGAGGAGGTGTGCGTGATCGTCATGCGCGGAAGATAGCCGAGTTGAACCGCCTGACGAGCGACCGAAAATGCGCCTGAGATCACCGCCTGGGACGCAATCACCGTCGCCGCGGTGGACAGCAGCACCATCGGCATGAGCGCCCATTCGGGCGCCAGCAGGTAGAACGGGTTCGCCACGCTGGACGGGTCGTGAATGAGCAAGGCCGCTTGCCCGCAATAGTTCAACACCAGCGCCGGCAGCACGAGGCAGAACCAAGCGATCCGGATCGGGAATCGTCCGAAATGGCCCATGTCGGCATATAAGGCTTCGCCGCCGGTCACGGCGAGAAAGATCCCGCCGAGGGCAAGAAAGCTCTGCCACGGATGCTGAATGATCAGTTCAGCGCCATAAAACGGGTTCAGCGCCGCTACCACGGCCGGTTCGTGCAGGATGTTCACGATGCCCAACACTGCGAGCGTCGCGAACCACAGGCACATGACCGGCCCGAACAGCGCCCCAATGATCTCCGTGCCGCGTCGCTGAATCCAGAACAGCACGCACAAAACCGCTATGGTGATCGGGAGCACATAAGGCTTGAATTGGGGAGCGACGACGTCGAGGCCTTCGACCGCGCTAAGGACCGAGATGGCCGGGGTGATCATGCTGTCGCCGTAGAACAGCGCGGCGGCGAAGATGCCGAGCATCGTCACAAAGTAGGTTGCCTTCGAGTTCTTGGTCAGGGCGGTCACCAACGCGAGCAACGCGAGGCTTCCGCCTTCCCCGCGGTTGTCGGCGCGCATGATGATTGCGACGTACTTCACCGTCACCAAAGCCATGATGGTCCAGAATACGAGGGAGACGA
This sequence comes from uncultured Rhodoplanes sp., assembly GCA_964354425.1. Taxonomy (GTDB): domain Bacteria; phylum Pseudomonadota; class Alphaproteobacteria; order Rhizobiales; family Xanthobacteraceae; genus Rhodoplanes. The sequence continues at coordinate 6,655 of CAYGZV010000020.1, read as the reverse complement.
CGCCGAGCACCCTTTCCGGTTCGACCGGCATCGCATGTTGGCCGCCAAAGGTTTCCTTGAGCGCATAAAGCGGGCTCGTGCCGATATCGCCGAATACGACGCCGATAGCCCCGACGACGAGCCCCTTCGAGTTCTTGGACGGGTGGGTTGAGGACATGATCTCGCTTTGCGATTGCGTGCTTGGATCCGGGCAGGCGAAGCAGCCGATTGAGCGGACGCATAAGCCTAGGCTTATTGCTCAATCTTGTTCTCGCGCGCGGCGCTCGTCAGGCGGAGAGGACGGATTGCGCAGGCTTCGGCCTTGACGTGGGTCAAGGGTGGGTTGCTTCATCGCCATCCGGCTCGATTATCTTTCGTAGGGCGCGGGCAGGCGGGAGCATGGCCGGGATGCGAGGCATGGATGTCCTCCGGGCGGGCAAGTCGATGCCGTTGGCTTCTTGCGCGGCGCGCGGTCATTCGGCCGCGTCGCGGCTGCCGGCAGGCGCGGCCCATCGGTCCGCCGCCGCATCGTCGGCTTCGGTCGCGGCGACCCAGGCGGTTGCGCCCGCCCGCTCCTCCTGTTTCCAGAACGGCGCGCGGGTCTTGAGATAGTCCATCAGCAACTCGGCCGCGGCGAACGCATCCCCGCGGTGGGCCGCCGCAGTTGCGACCAGCACGATATTGTCGCCCGGAACAAGCCGGCCATGGCGATGGATCACCGTGACGCCGAGGAGGGGCCAGCGGTTTTCCGCTTCAGCGACATGCCGCGCGATCTCCGCTTCCGCCATGTCGGGATAATGTTCGAGCGTCATCGCTACGATCTGCTTGTCGCCGTCAGCGCCGCGGCAGACGCCGGTGAAGGTGACCACCGCGCCGATATCGGTGCGCCCGCGCGTAAGAGCCGCGGTCTCGGCGGCGGCGTCGAAATCCTCGCGCTGCAGGCGAATGGTCGCCATGCGGGCTCCTATCCCCCCGTCATCGGCGGGAAGAAGGCGATCTCGCGCGCCCCGGCGATGCTCGCGTCCGGCCGGACATGCGCGCGGTCGATCGCCGCGCGGACCGATGTCGGATGCGCGAACGCATGCGCGTATTCCTCGCCCCGCCCTGCGAGCCATACCATCAGCTCGCCGACCGTCTCGACGCCGGCCGGCGGTTCGATCGCCTCCTCGGTCTTTCCAATGCGCTCGCGCACCCAGGCGAAGTACAGAACTTTCACTTCGTCGCGTCCTCGTCCGGCTCAATCGTCAGTCAGATGATGCAGGCCGGCGCGGAAATAGTCGTAGCCGGTGTACAGCGTCAGCAGGGCCGACGCCCAAAGCAGCGTCAGCCCGACAAAGGTTACGATCGGGAAGCCCAAATCCACCGCGGCGGAGATCAATCGGTCGCCCGCATTGCCGGCGAGCAAAAAGCCGACCGCGACGAGCTGCAGCGCGGTCTTCCACTTGGCGAGAGCCGTCACCGGAACGCTGACGCGCAACTCGGCGAGGTATTCGCGCAGGCCCGACACCAGGATTTCGCGGCAGAGGATGACGATCGCGGCCCACAAGGACCATCCGCGGATGGTTCCGTCGGCCGCGAGCATCAGCAGGCAGGACGACACGAGCAGCTTGTCGGCGATCGGATCGAGCATGCGCCCGAAGTTCGATTGCTGGCCCAGGCTTCGGGCGAAATAGCCGTCGAGAACGTCGGTGACCGCCGCCGTGACAAAGAGAGCGAGCGCCACCCAGCGCAGCCATATCCCGCCCTGGAGGATGTCCTGCCAATACATGCAGGCCACCACCAGCGGCACCGCAGCGATGCGCGCATAGGTCAGCGTGTTAGGCAGCGCGAAGGTCCGCGGCCGCACAGTGCTCGACGTCGCGATCTCCATGGCGGGTAAGATAGCCGCTTGGCCGCTTGCGCAACAGCCCTCGGGCGGCTCCGCTGTCTGGAAAAGCCTGATTCAGCGCGAGGGCTCGTGAAAATACTCGTAAATTCGCCGCGCCGTTTCCGAACTCACGCCGGGAACTTGCGAAAGGTCGCCGAGCGACGCCCGCTCGATCGCCTTGAGCGTCCCGAAATGCCGCAAGAGCGCGCGTTTGCGCGCCGGCCCGACCCCGGAAATGTCCTGCAGCCCGCCTTCGCGGATGTCGCGCTTGCGCCGCTGCCGATGCGAGCCGACGGCGAAGCGATGCGCCTCGTCGCGCAAGCGCTCGACAAAGTAGAGCACCGGGTCGCGCGGCGGCAGCCGGAACGGCGCCCGGCCAGGCATGTGGAAGGACTCCCGGCCCGCGTTGCGATCGGGCCCCTTGGCGATGGCGACGAGCGGCATGCCGCCGATGCCGAGACCGGCCAGGACCTGCTCCGCCGCGGCGAGCTGACCCGGCCCCCCGTCGATCAGCACGAGGTCGGGCCAGGGGGAGGGGGGTTCATCGCCGGAGTCACTCTCCCCTGAAAGAAGCGGGTCGGACGGCCGGAACTCGTCCGCAGCGTCGCAAGCCGCTCTCCCTTCGCCTGCCGCGCCCCCCTCGAGGGGGGAGGCGCTTTCGCCTATCTCCTCCACCCTCCCCGGGAGGGGGAGGGTCGGTGCGCCGGGGCGGGGTGTAGGAGCGCTTGAATCCTTCGGGTCAGCATTATCGGCGGCGGTGCGCGGCGCTTCGGCCAGAAGCCGCTTGAAGCGGCGGGTGAACACCTCGCGGAGCATGCCGTAATCGTCCCCCGGCGCGAGCGCGGTCGAGCGAATGTTGAACTTGCGATACTGGTTCTTCTGGAACCCTTCCGGCCCGGCGACGATCATGGCGCCGACCGGGTTCGTCCCCTGGATGTGGCTGTTGTCGTAGACCTCGATCCGGCGGGGCGGCCGCGGCAGGCCGAAAGTCGCCGCCAATGCGGCGAGCAGCCGCTGTTGCGAGCTGCCTTCGGCGAGCTTGCGACCGAGCGCTTCGCGCGCATTCGCCGCGGAGTGGTCGACCAGCTCCTTCTTCTCGCCGCGCCGGGGAACGAGGATCTCGACCTTCTTTCCGCTCTTGAGCGACAGCGCTTCGGCGAGGAGATCGCATTCCTCCGGCCGGTGCGACAGCAGGATTAGCCGCGGGCAGGGCTTGTCGTCGTAGAACTGGGAGAGGAACGAGGCGAGCACGGCTTCGGCGGGAAGCGCGCGATCGGCCTTGGGGAAATAGGCGCGATTGCCCCAGTTCTGGCCGGCGCGGAAGAAAAAGACCTCGACGCAGGTGAATCCGCCGTCCTGGTGGACGGCGAACACGTCGGCCTCCTCGATTCCGCGCGGATTGATGCCCTGGCGCGCCTGCACCGCCGACAGCGCGGCGAGACGGTCGCGCAGCACCGCCGCGCGCTCGAAGTCGAGCCCGGCCGCCGCCTGGTCCATCTCCGCCGCGAGCTCCTCCTTGACCGCGCGGCTTTTGCCCGACAGGAACGCCTTCGCCTCCGCCACCAGCCGCGCGTAGTCCGCGTGGGAGATCTCACCCGTGCAGGGGGCCGAGCAGCGCTTGATCTGGTGCAGCAGGCACGGCCGCGTCCGGCTCTCATAGACCGCATCCGAGCACGAGCGGATGAGAAAGGCGCGCTCGAGCGCGGTGATGGTGCGGTTGACGGCGTTCACGGCGGCGAAGGGTCCGAAATAATCCCCCTCGCGGTTGCGCGCGCCACGATGCTTGCAGATCATCGGCGGCAGCCGATCGCGCGTGATCATGATGTAGGGAAACGACTTGTCGTCGCGCAGCAGCACGTTGAAGCGCGGACGCAGTCGCTTGATCAGGTTGGCCTCGAGGAGCAGCGCCTCGGTTTCCGTCGCGGTGGTGACATATTCGATGGCCGCGGTCGCCGCGATCATGCGCGCGATGCGCGCCGTATGTCCGGCCTGCCGCACATAGGCGAGAATGCGCTTCCTGATGTTCTTCGCCTTGCCGATATAGAGCACGTCGCCGCTCGCGGCGCTCATGCGGTAGACGCCGGGGGCGGCCGGCGCGAACCGCGCATGCTGCGCGATGATCGCGCGGCCGGCGCCGAGCGAGGCCGGGTCGCTCGTCGCGAGTTCGGCCTCGGCCTCGACCTCGACGGGATCGGGCAGGCTCGGCTCTTCCTCGTCGTCGGCGAGCTCGATGTCCGGCTCGATGTTTTCCTTCGGCTCTTCCATGTCGTCCTGTCGCGCGCCGGCTTCGAAGCGCGGCGCAGTTTGCCCTCAAGCGCTGTAATAGATAAGTTCCGCCGAACCCAGGCCCCAGAGCGAGGAGTTATGCTCCCCTCCGGCGGCCGCCGCCTCAATCCAACCCGACTTGAAGCCTGGACATGACCTCCGAGAGGACCCGCATGGAAACCCTGCCTTATCGCCCTTGCGTCGGCGTGATGGTGCTCAATGGCGAGGGACGGGCCTTCATCGGACGCCGGATCGACGGTCCGGAGCATGTCGACGAAACGCATGTCTGGCAAATGCCGCAGGGCGGCGTCGACACGGGCGAGGACCCCTGGCCGGCGGCGCTGCGCGAGCTTTACGAGGAGACCAATATCCGCTCGATCGAGAAGCTCGGCGAAATCGCGGATTGGCTCTCCTACGACCTGCCGTCCGAACTGATCGGCCATGCCTGGAGCGGCCGCTATCGCGGCCAGACGCAGAAATGGTACGCGCTGCGCTTCACCGGCGAGGAGAGCGAGATCGACATCGCCCATCCCGCGGGCGGGCATAAGCCGGAATTCGTCGAGTGGCGCTGGGAGCCGGTCGCCAACCTTCCCGGGCTGATCATCCCGTTCAAGCGGCCCGTCTACGAGCGGGTGGTGCAGGAATTCGCCCGCTTCGCCGTCCCGGCGCGGTGATCGCCCGTGCGCTGGCCGGCCGACCGCGTGAGGGCGCTATCGAGCCCGCTGCCCCGTAATCTGGGGGCGTTTCGACCCGCCCGGATCGCTGGCTGCGCTCGCGATCCGACCTCCCCCGCCGGAAGAGGTGATATGGCGGATCACATCCGGTCGAGCGAGGGCTCCTGCGAACCGCCGGCGCGCGCCTTCTCGAACCGTCCGCGCGCTTGCGCTGCGGCCTCGGCGTCGCCTGCCGCCGACTGCGCCTGCATCAGTCCATAGATCGCCCAGGCGCTGTGCGGCGCCTTCGCGCAGGCCTGTTTGAAGGCGGCGGCTGCGGCGCGCGCATCGCCGTTCTTCAGCAGGATCGCGCCCAGCGTCTGGTCGACCGGCACATACCAGAAGGGCGGCTCCATGTAAGGCAGCTCGTCCTGCGCTTTCACGGCCGCCTCCGCGAACCGCCGCGCCGCCTCGCGATCCCCGCGCGCCACCGCCGCTTTTGCGCGCACCACGTTTTCGGCGATCGCGAGAATGCCCTTGGCCGGAACGGCGGCCTGTTCCAGCGCGCCGTGATCCTGCACGCCGAGCGTGCGGATCGCGTCGGCTTCCGCCTCCGCGCCGCTGGCGTTTCCGAGCAGGGCCTGGGCGACGCCGCGCGCATAGCGCCAGCCGGCGACGACGAACGGCAGCTTTTCGTTCGGTTGCGGCAAAGCGAGGATCGTCTGCGGATCGCTGAACTGCGCGTGGATGAAATAGGGCGCCTGCTTGATCGGCTGGGCGGGCGGGATCGCCTGCGCCGCGTCGTCGCTGATCAGACCGGCAAGTTTCTCCGCCGATTGCAGCGCCTCTTGGCCCTGCCCGGCCATCAGCGCCGCCGTCATGTGGAAATGGACATTGTGCGGATAATACATGGCCGGATACGGACCCTGCACGCCGGGGTTCGCGGCGATGTAGCGCTCGTCCGCCTCGGCTGCATCCTTGTTGAGGTCGAGCGTGTCCTTGTAGCGGCCCAGCCGCAGATAGACGTGCGAGGGCATGTGCACGAGGTGGCCCGCGCCGGGCACGGCGCCGCGCAGCCGGTCGGCATAGGGTTCGGCGCGTTCCGGCCGGTCGGACGCTTCCACGAGGTGGATATAGAAGTGGATCGCGGCGACGTGGTTCGGGCTTTTTGCCAGCGCCCCTTCGAGCAGCCGCAGCGCGTCCGGCGTGTGCTCCTTGGGCGTGCGGCCCGCCTCGCTCCAGTAGTCCCAAGGCGACAGCAGCATCAGCGATTCGGCCGCGAGCGTCGCGATGTCGGTATCGTCGGTAAATGCGCGCGCGACGCCCTGCATCGCGTCCGCATAGGTCCGGTCGAGCGCGGCGCGCTCGCCCGTTTCCGAATAGCGGGCGAGCATCGCGGCGGCGAGGGCCTGTTCCTTGGCGCTCGTCTTGGCCGCCTTCTCGACCGCTTTCGCAGCGGCGCCCCGCGCAATCGGCGCAGCGTCCTTTTCCATCGGGAGGTTCAGGTTCGGGCCGAGCACATAGGCCTCGCCCCAGAAGCACATGGCGCAATCGGGATCGAGCTGCTGGGCGTGCCGGAAGGCGCGCAGCGCTTCGAGATGGTTGAACCCGTAGGCGAGTATCAGCCCCTGGTCGAAGAAGGCCCGCGCATCGTCGTTCGCCGCCACGGGATAGCGGTGCGTGCCGAGGTCATCCGCTAGGAACGGCATCGGCAGGCCCGACGTGTCGTACCAAGGCTTCGCCGTCGCTGCAGGCGCGCTCGGCGCATGCGCCGCGTGCGGATCGAAGGGCTTGGTTTCGGTCCGTTGTTTCGGCTCCGGCTTATCCGCTTGCGCGACCGGACGGAGCTTGTGCGCGGCGTCCGCTTGTGCGCCGGCGGCGCTGGGCATGA
>CAYGZV010000019.1:5597-29386 GCA_964354425.1 uncultured Rhodoplanes sp. | reverse complement strand
CCATGATGCCGTGGATCAAGCAGCGCGCGATGGTCGACAAGAGCAGGAACTGATTCCTATTGCCCAGCGGCGCTTCTCCCGACCTCTCCCCGGCGGGGAGAGGTCGGCGAGCATCGCGGGTAACGCGATGGGAGCCGGGTGAGGGGGAGGCTGACTTATAGGTCTTGTCCCCCTCACCAAATTCCTTGCTGCGCTCTGAATTTCACCTCTCCCCGTTGGGGAGAGGTCGGCGAGCGTCGCGTGCAACGGGATGCGAGCCGGGCGAGGGGACATTGTTTGCCGTCCGAATCCCCCTCACCCGAATTCCTCGCTGCGCTTGGAATTCGACCTCTCCCCAATGGGGAGAGGCGTAGGTTAGGTTGGCTGAACCGGCGTGGCCCGGACTTGTGATCCGGCGGTCCAGGCGCCCCCCTTCCGCATCGCGTGCAACTAAGCTTCGCGCAGGCTGCGCAAGCTTGCTTGCGACGCTCCCTCCCCCGCTTGCGGGGGGGAGGGTAGGGAGGGGGCGACCGCGTGGGGCACAGGCTCGCCGATGGATTGCCGGGTCACGCGCTTTCAGCGCGGCCCGGCAATGACGAGGGAGAAGAAAGGGCGCACGTGGAATCAACCAGCGGGCGCTGGTGGACAAGCGCGAGCGCGCTCCCGCAAGGCTGCGGCCGCGCAAACCGTTCAGGGCGCGCTCTTGCCCTTCTTCGGCGCACCCGTTACATAAACCGGACTGCGCCTGCGGTCCGCCCGTCGATCTCGCGGCGACCCAAGGCGAGCGACGACGAGGGTGATGGCATGACGACGCGCATCGATCGCGCGATCCTGCGGGGGGCCGACGCGGCCCGGCCCGCGGCCGCCCTCATTCCTGGGAGCCTCCTTCTGCTTACCAGCCCCTGAGGGCCGGCCGGGCGTTCTGCGCCAGGGCGCTCAGGGGATCGAAGCGATGGAACCCAGGAGCGCCCGCTTGAAGGGCGCAGGATCAGAGAAGGACTTTCCATGACTACGCCAGCCATGTCCGACCAGGACCGCGTCGTCATCTTCGACACCACGCTGCGCGACGGCGAGCAGTCGCCCGGCGCGACGATGACTCACGAGGAAAAGCTCCAGGTCGCCGAAGTGCTCGACGCGATGGGCGTCGACATCATCGAGGCGGGCTTTCCGATCGCCTCGGAGGGCGACTTCCTCGCGGTCAACGAGATCGCCAAGCGCACCAAGCGCGCCGTCGTGTGCGGGCTCGCGCGCGCCGGACAGAAGGACGTCGACCGCGCCGGCGAGGCGATCCGGCCGGCCCAGCGCGGGCGCATCCACACCTTCATCTCCACCTCGCCCGTCCACATGAAGTGGAAGCTGCAGATGGACCCGGCGCAGGTCTACGAGATGGTGGTCTCCTCGGTCACGCGCGCGCGCAACTACACCGACGACGTCGAGTGGTCGTGCGAGGACGGCACCCGCACCGAGCACGATTTCCTCTGCCGCTGCGTCGAGGCGGCGATCGCCGCCGGCGCGACCACGATCAACATTCCCGACACGGTCGGCTACACCGTGCCGGACGAATATTTCGCCCTGTTCCAACTGGTGCGCGAGCGCGTGCCGAACTCCGACAAAGCGCGCTTCTCGGTGCACTGCCACGACGATCTCGGCCTGTCGGTCGCCAATTCGCTCGCCGGCGTGCGCGCCGGCGCGCGGCAGATCGAGTGCACGGTCAACGGGATCGGCGAGCGCGCCGGCAACACCGCGCTGGAAGAAGTCGTGATGGCGATGAAGGTGCGCAACGACGTGCTGCCGTTCTGGACGGGCGTCGACGCGACCATGCTGCACCGCGCCTCCAAGCTCGTCTCGGCCGTCACCTCGTTCCCGGTGCAGTACAACAAGGCGATCGTCGGCCGCAACGCGTTCGCGCACGAGTCCGGCATCCACCAGGACGGCATGCTCAAGCACACCCAGACCTACGAGATCATGACGCCGGAAAGCGTCGGGGTGAAACAGACCGCGCTGGTGATGGGCAAGCATTCCGGCCGCCACGCCTTTGTGCACAAGCTGGAGGAGTTGGGCTACCGGCTCGCCGAGAACCAAATGGAAGACGCCTTCGTGCGGTTCAAGGCGCTCGCCGACCGCAAGAAGCATGTCTATGACGAGGATCTGGAAGCCCTGGTCGACGAGGAGATCGCGACCGCGCATGACCGCATCAAGGTGCTCTCGCTCACCGTGATCGCCGGCACCATGGGGCCGCAATCGGCGACCCTGACGCTCGACATCGACGGCCATCACGAGACCACGCAGGCGACCGGCAACGGGCCGGTCGACGCCACCTTCAACGCGATCAAGAAGCTCGTGCCGCACGAGGCCGCGCTCGAACTGTTCCAGGTGCACGCGGTCACCGAAGGCACCGACGCGCAGGCGGAAGTTTCGGTGCGCTTGTCAGAAAACGAGAAGACGGTGACGGCGAAGGGCGCCGACCCCGACACGCTGGTCGCCTCGGCGAAAGCCTATCTCGGCGCGCTCAACAAGCTGATCGTCAAGCGGGCGCGCACCAAGCCCGAGGCCATGCTCGCGCCTTGAGCGGGCACGGGATGCTCGAAGTCGTAAGCAACGCCGCAAGGCTCGCTTCGTAAGAACTTGAGGCTCTCACGCGCGTAGTCCTCCCCCGCAAGCATATGCGCAGCGGGGGAGGGGGACCGTCCGTAGGACGGGGGAGGGGGCATGACGCTGGTGCGCCCCGATGACCCGCTTCGCTCGACCGTTTCGGCGCGCCCCCTCCACCATGCTCCGCATGGTTCCCGTCCCCCGTTTCACGGGGGAGGATAAGGAATCGGACGCGATGCGCGACGCGGTCTCTCTCTCCGCGCGCCTCCACGCCGGGCGGGAGAGCAGCTTCACACCGTCCGCCACATCGCGAGCGCGTCGACATAGCCGTGCGTCGGGTGATCGAACGCGCCGGGCAAGCGGCCGACGATCGCGAAGCCCATCGCCTGCCACAGGCGGACCGCGCGCGCGTTGGTCGCCACCACGAAATTGAACTGCATGGCGCGGAATCCGCGTTCCTTGGCGCGCACCAGCGAATGCGCGCACATCGCCCGGGCGACGCCGCGGCCGGTCGCGTGTTCCCCGACCATGTAGCCGCAATTGGCGACATGCGCCCCGCCGCCCGCATTGTTCGCGCGCAGATAATAGCTGCTGACGATCTCGCTATTCTCGACCGCGACGCACACCTCGTGCTGCGGCGCAAGCCAGTAGGCGAGCGCAGCCTCCCGCCCCAGGTCGCGCGGCAACGGGTAGGTCTCGCCTGCGCGGATGACCGGTTCGAGGATGCGCCAGATCGCCTCCTTGTCTTCGGAGCCTGTCGTGCGGATGATCATCTGGCTTGATCGAAGCTTCCGTGCAGACGAGCTGTCACGTCGATCTGCCGGCGTATGCTCACAAGGAGGACGGACGATGTCGCGATCACTGGCTCTGGCCTTCGCGGCATTGGGCGGCGTGATAGGGACCGCCCCCGCGCCGGCCGACGCCGTTTACTACCATTCGCCGCCAAGCGAAGCGGCGCTCAGGCGCGCCTATGCCGAATGCAATGCAAGGCTGGCGCATCTGCCGAAGTACCGCGGCTGGCCGCAGCGATACCTCGCGCTCGAAGCATGCGTGCAGGACGTGATGCGGCGCTGATGCGCCCGCCTGCCGCGGCCGGCGCATTCGCAACGCACGGTGAAGCAGGCCCCGCTCAGGAATTCGCCGCGAGCGCCGTCGTGAGATTGGGAATCTCCACCTCGATTTCGAGCGTGGAGACCGCCGCCCCGCGATCCATTTTCACCTGCACCTTGTCCGGCTCGACGGCGACATGCCGCGAGATGGCGGCCAGGATTTCTTCCTTCAGCACGGCGATCAGGTTGGAGCGGCCGAGCGCCGATCGTTCGTGCGCGAGAAGAATCTGCAATCGTTCGCGCGCCACCGGCGCCGAGTTGCTTCGCCTGAAGAATAGCGACCAGTTCATGCCGCTCTCCGTCCGAACAGCTTCGTGAACAACCCCCGCTTTTCACTCGGGACCTTGACGTCCAGCTGCTCGCCCATGAGGCGCCGCGCCGCTTCGAGATAGGCGCGCGCCGGCGGGCTGGCCGGATTGTTGAGGACGACCGGAGTGCCGAGATTCGAGGCGCGCAGCACCTCTTCGCTCTCCGGAATGATGCCGAGCAGCGGCAGGGAGAGGATTTCCAGCACATCGCTGATGCTGAGCATCTCGCCGCGCGCCGCGCGACCTGCGTCGTAGCGCGTGATGAGAATGTGCTTGTCGATCCGCTCGCCGCGTTCGGCCTTCTCGGTCTTCGAATCGAGCAGCCCGATGATGCGGTCGGAATCGCGCACCGACGAGACTTCCGGATTGGTGACGATCACCGCCGCGTCCGCGTGCCGCATGGCGAGCGTCGCGCCGCGCTCGATGCCGGCCGGGCTGTCGCACAGGATCCAATCGAACCGCGTGCGCAGCTCGGCGATCACCCGCGCCACTCCCTCGTCGCTCAACGAGTCCTTGTCGCGCGTCTGCGAGGCGGGCAGGAGCCATAGGGTCTCGACCCGCTTGTCGCGAATGAGGGCCTGGTGCAGCTTGACCGCCCCCTGGACGACATTGATGAAGTCGAACACCACCCGGCGCTCGGCGCCGAGCACGAGGTCGAGATTGCGCAGCCCGACATCGAAATCCACGACCACGACGTTCTGTCCGGACTGCGCGAGCGCCGTCCCCAGGCCAGCGGTGGACGTGGTCTTGCCCACCCCGCCCTTGCCGGATGTCACGACGACAACCTTAGCCATGTTCGTTCCTTCTCCGCTGCTCTAGTCGAGGGCTGCAATCAGCATCGCGTTTCCGTCGAGCCAGGCCTGCACCGGCCGGTTCCGCAGGTCGTCTTCCAGGTCGTCCACCGTGCGGTAGTAGCCGCCGATCGCCAGCAGCTCGGCCTCGATCCTCCGGCAGAAAATGCGCGCCTTGGCGTTGCCGCTGGCCCCGGCCATCGCGCGTCCGCGCAGCGCGCCGTAGATGTGGATCGAGCCGCCCGCCACCACCTCCGCTCCCGAGCCGACCGAACCGAGCACGACCACGTCGCCGTTCGGATTGTAGATGGTCTGACCCGAGCGGACCGGGGTCTCCACCAGCAGCGAGCTCGGCGGCGGTTCGGGCGCTTTCGGCGCCGGCTTGTCCTTGACCTCGGGGGCCGAGCGGACCAGTTCGCCGCCGGAAGCGGGGCGGCCGCTGGTCAAGAGGGGCGGCAGTCCGGGGCCGAGATCGGTGGACTCCGCGCCTTCGATCCCCATGATGCGGATGTCGCGCGACTCGAGCTCCTGGATCAGTAGCGCGATGGCGGACTGGCTCAGCGCCGTATGGGCCAGATCGAGCACCGCCGGTCGGCCGACGAAAAACCCCGAAGAGCGGCTGATCGCGGCGTCGAGATCGATCAGCCAGTCGGCTATCGGCGGCTCGGGCGCGAGCGAAAAGGCGAGATAGGATCGGCCGCGGAAACGAACCGGACGCGGGCGAACTTCTGTTGACACGGCGTTCCTTGCTGCTCGCAGCTCCGGAAATGATGTCGCGGCTCACGCTCGGACCGGCGCTCACGCCCCGCCGAGCACGACCACGCCACGCTGGCGGCGAAGGAGCCGGGTGATTCGCCCCGCATGATCAGCATCCGGATCATGGTGGCAGGATTGAGTCGCGTAAAGGACGTTGCTGCCGCTAATGCACGGCCTCGTTTTCTCCCGCAGCAGAAACGGTATCCGCGTGTGCACCCGGGTCCTGGACGCGGCGCGCCGCGTCCACGAATTCACCGGTCGGGAGTCGGAAAAAGAAAAAGGCCGCCAGAGGCGGCCTTACGCCAACCGATCCTGAGACCGACGGCGATGTCGAACAGATTGGGGGGCTGGGGGGTAACCTGTCCGACATAGCATTAATTCCGGTCGGACCATTTGGTTCCACCGAAATTTATGAAAATCTTCGGCTGTGGAAAACGCCGGCGCCGTGCGTGCGTCCGGAGCAGGCGCACGCCCTCACTGCCTGTATTGCTGCAGCCGCGTGGTGCGCAGCCCCGCGAGGCCGTGGCGCTCGATCGAATACTGCCAGGCGAGGAATTCCTCGACCGTGAGCGTGTACCGGCTGCAGGCCTCGTCGAGCGACAGGAGGCCGCCGCGCACGGCCGCGACGACTTCGGCTTTTCGGCGGATCACCCAGCGCTTGGTTCCCGGCGCGGGCAGATCGGCGATGGTAAGCGGGCTGCCGTCCGGCCCGATGACGTACTTCACCCTCGGCCGATGGGGCTCTGTCATGGAGGAACTCACGCGACAAAACGAACGATCACGCACAAACGCTACGCCCTCCGGTTTAAGATTTGCCTAAGCATTCGTGAAAAAAGGGAAAACATTCCCGGTCGGCGAGCCCTGGTTCGACCCGCCGGCGGTCCTATTGGAACGCACTGCAGCACGCACTCCGCAGCCGTCGGCCCCGCATGAACTTTGCGAGAACGACGGCGACGCGTCACGGGCGCGACCGAGCCTGTGAACTCTGAGCCAACTTGGGTATCTTCTAATGTTGCCGTAAGACCGCGGCCGATCGGTGGATGCGCGGCGGACGGCCGCCCGAAACGGTACGAATTCATCGACTTAGAGCGCCGGCTGGACAGGGTGCGGCGCGGTCCGCCCGGCGGGCGAGAGGCCCAGACGGCGCCGCGGGCGCGGCGAACGCTGGCGAGCATGCGTTTGCGCACCTATAGTAGGAGCGAACAGCAACGGTGACGGCGGCGCTGGTCCCGCACGGGCAGGGCGGCGGCCGTCGAGGAGTGCGGCGCGCGCCGCGTGGGCCATGCGCAATAGTCTGGACGTCGAAAGCCGGCCGCAGGACACCCGCGTGGTTGTCGCCATGTCGGGCGGGGTCGACTCGTCGGTCACCGCGGCCCTGCTCAAGGCGGAAGGCTATGACGTGGTCGGCGTGACCCTGCAGCTCTACGACCACGGGGCGGCGACGCATCGGCCGGGCGCATGCTGCGCCGGTCAGGACATTCACGACGCGCGCATGGTGGCGGCGAAGATCGGCATCCCGCATTACGTGCTCGACTATGAGAGCCGCTTCAAGCAGGAGGTGATCGACCGTTTCGCCGAGAGCTATGTCTGCGGCGAGACGCCGATCCCCTGCGTCGACTGCAACCAGACGATCAAGTTCCGCGACCTCCTGGTCACCGCGCGCGAGCTCGGCGCGCAGGTGCTGGCGACCGGCCACTATGTCGCCTCGCGGCGTCGCCAGGACGGAACGCGCGCGCTCCATCGCGCCCGCGAGGACGACCGCGATCAGAGCTACTTTCTGTTCGCCACCACCCGCGAGCAGCTCGAGTTTCTGCGTTTTCCGCTCGGCGAGCGGACCAAGGCTGAAACGCGCGAATTCGCCCGCCGCTTCGATCTGCCGGTCGCCGAGAAGGCGGACAGCCAGGACATCTGCTTCGTCCCGAGCGGACGCTATACCGACGTCATCGAGCGGCTTCTGCCGGGGGCGGCCGAACCCGGCGACATCGTGGACCTGCACGGTCGCGTGCTCGGCCAGCACAACGGAATCATCCGGTTCACCGTCGGCCAGCGCCGCGGGCTCGGCATCGCCGCCGGAGAGCCGCTTTACGTGGTGCGGCTCGAAGCCGGGCAGCGCCGCGTGGTGGTCGGTCCGCGCGAGGCCTTGCGCACCACCCGCATGCAGCTTCGCGAGGTGAACTGGATCGGCGAGGGCACGCTCGCCGAGGCGTTGGCGCTCGACCGGCTCGAAGTCTTCGTCAAAGTGCGCTCGACGCGCCGTCCGCAATCCGCGCTCTTGTCGCGCGCCAACGGGGATGTGGAGATCGAGCTTCTGGTCGGCGAGGAGGGGGTTGCTCCGGGCCAGGCCTGCGCCTTCTACGACGCGCCTGCCGGACAGGCGCGCGTGCTCGGCGGCGGCATCATCAAGAGCGTGACGTCGGCGGCCGAGCCGATCGATGCGCGTCGCTCGCCAGAGCGCAATGCGGCGGCTGCGGCGCGCGGCTGAGCAATTGGCAGGCGGGGGCGGGGATGGGGGAAGAACTCGACCGGAAAACGATCGCGAAGGCCTATGCGCGCTGGGCGCCGTTCTACGACCTCGTGTTCGGCAGCGTGTTCGATCGCGGCCGCAAGGCCGCGATCGCCGCGGCCGAGCGGATCGGCGGGCGCATCCTCGAAGTCGGCGTCGGCACCGGCATTTCGCTGCCCGATTACGCCCGCGCGCATCGGCTGGTCGGGGTCGACATCTCCGAGCCGATGCTGCGCAAGGCGCAGGAGCGCGTCGCCGAGCACAAGCTCGCCAATGTCGAGGCGCTCGCGGTCATGGATGCCGAGCAGCTCGGCTTCCCGGACGGCTACTTCGACGTCGTGGTCGCGCAATATGTGATCACGACCGTGCCCGATCCGGAAGCCACGCTCGACGAGTTCGCGCGCGTGACGCGGGAGGGCGGCGAGATCGTTCTCGTCAATCACATCGGCGCGGAGACCGGCTTGCGGCGCGCCTTCGAGGAATGGTTCGCGCCGATGGCGCGCCGATTGGGCTGGCGGCCGGAATTTCCGTTCGAACGCCTGCGCGCCTGGGCCGAGCGCTCGCCCGGCCTGCATGTGATCGAGCGCCGGCCGATGCCGCCGCTCGGCCATTTCTCCCTCATCCGTTTTGGCAAGGACAGTCGGAGGAGCGGCGATGGACGAGGACGCCCTGAATTTGAGCGTGCGGAAATTTCTCAAGAAGCTCGGCGTCACGGCGCAGCGCGAGATCGAGCGGGCGGTGCGTGACGCCGCCGCCGCCAACCGGCTCGATGGCCGCACCTCGGTTCCGGCCAAGGCGACGATCACGCTGGAGGGGATCGAACTCGCCTTCGAGGTCGACGGCGACATCGAGTTCGCCTGAACGGCGACGCCGAACGCGCCTGCCATTCGCCTGCACCGGTTCGGCGCGTGTCACCGCACGCAAGAGGCGCGGCAGTTCCCGTCGCCAAGCGGGCTCCGCCGCGCGGAACCGAGCCCGCCGCCGGCAGGTTAGCATTGCGTGATCGGCGGAGGCGTCATCATGGCGAAGCAGAACAAGGCCCAGAAAGACACGGTCGAGCGCGTCATGCACGAGTTCAAGCATGGCGAGCTAAAAATGCGCGGCGGACGCAAGGTCAAGAACCCGCGCCAGGCGATCGCGATCGGCCTGCGCGAAGCCGGCGCATCGAACTTCGAAAGCAAGAAGGACAATGCGCGCAGCCTGCGCCGCACCAAGCGCAAGGAGCGACGCGGCGAGACGGCGCGCGCCGAAACGGAAGGCCGCCGCAACGATCCCACCGCAAATGGCGGTCGCGACTCGCGCGCGTCGCTTTATAGCGAGGCGAAGCGGCGCAACATCCCGGGCCGCTCCAGGATGAACCGCGAGCAGCTACAACGCGCGCTGCAGCGGTGATGGAAGAGGCGGGCGACGGGATTTTTTGCGCTCCGGGAACCGCAGGCGGGATTTCCGCTTGTACTTAGGTTTCTTCCAAAACGGATCGCGCCTTGTCCCGCCCCCTTGATCTCTCCGAAGAACGATCGCTCCGCCGCGACGCCGCGCAACGCGCCATGCCGATCGGCGCCGAACTGCAGCCCGGCGGGGGCGCGCATTTCCGCGTCTGGGCGCCGCTGCCGAAGACGATCATGCTCGTCGTCGACGGCGTCGAGCATGCGATGCAGCCCGAAGCGGACGGCTACCGCAGCGCTTTTGTCGCCGCCGCGCGGGCGGGCTCGCGCTACGGCTATCGCGTCGATGGCGGCGAGCGCATCCTGCCCGATCCCGCCTCGCGCGCGCAGCCGGAGGGCCCGCACGAGCCGAGCGCCGTGGCCGATCCCTCCGCCTATCGCTGGACCGACGCCGCGTGGCAGGGCGTCCGGCGCGAAGGCCAGGTCATCTATGAAATGCATGTCGGCACGTTCACGCGCGAAGGCGCTTGGGCGGCTGCCATTGACAAGCTGCCGCTCCTGAAGGAGGTCGGCGTCAGCGTCATCGAGATGATGCCGGTCGCGGAATTTCCGGGCCGGTTCGGCTGGGGCTATGACGGCGTCGCGCTGTTCGCGCCGACGCGGCTGTACGGGACGCCGGACGATCTGCGCGCTTTCATCGACGCGGCGCACCGGCTCGGGCTCGGCGTCATTCTCGACGTCGTCTACAATCATTTCGGACCGGACGGGAATTACCTGCCGTTTTTTTCCTCCACCTACATCACCGACAAATACGAGAACGAATGGGGCGACGCCGTCAATTTCGACGGCAAGGGCTCCGCTCCCGTGCGGGAATTCGTGCGCGAGAACGCCGCCTATTGGGTGCGCGAATTCCATTTCGACGGGTTGCGGCTCGACGCCACCCAGCAGATCTTCGACGACTCACCGCGCAATATCATCGCCGAGCTGACCGCTGCGGCGCGCGCGGCCGCCGGCCCACGCGGCGTGCTGGTCGTCGCCGAAAACGAGCCGCAGGACTCGCGCCTCGTGCGGCCCGAGCCGCGCGGCTTCGGCCTCGACTGCGTGTGGAACGAGGATCTGCACCACGCGTCGCACGTGGCGCTGACCGCGCGGCGCGAAGCCTATTATTCCGATTACACGGGCTCGGCGGCGGAGCTTCTCGCCTGCGTCAAACACGGATTTCTGTATCAGGGCCAGCGCTCGACCTGGCAGAAGAAGCCGCGCGGGGCGCCGTCGCTCGACATTGACCAGACGCAGCGCATCACCTTCCTCGAAAACCACGACCAGGTTGCGAATTCAGGCTTCGGCAGGCGGCTCGTCGACCTGACCGATCGCGCGCGGCTGCGCGCGATGACCGCGCTCCTCCTGCTCGGGCCGGGAACCCCGATGCTGTTCCAGGGCCAGGAGTTCGCGTCCGCCACGCCGTTTCTCTATTTCGCCGATCATCGCAGCGAACTCGCGCAAGCGGTGGCGAAGGGGCGGCGCGAATTCCTGATGCAGTTTCCGAGCCTCGCCGGCGTCGAGCTCGATGCGCCCGCGGCGGCCGCGACGTTCGACACATGCGTCATCGATTGGTCGGAGCGTGCGGCGAACGCCTGGGCGGTGCGCCTGCATTGCGATCTGATCGGCTTGCGCCGCGATGACCCGGTGCTCGCGCGCGCCGCAAGCGTGCGGATCGACGGCGCCGTCTTGTCCGAGGAGGCGTTTCTGGTCCGCCTGTTCGGCGAGCGCGAGGAGCGGCTGCTCGTCTTCAATTTCGGCCGCGATTGGGCGCCGCGCGTCATCCCCGAGCCGCTGCTCGCACCGCCGGCCGAGAAGCAATGGAGTCTCCTCTGGTCGAGCGAGCATCCCGCTTATGGCGGCGATGGCGCGCGCGAACCGGTCGACGCGGACGGATGCTGGCATGTCCAGGGCCGCGCCGCTTTCGTGCTCGCGGCCGAGCGCTGAGGCTGGCGACGCGCGGCGCGAGGGGTCTGCTACGGCCCTTCGCGGCTCCCAGGAAAAATTGGAGACCCCAAAACACGGAGACCCGGAAGCGATCTGGCGATCGGCTTCCGGGCCTTGCCCGTGCATTCCAGAGGAGAACGACAGCCGCCGTCAACGAGATGTACTCGTTGACGGCGGATCGGCCCGCCGGAGGCGTTCTAGACCGCCTCAGAGGACTTCCCACACCCCTCCCCCCGCGCTTGGCAAAACGGGTCCGGCACAGTCGGAGCGTTTGCCACCAAAGAGGAGCATGAGCTGCGTGTCTGAGCTCGGTTAGAACCGTGCAGCCCGACCCGAGCTAGATCGCAGACACCAGATGAGTATGTTTGATGAACCATAAAGAGTCGAGCGCGTACTAGCGCGTAGTTTGGAATACCGAAAGCTGTGCTCAATAGGTCACATTGCAGGGCGGCCGACAGACTGCAGTGCAGCATAAAACGGCCGGCAACCGCCTAGCGTGGATGTATTAACTATAATAGCTGAATACTAGCTTATCTCCCGCTGCATACTAGCTTATTACCCGCTTTTCTTTGCGTGCCGTGCAGCGAGCGCCGCCCTTTTCTGCTGCGCTGCACGACGGCCGCGGCGGCGCTGGCCATTAACAAAAGCGGGCGTCAAACGTCCACGCTCGCGGCGAGCGCGTTGTCCTGAATGAATTCGCGGCGGGGATCGACATTGTCGCCCATCAGCTGGTCGAACAGGATGTTGGCCTCGTCGACCTCCTTGATCTTCACCTGCAGGAGCGAGCGGGCATTCGTGTCCAGCGTCGTCTGCCACAACTGGTCGGGATTCATCTCGCCGAGCCCTTTGTAGCGCTGCAGCGTGACGCCCTTCCGCCCGGCCGCCATCACCGAATCGAACAGGTCGGTCGGCCCGTGGATGACCGTCTCCTCGCCCTTTCGCTTGAGCACGCCCGGTCGTGGATAGAGCTGCTGCAGCGAGGCGGCGAAATCGTCGAGCTTCTTCGCCTCGACCGAGCCGAGCAGAGCCGGGTCGATGATCGCCACCTCCTTCACGCCGCGCACCATGCGCTCGAAGCGGAAGCCTTCGCCCTCGACGAAGTCACCGCCCCAGCCGCGCTCGGTCTCCTCCGACAGCGCGTCGAGCCGGCGGGCGATGTACTGCGCCGCGCGTTCCGCCGTCTCGGGATTGCCGACGATCGATGAGCTGAGCACGCCCGCAATCGCCGCCTGTTCGACCACGGTCCGATTGTAACGGCTGTGCAGGCCCGAAAGCGTCGCGCGGATCGCGCGCGATTCCTCGATCAGCCGGCGCAAATCCTCACCCGCGCGCTCTTCTCCCGAATGGACCCGGAACACCGTTTCTTCGAGGCCGGCAAGGATCAGGTAGTTCTCAAGCGCGCGCTCGTCCTTGAGATACTGCTCGGACTTGCCGCGGGCGACCTTATAGAGCGGCGGCTGCGCGATATAGATGTAGCCGCGCTCGATCAGCTCGCGCATCTGCCGATAGAAAAAGGTGAGCAGCAGCGTGCGGATATGGGCGCCGTCCACGTCCGCATCGGTCATGATGATGACCTTGTGGTAGCGCAGCCGGTCGGCGTTGAACTCCTCGCTTATGCCGGTTCCGAGCGCCGTGATGAGGGTGCCGATCTCCTGGCTCGACAGCATCTTGTCGATGCGCGCGCGCTCGACATTGAGGATCTTGCCGCGCAGCGGCAGCACCGCCTGGAATTCGCGATTGCGGCCCTGCTTGGCGGAGCCGCCGGCGGAGTCGCCCTCGACGATGAACAGCTCCGATTTCGCCGGATCGCGCTCCTGGCAGTCGGCGAGCTTTCCCGGCAGCGAGGCGACGTCGAGCGCGCCTTTGCGGCGCGTCAGCTCGCGCGCCTTGCGCGCCGCTTCGCGCGCCGCGGCCGCTTCGACCACCTTTCCGGCGATGACCTTCGCCTCGCTCGGATGCTCCTCGAACCAGGCGGCCATCTGCTCGTTGATCACCCCTTCGACCGCCGGCCGTACCTCGGAGGAGACGAGCTTGTCCTTGGTCTGGGAGGAGAATTTCGGATCGGGCAGCTTGACCGAGAGGACCGCGGTCAAGCCCTCGCGGCAATCGTCGCCGGTGAGCGCGACCTTCTCCTTCTTCGCCACCCCGCCCGATTCGGCATAGCTCGTGAGCTGGCGGGTGAGCGCCCCGCGGAAGCCGGCGAGGTGGGTGCCGCCGTCGCGCTGCGGGATGTTGTTGGTGAAGCACAGCACGGCCTCGTGGTAGCCGTCGTTCCACCACAGCGCGCACTCGACCTCGACGCCCTCGCGCGCCGACTTGATGACGATCGGATGGGCGATCAGCGGCTTCTTGTTGCGGTCGAGATACCGCACGAAGGCCTCGACGCCGCCTTTGTACAGCATCTCCTCGCGCTTCTCGACCGCATGCCGCTTGTCCGCGAGGGTGATCCGCACGCCCGAGTTCAGGAAGGCGAGCTCGCGCAAGCGATGCTCCAGCGTCGCCCAGTCGAACTCGGTCATGGTGAAGGTTTCGGTCGAGGGCAGGAACGTCACTTCGGTTCCGCGGCGACCGTTCGCGTCGCCCAACATTTTGAGCGGCGCAACCGCCTCGCCATGGCGGAACTCCATGGCGTGCTCCTTCCCGTCACGCCAGATGGTGAGCTTGAGCGAGCTCGAGAGCGCGTTGACGACGGAGACGCCGACGCCGTGCAGTCCGCCCGACACTTTGTAGGAGTTCTGGTCGAATTTCCCGCCGGCATGGAGCTGGGTCATGATGACCTCGGCGGCCGACACGCCCTCGCCCCGGTGGATGTCGGTCGGGATGCCGCGGCCGTCGTCGCGCACCGTGCACGACCCGTCCGGGTTGAGCGTGACGCTCACCTCCTTGGCGTAGCCGGCGAGCGCCTCGTCGATCGCGTTGTCGACGACCTCGTAGACCATGTGATGCAGGCCGGAGCCGTCATCGGTGTCGCCGATATACATGCCCGGACGCTTGCGCACGGCATCCAGGCCCTTGAGGACCTTGATCGATTCGGCGCCATAGTCGGACGCATCGGAGCGGGGCTGCTTGATCGGTTCGGCCATTGCAAATGGGGGTGCGAATCAGGGTCGGTGGTCCGACCGCTTCAGGCTATCGATGTTGCATGAAATGCGGGTGCGGTACAGGCCAAAGTGCTGGCACTTAAATGGTTGTCGCAGAACGATTTTTCAAGGCTTTTCCGGGGCGCGAAGCGGGTCGCGTAAAAGCCGCCCCGTCGGCGCGGCGAACGGCCTCTGCAAGGCGGGTCACCCGGCCCGCATGACGCGTCCGGGGGTGACCGCGAACAGGTCGGCGGCCGCGCCAAGCGCGGCGAACAGGGCAGGGTCAGCGCCGGTCAGCCACACCTGCGCCCGGAGCGCCGCGAGCGCATCGAACAGCGCCGCGCGCCGCTCCGGATCGAGGTGAGCGAGCGCCTCGTCGAGCAGCATCACCGGCGCAAGCCCGGTCATTTCGCTTACCAGGCCCGCATGCGCGAGCACGAGCGTCACGAGCAGGGCCTTCTGTTCGCCGGTCGAGGCCTCGCGCGCCGGAATCCCTTTCGGCGCGAAGACGACGGCGAGGTCGCTGAGATGCGGCCCGTCGAGCGTGCGCCCGGCGGCGGCGTCGCGCGCCCGGCTCTCGCGCAGCGCCGCGCGATAGCGGTCTTCGACGGCGATCGCAGGGGATGCGAGCACCATCGCCTCCATCCAGCCGTCGAGCGCGATCTCGGCGGAGGGGAACGGGTCGTCGCGCCGGCTCTTGGTCACGGCGGCGAGCCGTTGCACCGTCTCGGCGCGCGCCGCCGCGACCGCGACGGCGAGTTCGGCGGTCTGGCGCTCGGTCGCGTCGAGCCAATTTGTGTCGGGCGAGGGGTTTTCCAGAAGCCGGTTGCGCGAGCGCAGCGCCCGTTCGAGCGCGGCGACGCGCGCGCCGTGATCGGGGTGCACGGCGAGCACCAGCCGGTCGAGGAAACGCCGGCGCTCGGAGGCGGGCCCGAGGAACAGCCCGTCCATCGCCGGAACGAGCCAGACAATGCGCAGATGATCGGCGAAGGCTGCGGCCGAGCCGATTGGCTCGCGGTCGACGCGGCACTGGCGAGCGAGCACGGCGTCGTCGTCCGCGGGCGGCGCGATGCCGGTCCCGAGGGTGGCGAGGCCGAGCGCGCCGTCGACCTCCGCCGCGACCGCCCAGGAGCCGTCGCCCTCGTTGAACGCGACCTCGTCGAGGGTGGCGCGCCGCAGGCCGCGGCCCGGCGCAAGGAACGAGAGCGCCTCGAGCACATTCGTCTTGCCCGCGCCGTTCGGCCCCACCAGCGCCACGAGATCGCGTTCGACCGAAAAGCTCGCCGCCCGATAGCTGCGGAAATTCGTGAGCGTCAGGCGGCGGATG
The DNA here is from genome assembly GCA_964354425.1 of uncultured Rhodoplanes sp. Classification (GTDB taxonomy): domain Bacteria; phylum Pseudomonadota; class Alphaproteobacteria; order Rhizobiales; family Xanthobacteraceae; genus Rhodoplanes. The sequence goes on along the minus strand of CAYGZV010000019.1, from coordinate 13,570 downwards.
CGGGGGGCAAGGGTCACGCGCAAGTCAATGAATCATCTAGCCGACCGTTCGCACGTTTTCTTCAGGACCGCGCAGTGTGAGAGCCGCCCCGCCCTCTCCCCTTGTGGGAGAGGGCGGCGCCGCGCATCGCGCGGCGCCGAGTGAGGGGTCAAGCGATTTTAGCCGGCAAATCCGATAAAATAGGTCCTCCAGCACGAGTCGGGGCCGCTGGAGCAAATCGTTGTTCCAATAACGAACAATGTCGAATCCCTCGTTTTGCAGCACCCGCTGCCGCCGCCGATCACCCGCCGCGTCGAAGTGCTGACTCCCGTCGATCTCGACGACCAGCCTCAATTCGAAGCAGACAAAATCGAGAATGAAATTCTTGAACGGAACTTGGCGTCTGAATTTCAGGCCCTCAAAACGACGGCTACGCAATAGACGCCACATCGCATCTTCGGCATCGGTCGGCCGGCGGCGCATGCGCCGTGCATTTCCACGCAGCAATGCTCCAATGGGACGATGGTGCGGCTCCAATGCCATTGACCCCTCACCCGGCTCGCAGTCGTTGACTGCTCGCCACCCTCTCCCACAAGGGGAGAGGGGGCTGAAACAACCCCGCGCATCATAGCCGCATACGGCTGCGGGCGTACCGTCACACCTGCTCACTCGTAGCCTGCGTCGACTCACGCCAGCTTAGGGCCCCGGCCCCGAAATCACACCCGCATGGGCATCAGCACATAGAGCGCGCCTTTGGCCTCTTTGTCCTGGATGAGGGTCGGCGAGCCCGGATCGGCGAGCTTGAGGACGGCGGTGTCGCCCTCGATCTGCGCGGCGATGTCGAGCAGATAGCGCGAGTTGAAGCCGATATCGAGCGGGTCTGAGTCGTAGCCGACCTCGATCTCCTCGGTGGCGCTGCCGGAATCCGGGTTGATCACCGAGAGCACGAGTTTCCCGCCGGAGAGCGAGAGCTTCACCGCGCGCCCGCGCTCGCTCGCCACCGTCGACACGCGATCCACCGCCTGCTCGAAGTCGCGCTTCTCCACTTCGAGCTGCTTGTCGTTGCCGACCGGAATGACGCGGGCATAATCCGGGAAGGTGCCGTCGATCAGCTTGGAGGTGAGCACCACCGGGCCGATGGTGAAGCGGATTTTGGTCGCCGACAGTTCGACCTTGATCTCCCCGTCGAGATCCTCGACCAGCCGGTGCACCTCGCCGACGGTCTTGCGCGGAATGATGATCCCCGGCATTCCGGCGGCGCCCGCCGGCGCGGTGAGCTCCACCTGCGCCAGCCGATGGCCGTCCGTCGCCACCGCGCGCAGCACGGCCTTGGTCCCCTCGCCGGCCGTGTGGAGGTAGATGCCGTTCAGGTAATAGCGCGTCTCCTCGGTCGAAATGGCGAACTGCGTCTTGTCGATGAGGCGCTTGAGATCGGCCGCCGGGAGCGTGAATTCGTGCGTCATGTCGCCGGCCGCGAGATCGGGGAAGTCGCTCTCGGGCAGGGTCTGCAGCGTGAAGCGCGACCGCCCGGCGCGGATCACGAGGACGGCGCGGTCGCCGGAGCCTTCAAGCACCACCTGCGCGCCTTCCGGGAGCTTGCGCACGATTTCGTAGAACATGTGGGCGGGCACGGTCGTGACGCCGCCCGCCGGCACATCGGCCGGGATCGCCTCGAGGATTTCGAGATCGAGATCGGTCGCCTTGAAGGCGAGCTGCCCGCTCTCGGCGCGAACCAGGACATTGGCCAGGATCGGAATGGTGCTGCGCCGCTCGACCACACGATGAACATGCGAGAGCGAGCGCAACAGCTCGGACCGCTCGACAGTGACTTTCATGCGGCACTCCGCTCGGCTGACATGGCTGGCGCGGGGCTGATCCGGGGCGGCGCCTCTAGAGCGCCGAGCCCGGTGGCGCTCCCCCCGCGCCGGAACCGGTAAAACTGACGCGCCCGCGTTGATTTGGTCAAGGGCGGCGGCGGCAAGGGTGGGTTTTTTCCGCGGACGGCGCGCCGAGCACGGTCGATAAGACCGCGCTTCGCGCCTGCGTTCCCGGCCGGTTACTCCTGCAGCTCGCGCTTGATCGCCTCGATTTCTTCGGCGAGCGCTCCGTCATTGCCGACCAGGCCCTCGATCTTGCGGACGGCGTGCAGCACGGTCGTGTGGTCGCGCCCGCCGAAACGCCGTCCGATCTCGGGCAGGGAGCGCAGGGTGAGCGTCTTGGCAAGATACATCGCGATTTGCCGAGGCCGCACGACATTGGCGGTGCGCCGCGAGGAGAGGAGATCGCCGCGGCTCACATTGTAGCGGCGGGCGACGATCCGCTGAATTTCCTCGATCTTGACCTTGCGCGGCTCCTGCGGACGGATCAGGTCGCGGATCTCGCGCTCGGCGAGTTCGAGCGTGATGGGCTGGCCGGTAAGCTTGCTGACCGCGAGGAGCCGGTTCAGCGCGCCTTCCAGATCGCGCCCGTTGTGGGCGACCGACTTGGCGATGTGCGCCAGCACCGCCGGCGGCACGTCGAATTCGGGATGATGGAGGCGGGCGACGGCGACGCGCGCCGCAAGGATCTCCAGCCGCAACTCCTCGCCGAGCGTGCTCATCTCCACCACGAGGCCGCCGGCGAGCCGCGAACGCACCCGGTCGTCGAGGTTTTCGAGGTCAAGCGGTGGCCGGTCGGCGGCGACGACCACCTGCCGGCCGGCGTCGATCATCGCATTCAGCGTATGCGAAAACTCGGCATGGGTCGACTTGCCCTGCAGGAACTGCAGATCGTCGATCAGCAGCACGTCGGTCGAGCGCAGCAATTCCTTGAAGGCGAGGGTGGTCTGGGTGCGCAGCGACGAGACGAAGCCGAAGACGAATTTCTCGGCGGTGAGATAGAGCAGCCGGCGTTCGCCCGCATTGCCCGCCCAGGCGATCGCCTGCAGGAGGTGCGTCTTGCCCAAGCCCACCTGAGCGTGAACGTAGAGGGGATTGAACATGACCGCTTGGCCGCGGGCCGCCGTCGCAACCTCTTTGGCCGCGGCATGGGCGAGCGAGTTGGAGCGCCCGACCACGAACGTGTCGAACGAGAGGCGCGGATCGAGCGGCGAGCCGCCGAACGAGCCGTTGCCGGACGGCATGCGCGGCGCGGAGGCGCGCCCGTTGATCTCGTCCGCCGCAATCGGGCCCGCTTCGCCGTTGAGGCGCATCGGCAAGGCCTTGTTCACGGGCGGCGACACCCGCAACATGCCGGTGCGGACGGTCAGATCGATGCGGCGCAAGCAGGGCTGTTCGTCCTTCCAGCAGGCGAGCACGCGATCGTTATAGTGCGATTGGATCCAGCTCTTCAGGAAACGTGTCGGAACCGACAGGCGCACGGTTTCGCTGTCGACGCCCTCGAACTCCATCCGCGCAAACCAGCTTGAAAAAATGTCTTCGCCGACTTCGGCGCGCAGGCGTCCTTTGACCCGCGACCATTGGTCCTGATCGGTGTTCGTCATGGCTTCGCCTCTCGCGCCCCACTCCGGCGCGCAAATACATGTCCATTACGCGAACGACGGAACGCGCAAGCGTTCGCCGCCGACGTACTCGAACTCGGGGGTGATCAGTTAGTCCGGCGCGGTCTCGTCAAACAGGCGAGCGCCGGGGGCCGCCGCCATCAGCTTCCAAGCGGCCACATCATCGTCATTCTCGATCGACGGAAGGCCTTCGCCTTGTTGGCGAGCCAAGCGGCAGGTGTCCTTGAGGTGCAGGAGAACGGCCCGGTAGACGCAATCGGCGCACAATCGGAATTGGCTAGAATGATGACCTGCCGCATCTTGTTCATGTTCGACCTCAAGTTCTTGTATTCCGAAGAGCTCTGGAAGCGATAATCAACCATCGCTCACCGGATTTTTCCTCCCGGCCAACGTGGCTTAACTTCAATACGCAAATAACTCTAAGAGCGGATGATACGCACACAAGGAGTCAAGCCGCCACGCGCCGCGACTATACGCGTATGAGCGCGCATGCTGCTTTACTTAACACTTGTGAAATCAGCCTCCGCCTCGCGGTCTCCGCATAGCGCGGAGGCCAGGTCTTAGAATTACACAGGCCCCACGGGGCCGCAATGGCCTTGGAAGGGTCATGATTGACCCCGGCGGGCCGGCCCGGTTGCGCGGCTGTCGTTCTGCTTGAGGACTCATGGCCAACTGAATAGCCGCAGCCGGTTTTATCGGGCCTCGGGAGCCGACATTGCTTTGTGGTATTTTGGTCACGCAACAGTCATATCCGTGTGCAGGAAAATCGTGATTCCGTCAAAATGCCAAGTGCGAGTGCCGTCTTTCTCGTTAAGGCCTTGCGCCAGCTTCGATTTTCCTGCGCGAAAACAAAGGGTAACTTGCGGAAACTATTGGAGCTTTTTGTGTGCATAGCAAGAAGAACCCCAATGCGCAAAAACGCAAAGAGGACCAAACGATAGGACATTCCGCTGTAGCCGCTCGGCCACTAGCGCCCTGTGGCTAGGAATCAGTTCCTGACTTATGAGCGGGTGCAACAAAGGCGCTTGCGCCTACTGGCCGAGCTTCGCCACCTGATGGGTGAGGCGGGACACCTTCCGGCTTGCAGTCCGCTTATGGAAAACGCCTTTCTGCGCTGCGCGCAGGAGTTCCGGCTCGGCCGCCTTGAGGGCGGCCGTGGCGGCCGTCTTGTCGCCGCCGGCGATGGCGTCCTCGACCTGGCGTACATAGGTCCGCATGCGCGAACGGCGCGTCTTGTTGACCTCCGTGCGGCGGCTGATCTTGCGCGTCGCCTTCTTGGCGGATTTGGTGTTGGCCATCTCAGTTCCGTTGGGGTTGCTCGACGGGCGTTTTCCGCCGCCAAAGCGAGGGCCGCTTATAGGAGGGTGCTCGGAAAGCGTCAACGGTCCCGGCGGCAACCGTCCCGCGCATGCGCTCGGCATCCGCGCATGGATGGGTCGAGCGCATGCCTGTCAGAGGAGGTCAGGCAGCCCGGCTGAGCGCGCGGATGCGGTCGTAGCCGGCAATCGCGGCGGCTCCGTCGGCGGCCTGCAGGCCGGTCAGCGGCGGCGCCACCCGCGCCCAAGCGGGGTCGGAATGGATGTGCCCGAGGAGCGCCTTGACGCCGGCGACGACCGGCTTGCCGTCAAGCAGCCTTCGGATCGCCACCGCCTGGGCCAGGGCCTCGGCGTCGCCATGATGATAGGCGAGCGCGCAGAGGTCGGAATTGAGATTCGCGGTTGCGGAAATGCAGCCGGCGAACCGTCCGGCCCGCGCCTCGACGAGCGCTCCTTCGGTCGATGGAAATACGTTGAAGCCTTCCGCCAATGCCGCGGCGGCGCGGGCATAGCCCATGTCGCCGGACGAGTCCTTGAGGCCGCGCAGGCGCGGGCCGAACGCCGCGATCATCCGGCCGACCAGCGGGAGCGGCCAGGGAACGGTCGAGAGCGCCGGGAAGTGATAGAGATAAAGGGGGATCGGCCGCGCCGCGGTCGCCGCCATGATCCGCTCGACATAGGCGAACAAGCCGTCATCCGCGATGTCTTTGTAGTAGAAGGGCGGCAACAGCAGCGCTCCGCCGAAACCGAGCTCGGCGGCGTGCGCCGTGAGCGTGACGGCGTCGGCCAGCGCCGCCGCGCCGGCGCCGACCAGGCAGCGCGAGAGCGGCAGGTCCGCGCCGGCATAGGCGTTCATCAAGGCCTGGCGCTGCGCGACCGAAAAGGACGTCGCCTCGCCGGTGGTGCCGAGCACGTTCAGCCCGTCGCATCCATGTGCGAGCAGATAGCGCGCATGCGCGATGGAGCGCGCGCAGTCGGGGTCGCCGTTCTGATCGACGGCGGTGGCGATCGCGGCGATGACGCCGCGCGGCGTAGTGGGGGCCATGCACGCTCCTTGTTGGCGGCGACCTATAGCGGGTTTCCGGGCAAGCGACCAATCGATCGCATTGCAGCGAGTTGCGGCGTCGTCTCGTTGCGGCTACATGGACGCCATGCTGCGGCCGGGTGACCCGGGCCGCTAACCGCGCGCGAGCGATACGAACTCTTAATCGCAAATCTCATGATCCGTTTCATTCTCCGGTTTATCGGCCTGTGGATTCTCGCCGCCGCCTTCGTTTTTCTGGTCTATGACGGCACCAAGTCGATCGCCGCCGGATCGGTGCTGACCAAGCCGTTCGGCGAGACCTGGAACGACGTGCATTCCAACAGCCTGCTTCTGTTGCAGCCGGCGATCGAGCGGCATGTCGCCGTGTGGCTGTGGGATCCCGTCATGCTGTCGATCCTGACGTCGCCGACCTGGCTGGTGCTGGGCGTGATCGGGATCATGCTCGTGCTGCTCGGCCGCAAGAAGAAGCCGCTGATCGGCTACGCCCGGTGAGCGGGCGCCGCAGCGGCGGCATGCGGAACGCATGCGCCATGCCCATATTGGGCCAGCAATCAGGCGCATGCCGCAGGAGAACGCGATGTTCATGTTCAGCAGGAAGCAGGCGGAAATGCCGGCCCCGCACCAGGTGCTGCCGGGGCGTTCGCATCCGATCCGGACCGCAACCCATCATTTCGTGAACGAGCGTCCGCTCCAGGGGCCGTATCCGGAGGGGTTGGAGACGGCGATGTTCGGGCTGGGCTGCTTCTGGGGCGCCGAGCGCAAGTTCTGGGAACTCGGCGACGGCGTCTATGTCACGGCCGTCGGCTATGCCGGGGGCTCGACCCCCAATCCGACTTACGAGGAGGTGTGCAGCGGGCGCACCGGGCACAACGAGGTCGTGCTCGTGGTGTTCGATCCCAAGCGAATCTCCTATGAGCGGCTGCTCCAGCTTTTCTGGGAGAGCCACGATCCGACCCAAGGGATGCGCCAGGGCAACGATGCCGGCACGCAGTACCGGTCAGGCATCTATGCCTTCTCGCCGGCCCAGCGACAGGCGGCCGAAGCGTCGCGCGCCATGTTCCAGAAGGCGCTCTCGGCCAAGGGATACGGGGAGATCACGACGGAAATCCGCGACGCCCCGCCGTTCTTCTTCGCCGAGGACTATCACCAGCAATATCTTGCGAAAAACCCGCGGGGCTATTGCGGGCTCGGCGGGACCGGCGTGAGCTGCCCGGTCGGGATTGCCTCGCCCGCGTCCTAGCGCCGGCGAGGAGGGTACATGCGCCCCCTGCGGGGGAGGGGGTCCGTCCTCAGCGCAGCCTCGCCCCGGAGGCCGGGACAAACGACGCGATGCGACGGCTGGAAACCGCGATCGAGTGGATCATCTTCAACAGCCGGTGGACGCTCGCGCCGATCTATCTCGGCCTTGCCGCGGCGCTGCTTCTGCTCGTCTTCCACTTTCTCAAGGAGTTCGTCGAGTTCGCCCTGCATATTCCGGGCGCGACCTCGTCCGGGGTTACGCTCGCCGTGCTCGGCCTGATCGATCTCGCCTTTCTCGCCAATCTCGTGCTGATCGTGATTCTTTCGGGATTCGAAAATTTCGTCTCGCGCATCGAGGCGCATGACCGCGACCGGCCGGACTGGATGACGAAGGTCGATTTCGGCGGCCTCAAGCAGAAGCTAATGGTCTCGATCGTCGCGATCAGCGCGATCGAGGTCCTCAAGTCCTTCATGAACATCGAGAAGATTGACGACCGCCGGCTCGGCTGGACGGTCGGCATTCATCTGCTGTTCCTGTTCTCGATGCTCATCGTGGCGTTGTCCGACCGCTTCGGCGTCGCAAAGTACAAGGACGAGCCGCGCGTCGAGGCGCGCGACCGCGACGAGACCTGACCGCTGCGCGCCGGCCCGCGGGCGGCCGGGGCAGGGCCGCCGCGGGCATTACCCGACATGTTTTGCGAGGAAGGCAAGCGTGCGCGCAAGCGCAAGCCGCGCGCTCTCGGCGTCATAGGTCGGGCGCTCGTCGCAATTGAAGCCGTGCCCCGCCGGGTAGACGTAGAGCGCGCAATCCGGGCGCTTCTCGCGCACGATCTCCACGTCCGACAGGGGGATCGACTGATCGCGGTCGCCGAAGTGCAGCTGCGTCGGCGCCTTC
>CAYGZV010000019.1:0-5497 GCA_964354425.1 uncultured Rhodoplanes sp. | reverse complement strand
CGACAGGGGGATCGACTGATCGCGGTCGCCGAAGTGCAGCTGCGTCGGCGCCTTCGGCACGAGATCGGCGTTCTGCGCGGTCTGGCCCCCGTAATAGCCGACCGCCGCCGACAGTCCGGTCAGCTTTGCCGCCGCGAGAAAGGCGATCGTGCCGCCCATGCAGTACCCGACGATCCCGACCTTGCCGGCGCTTTGCACCGCGTTGATCGCGGCCTGGGTGTCGCGCAGCATGGCGCGCCAGTCGATGCGCGGAATGAATTTGCGCGCTTCCTCGATTTCCGCCGGCGAGTAGCCCGATTCGAAATCGCGCTGGTAGCGGTCGAACACCGCGGGCGCGAGGGCGACATAGCCGTGCTCGGCGAAGCGGTCGCACACGCTGCGGATGTGGTGGTTGACGCCGAATATCTCCTGGAGCACGACGAGCCCGCCCTTCGGCCGCTCGTGCGGATCGGCCCGGTAAGCGCCGAGCACGAACCCGTCTGAAGCGTTGAGCGTCAGATGTGTTCCCACGCCGCCCTCCTCCTGTCCCGCCCGTCCCGCGCCGCGCCGCGCGAGCGAAAGCTCTCGCCTTTGGTATGGCGCAGCCCGCGTGACGCGCGCAACCAAACGATGCAAACGCCCGCGCCGCCGGCGTGCGTCAGCGCCCAAACTTGACAAGGGGCCTCAAGAGCAAGGAACATCACCGCAACGACAAGGGACCGCCGACCTGCGAATGCAGGAGTCCGCCGTGCGCGTCCTCATATCAACCGTTCCAGGGAGGAACAGGAATGCCGACATCCGCATCCGGACTGACTCGCCGCGGCCTGATGATGCTGGCCGGCGCCGGCGCAACGAGTCTCGCCCTGCCGTTTCCGCGTCCCGCCTTCGCTCAGGCGCAACCCATCAAGGTCGGGCTTCTGCTCCCCTATAGCGGCACCTATGCGCAGCTCGGCGAAGCGATCACGCGCGGCATGGAGCTCTATCTCAAGCAGCAGGGCGGCAAGCTCGCGGGGCGCGAGATCGTCTTCGTCAGGGTCGATGACGAGGCGAGCCCGCCGAAGGCGCCCGAACTCACCACCAAGCTCATCGAGGGCGAGAAGGTCGACATCCTGACCGGCCCGGTGCATTCGGGCGTCGCCATGGCGATGACCAAGATCGCCCGCGAGGTTGGCATTCCGACAATCGACACGAACGCCGGCGCAAACATCATCACGCGCCAGCAATGCGCAAAGAACATCTTCCGCAGCTCGTTCAGCAACGGCCAGGTCGGGCTCGCGACCGGCACGGCGATGCTCGACGCCGGGATCAAAACCGCGGTTTCGTTCACCTGGAAATACGCCGCCGGCGAGGAAATGGTCGAAGGCTTCCGCGACACCTTCACCAAAGGCGGGGGCAAGGTGCTCAAGGACATCACCGTCCCGTTTCCCAATGTCGAGTTCCAGGCGGCGCTCGCGGAAATCGCCTCGCTCAAGCCGGACGCGGTCTACTCCTTCTTCGCCGGCGGCGGCGCGGCGAAGTTCATCAAGGACTATGCCGGCGCCAATCTGCAATCCTCGATCCCCCTGTGGGGGCCGGGCTTTTTGACCGACGGCGTCGAGCAGGCGGTCGGCAGCGCCGGCAATGGCGTGAAGACGGTGCTGCATTACGCGGACGATCTCGACAATCCGGAGAACAAGGCGTTCCGCGCCGCGTTCAACGAGGCCTATAAGATCTATCCGGACGTCTATGCGGTGCAGGGCTTCGACGCCATGCAGCTCCTGGAAATCGGCCTCAAGGGCGTCGGCGGCGACGTCGCCAGGCGCGACGAGCTGTGCGCGGCGATGTCGAAAGCGTCGTTCAAGAGCCCGCGCGGGCCGTTCCGGCTGTCCTCGTCGCACAACCCGATCCAGAACTTCTATCTTCGCGAGCTGAAGGACGGCGGCAATGCCCTCGTGAAGACGGTGGCGACCGAGTTCCCCGATCTCACGACCGGCTGCAAGCTTTCCGTCTGAGCGCGGCGGGCGGCGGCGCCGCGCCGCCGCCCGGTCTCCAACCGAGGGGCGGCCGCGTCAACCATGGAACTCGTTCTCATCCAGATTCTCAACGGCCTGCAATACGGCCTGTTGATCTTTCTCGCCGCGAGCGGCCTCACGCTCGTGTTCGGGATTCTCGGCATCATCAATCTGTCGCACGGCTCCTTCTACATGCTCGGGGCGTATCTCTCACTCACGCTGACGAGCTACACCGGCGACATTTTCCTCTCGCTGTTGATCGGGATCCCGCTCGCCTTCGCCTTTGGCGCGCTGATCGAATGGCTGTTCATCCGCCATCTCTACGGGCGCGATCACCTGCAACAGGTGCTGCTCACCTTCGCGCTGATCCTCATCTTCAACGATCTGCAGCGCGTCGTCTGGGGCACGCGTCCGCACAGCGTGCCGATCCCGAGCTATCTGTCCGCGAGCGTGCAGCTCTCCGACGTGCTGAGCTATCCGGTCTATCGGCTCGCGGTCGCGGGCTTCTGCGTCCTGCTCGCGCTGGCCATGGTCTATGTCATCCAATACACCCGGATCGGCCAGATGATCCGCGCGGGCGAGTCGAACCGGGAAATGGTCGAGGTGCTCGGGATCGACTCGCGACTCCTGTTCCGCTTCGTGTTCGCCGCCGGCGTCGCGCTCGCGGCCGCGGCCGGCGCGATCGCCGCGCCGATCGACAGCGTCTATCCCGGCATCGGCGAGCCGATCCTGATCATTTCCTTCGTTGTCGTCGTGATCGGCGGGATCGGCAGCATCAAGGGAGCGTTTTTCGGCGCGCTGCTGATCGGGCTCGCCGATGCGTTCGGCAAGGTGTTTCTCCCGGAATTCGCGAGCGTCGTGGTGTACGCCCTGATGGCGGCCGTGCTGGTCGTCAGTCCGGGCGGCCTGTTCGGGCGGGCGTGACGTGCTGACCCGGCCGCGCCCGCTCGTCCTTGCCGTGTTGGCCGCGCTGCTCGTCGCCGGGCTGCTGATCCCGGTGTTCGGCGGCCCCTATGCCGTGAAATTCACCACGCGGTTTCTCATCATCGCCATTTTCGTGCTGAGCCTCGATCTCCTGATCGGGATTACCGGCCTCGTGAGCTTCGGGCACGCGATGTTCTTCGCGCTCGGCGCTTACGCCCTCTATTTCGTGTCATCGACAACCGAAGCCTCAAACGCCCTTATCGCGTTTCCGGCGGCGATGCTGCTGGCAGGTCTCGTCGCCGCCGCGATCGGCGCGGTCGCCGTGCTCAGCCGCGGCTTCTATTTCATCATGGTGACGCTCGCCTTCGGGCAGATGCTGTTCTCGCTGTTCTTCGACACCAAGATCGCCGGCGGTTCCGACGGGGCGTATATCTACTTCAAGCCCGAGGTCTCGTTGGCCGGCGTGACGCTCCTCGACCTCGATCACCGCACCACGTTCTTCTTCGTCTGCCTCGCGCTTCTGGTCATCGTGTATGCGACGCTGCTTGCGCTCGCGCGTTCGCCGTTCGGGCGGGTGCTGCAGGGCATCCGCTGGAACGAAGGCCGCCTCGCGGCGCTTGGCTTCAACACCTATGTCTACAAGCTCCTGAGCTTCATCATCGCCGGCGCCTTCGCGGGCCTCGCCGGCGTGCTCTACGCCACCATCGACGGCTATGTGACGCCCGATCTGTTCGGCTGGCGGCAGTCGGGGCTCGCCATCATGATGGTGGTGCTGGGCGGCGTCGGCACCCTGTTCGGGCCGATCCTCGGCGCGCTCTCCTTCTCACTCGTGGAGGAAGTGCTCAAGACCGAGAGCCTGGTCGGCCCGATCGCCACCAACTGGTCGCTCGCGCTCGGGGTGCTGCTGATCGCGACCGTGCTGGGCGCGCCGCGCGGAATCGCCGGCTGGCTCGAGCCGAAGCGCGGCGCAGAAGCGGCCGCGGCTCCCGCGCCGGCGACGGCGCGCGAGCGGCGGCCGATGAAAGGCAAGGCGATCGAGACCGAGGGCCTGTCGCGGGCGTTCGGCGGACTGATCGCGGTCAACGACGTGACGCTGCGGCTCGCGCCCAATCAGGTGCACGGCATTATCGGCCCGAACGGCGCCGGCAAGACGACGCTCATCAACCTGCTCTCGGGCGCGCTGCGCTCCACCAGCGGGCGCATCCGCCTCGACGGGGAGGACATCACCGGCTGGGCCCAGCATGCGATCGCGCGGCGCGGGCTGGGGCGGAGCTACCAGCGCACCAACATCATCCTTCCCTTCACCGCGCGCGAGAACTGCCTGATCGCGGCGCAGGCGCGCCACCCCGAGCCGCTGCGTTTCAGCACGCGCCGCTACGCCAAGGCGGAAGCGGCCGAGGCCGCCTACGCGCTCAACGCAACCGGGCTGTCCGCGCGCGCCGACACCGTCGCGTCGCATCTGAGCCATGGCGAGCAGCGCCAGCTCGAGATCGCCATGCTGATCGCCTCGGGCGCGCGGCTCCTCATCCTCGACGAGCCGCTCGGCGGCATGGGGCCGGAGGAGACCGGACGCGTCACCGCGCTGCTGCGCGATCTTTCCGCCGACCACACGGTGATTCTGGTCGAGCACGACATGGACGCGATCTTCGCCGCCGCCGACACGCTGACCGTGCTGGTGGAGGGCCGGCTGCTGGCGCATGGCTCGCCGCAGGACATTCGCCGCGATCCGGCGGTGCGCAAGGCCTATCTCGGCCGCTTCGGCGAGAGCGAGGCGGTGGCGTGAGCGCGGCCGGCGAGAGCGCTGCGCCGCACGCCGCGCCTGCGCTCGAAGCGCAGCGCCTCAACACCTATTACGGCCTCAGCCACATCCTGCGGAACGTCGATTTCCGCGTGATGCCGCAGGAGACGGTCACCCTGCTCGGGCGCAACGGGATGGGCAAGACGACCCTCCTGCGCACGCTGATGGGGCTCGTGCGGCCGAAGAGCGGCCGCATCACGCTCGGCATGCAGGACATCACGGGATGGCGTCCGTCCGCCGTCGCGCGCTCGGGCCTTGCCTTCGTGCCGGAGGATCGCGGGGTCTTTCCCAATCTCACGGTGAAGGAGAACCTCACCTTCGCCGCGCGGAGCGGCGGCAGCGGGCGCGCCGACTGGACCCTGGAGCGCATCTATGCGCTGTTTCCCCGGCTGGCCGAGCGGCGGCAGCACGGCGGCAACCAATTGTCGGGCGGCGAGCAGAAAATGCTCGCGATCGGCCGCGCGCTGATGACCAATCCGGATATCGTCCTGCTCGACGAGGCGACCGAGGGGCTCGCCCCGAAAATCCGCGACGAGATCTGGGAGACCGTGCGCCAGATCCGCGCCGCCGGCATCGCGACGGTCGTGATCGACAAAAATCTCGACGATCTGTTCGCGCTCGCCGACCGCAACGTGGTGCTCACCAAGGGCGAGATCGTGTTCGACGGCCCGACCGCCGAGCTGAAGGCCGATCCGGCCTTCATCCAGCATCACCTCGGCGTGTGACCGTATACCGCCCCAACAATAAATGGCTGCACGGACATCGCTCCACCTCATCCTGAGGAGGCCGCGCAGCGGCCGTCTCG
>CAYGZV010000018.1:0-29430 GCA_964354425.1 uncultured Rhodoplanes sp. | reverse complement strand
AGAGGCGGGGCCGGCGAAGACCGCGGCGGAGTAGGCGCTCCGGGGCCGGAGCGGCATTGCGCGGCGCTGGAATACGTCATGACGTCAAGCGCTGCGAATGACGGCTTTGCACCCAGCGGAGCGCACGCGCATCCGCGCTGCCTGCAAACCATCAGGGACTTGAGCGCGTGCCTTGCGAGCGCCCGTTTGGCGACCATCGCGATCGAGCGATGGTGCCGCGAACGACGCATCGGCGACGGCCGGATCGTCGCCCGCCGCGTCGCCGCCGCCATTCCCGAGACCCTCGATGACGACAGCCTGCGGGCGCTTGACGGCGACATCCAGGGCGTCGCATTCCGCAAGGTCCAGCTCGTCCTGGGAGGCGTCGCGCTGGTCGACGCGATGAACTGGTATTTTCCGGCACGGCTGACGCCGGACATGCGACGGCGATTGCAGACGACCGATTGTCCGTTCGGGGAGGCGATCGAGGCGCTTGGTCCGCGCCGACGCACCTTCTTTGTGCGGCTCGCCCTGCCCGAAGAACTCGGTTGCGCGCTGCTCCCGCGCGCCGCCGGCGCCGCCCGGAACGACGCGGGGCGATGCGAGTCCGCGCTTGTTCACGCCTTCGAGCACCGCGTGCTGCTGCATCGGGCTGACGGCGCGCCGCTTGCCGTCGTCCACGAGAAATACCGCACGGTCCTGGTGTGCGAGGCGTCTCTCACGCCAGGCGCGCTCCCCGCCTGAGCGCGCGGCCGAACGCCCGCTTTGCCAACCGGCTGTTTACCCCGCCCGGAGCAGCCGCACGGCCTCGTCCCGCTCGAACAGATAGAGCAGGGTGCGCAGCGCCGCTCCGCGCTCCGATTTCAGCTCGGGGTCGCGCGCGAGCACGAGGGCTGCGTCGTCGCGCGCGGTCTGCAGGAGCGCGCCATGCGCCTCGATGCGGGCGACGCGAAAGCCCGGCATGCCGCTCTGGCGGACGCCGAGCACGTCGCCTTCGCCGCGCAGCCGCAAATCCTCCTCGGCGATGCGGAAGCCGTCCTCGGTCTCGCGCATGATCGCGAGCCGCGCCTTCGCCGCCTCGCCGAGCGGGGCCTTGTAGAGGAGGAGGCAGCTCGAGCGCTCCGCCCCGCGGCCGATGCGGCCGCGCAACTGGTGGAGCTGCGCGAGCCCGAACCGCTCGGCATGCTCGATCACCATCACGCTCGCCTCCGGCACGTCGACCCCCACCTCGATCACCGTGGTGGCGACCAGGAGGCGCGTCTCGCCCGCGGCGAAGCGCGCCATCGCCCGATCCTTTTCCGCGCCCCGCATGCGGCCATGCACGAGATCGACGGCGTCGCCGAACCCCTGCCTGAGCGCGCGAAAGCGCGCCTGCGCGGCGGCGAGATCGATCGTTTCCGAATCTTCCACCAGCGGACACACCCAGTAGATGCGCCGGCCCTCGCCGAGCGCGCGGCCGACCGCGGCGATCACGTCGTCGAGCCGGTCGAGCGGAATGGTGCGGGTGTCGATCGGCTTGCGGCCCGCCGGTTTCTCGCGCAGCTCGGAGGAATCCATGTCGCCGAAATAAGTGAGCACGAGCGTGCGCGGGATCGGCGTCGCGGTCATCACCAGCACGTCGACGGCGCGCCCCTTCTGGGCGAGCGCCAAGCGCTGGTGCACGCCGAACCGGTGCTGCTCGTCGACCACCGCGAGCGCGAGGTCGCGGAACGCGACCTCCTCCTGAAACAGCGCATGGGTGCCGACGAGGAGGTCGATCTCGCCCTGCGCCAGCCGGTCGAGCATCTCGGCGCGCTCGCGCCCGCGCTCGCGTCCGGTGAGGATCGCGACGCGCATGCCCGCCGCCTCGGCCAGCGGAGCTATGGTCTTGAGATGCTGGCGCGCGAGGATCTCGGTCGGCGCCATCAGCGCCGCCTGGCGGCCCGCCTCGATCGCGGCGGCGCAGGCGAGCAGCGCCACCACCGTCTTGCCGGAGCCGACATCGCCCTGCAGCAGCCGCAGCATGCGCTCAGGTCTTGCGAGGTCGCCGACGATGTCGGCGAGCGCGCGCGTCTGCGACGGCGTCAGCTTATAGGGCAGGGCGGAGACGATGCGCGTGCGCAATCGCCCGTCGCCAAAGGTCGCGCGCCCGCTCGCCCGCCGCATATGCGCGCGCACCAGCATGAGCGCGAGCTGGCCGGCGAGGAACTCGTCATAGGCGAGCCGCGACCAGGCGGGCGAGCCCGCCAGGACGTCGCCGGGCTCCGCCGGGCGGTGTATCCGCCGCAGCGCGTCGGCAAAGGCAGGGAAACCGGAGTGTGCGAGAAAGGCCGCGTCCTGCCATTCCGGCAGCGCCGGAAGGTTCGGCAGCGCCGCCTCGATCGCGCGGCGGACCTGGTTTACCGTCAGTCCTTCCGTCAGCGGATAGACCGGCTCGATCAGCGGCAGCGTCGCCAGCTCGCTCTCGGCGACGACGCGGTCGGGATGCACCATCTGCAGCATGCCGTCATAGAGGGCCACCGTTCCCGACACGTAGCGCCGCGCCCCGACCGGGAGGAGCTTCTCCAGATACTCCCGCCGCGCATTGAAATAGGTGATGACGAGGTCGCCGCCGTCGTCGCTCGCATAGATCAGATACGGGGCGCGCGCGCGGCCGGGCGGGGGCGCGCGGTGGCGGTCGATCTTGACAAGGACGGTGACCACGCTGTCCGGCACGACGTCGCGCAGTTTCGGCCGGGCCCGGCGATCGATTGATCCGGTGGGGAGATGAAACAGGAGGTCGAGCACGCGCGGCGCCCCGTCGCGCCCGAGGAGACGCGCATAGAGCTTCTCGAGCTTCGGCCCGACGCCCGGCAGCGCCATGATCGAAGCGAACAGTGGGTTGAGAACCGGCGGGCGCATCGCGTGTCTCGTGTGGCTTCCATAGGCTCGCGCGCTTCTTGTAGGCTGGCAATTCGTCGGACGTCACTGTGGTCCGGCCGTCACGGCGCTGCCCGCTCGCAACAATCGCGCGCCGTGACGATTGCCCACAGGCGGCGCAAGTGCCAAAACTAATCGCTTAATTTCCGCTCGCCGCGCCGGTATCTTGAGCATCCTGCCAATGGGCGAGGCGGTAATCACGCCTTCCGCACCGAATCTCCGACCTTGGTCCGCCGGGGCCGTTCTCACAGGGGGCTGCAATGAAGTTCGTCACTGCCGTCATCAAACCGTTCAAGCTCGACGAGGTCCGCGATGCGCTGATCGCGATAGGCGTTCACGGCATGACCGTCGCCGAGGTCAAGGGCTACGGGCGCCAGAAGGGCCACAAGGAGATCTACCGCGGCGCCGAATACAACGTGAACTTCCTTCCCAAGGTCCGGGTCGACATCGCGGTCGCCGAGGGGCAGGTGGACCAGGTGGTGGAGACGATCAGCAAGGCCGCCAGAACCGGGCAGATCGGCGACGGCAAGATCTTCGTCACATCGATCGATCAGGCGGTCCGCATCCGCACGGGCGAAAGCGACAAGGACGCTCTCTGAGCGATCGACCGAGGGGGATTCCATGACAAGACTGGCGTGGCGACGCCGCCTTCTGGGCGGCGCGATCGGCGCTGCCCTGGGCGCACCGGATTTCGCGTTCGCGCAGGGCGCGGCGACGATCGATGCGGCGGACACCGCCTGGATGCTGTCGGCGACCGGGCTCGTGCTGATGATGTCCATTCCCGGGCTTGCGCTGTTCTATTGCGGCATGGTGCGCAAGAAGAACATCCTCGCCACCATGGCGCAGACGCTGCTCTGCACGATGCTCTGCTCGGTGCTGTGGGCGGCGGCCGGCTACAGCCTGACCTTCACGGGCGACGGCGCCGTTCTCGGCGCGCTCGATCGGGTGGGGCTGCGCGGCATCGGCATGGACACGGTCAGTCCGCTCGCCAAGACCATCCCAGAAGCCCTGTTCATGCTCTATCAGATGACGTTCGCGGTCATCACGGTGGCGCTGGTCGCGGGCTCGATCGCCGACCGCATGCGGTTTTCCGCGTTCGTCTGGTTCGCGGCGGGCTGGCTGTTCCTGGTCTATGTTCCGATCGCCCATTGGGTGTGGGGCGGCGGCTGGCTGATGAGCCTCGGCGTGCTCGACTTCGCCGGCGGCCTCGTCGTTCACCTCAATGCCGGGATCGCCGGCCTTGTCGCCGCCTATGTGATCGGCCAGCGCTACGGCTACGGCTCCGACAATTTCGCGCCCTATGACCTGTCGCTCGCGGTGATCGGAACCGGCCTCCTGTGGGTGGGCTGGTTCGGCTTCAACGGCGGCTCGGCGCTCGGCGCCAATTCGCGCGCGGTGTTCGCGATCGTCGCGACCCACCTCGCCGCCGCCACCGGGGCGCTCACCTGGATGGCGCTCGAATGGTGGACGCGCGGCAAGCCGTCCGTGCTCGGCATGATCTCGGGCGCGGTCGCGGGCCTCGGGACGATCACGCCGGCCTCCGGTTTCGTGCTGCCCTGGCACGGGGTCGTGATCGGCCTCATCGCTGGCGCCGTCTGCTTCTACGCCTGCACCTGGCTGAAAACGCGCCTCGGCTACGACGACTCGCTTGACGTGTTCGGCGTGCATGGCGTCGGCGGGGCGACCGGCACGCGCTGCTTACCGGCGTGTTCGCAACGGCTGCGCTGTCGATGAGCGCGGATACGCCCGCGGGCTATCCCGGCCTGCTCGAAGGCCATCCCCGCCAACTCCTCATGCAGTTCGTCGGAGTCGGTTCGACGCTTGTGTGGTCGGGCGGGATCACCTTCGTGCTGTTGAAGGTGATCGGCGCTTTCGTGCCGCTGCGGGTGAGCAAGCAGCAGGAGATCGAAGGACTCGACCTGAGCCAGCACGGCGAAGCCCTGCAATAGGCGTGGTTCCTCGGCGGGAGCGCGCCTATGCCGGCCGGTCACGGAACGGCCGGCTGAGGAAGGGCGAGCCCTTCAGCCCGTAGCGCCAGGGCCGGTCGGCGGCCTTGGTGATGCCGATGCGCGGGCCCGCCGCGATCTCCGGCGGCTCCGCCGCGGCGCGCAGGGCGAAGGGCGGCCGATCGAGCGGCCAGCCGTTGTGCGCATCGGTAATGGCGAGCGCCTGGCACAGGCGGCCGGGGCCGGAGCACAGCAGGCGCTCGTTCGCGACGCCGCGGCGCTCGCGCATGATCGCGATCCCCGCCGTCGGGGCGAGCGCGCGGAGCAGCACGGCGCTCGCGCTCCCCTCCGCCTCGCAGACGAAGTTCACGCACCAGTGCACGCCGTAGGAGCGATACACATAGGCGTGCCCGGGCGGCCCGAACATGACCGCGTTGCGCGCGGTGCGGCCGACATAGCTGTGCGCCGCGGGATCGGTGTGGTGATAGGCCTCCACCTCGACGACGATCCCGCCGACCCCGCCAAACAGAAATGTCGCCCCGATCAGTTCGGGCGCGACCGCATGCACGCTGCGATCGAAGAAATTGCGGGGGATCAGAGGCGACTTCGTCATTCCGCAAGTGAACCGTCAGCCGCGCCCGCGATAGGGCGGCACGCCCTGGTCGGGCGCCCACAGGCCGGCCGGCGGCCGTCCCGCCTGGAAAAACACGTCGATCGGCATGCCGCCGCGCGGATGGAAATAGCCGCCGACGCGCAGCCAGCGCGGCTTCAGCAGCGCGACCAGACGCTTGCCGATGGCGACCGTGCAATCCTCATGGAATGCGCCGTGATTGCGGAAGCTGTTGAGGTAGAGCTTCAACGACTTCGATTCCACGAGGAAGCGCCGCGGCGCGTAATCGATGACGATCGTGGCAAAGTCCGGCTGGCCGGTGACCGGGCACATCACGGTGAATTCGGGGAAGGTGAAGCGCGCCGCATAGAGCGTGTCCGCATGCGGGTTCGGCACGCGGTCGAGCTGCGCCTCCGCGGGCGAGGCGGGGAGGGCGGTCGGACGGCCGAGCTGAAGGGACCGGGGTTTGCGCGCCATGACGTACTCCGGTCGCCAATCTATCGAATGATTGCCCGGCGTCCATCCGGCGGCGCTTGGCCGGAGGGCTGCGTCCTGTTAGAAACCCGCTCGCCAACTCACACAAATGCAGACCGGGGGCCCAATGACCGCCATCGTCGATGTTATCGGCCGTGAAATTCTCGACAGCCGAGGAAACCCGACCGTCGAGGTCGAAGTCATTCTGGAGGAGGGGAGCGAGGGCCGCGCCGCGGTGCCCTCGGGCGCATCGACCGGCGCGCATGAAGCGGTCGAGCTGCGCGACGGCGACAAGAAGCGCTATCTCGGCAAGGGCGTGACCAAGGCGGTCGAGGCGGTCAACGGCGAGATCTACGACGCGATCAGCGGTCTCGACGCCGAAGAGCAGGCCAAGATCGACGAGACCATGATCAAGCTCGACGGCACGCCGAACAAAGCGCGGCTCGGCGCGAACGCCATTCTCGGCGTTTCCCTCGCGGTCGCGAAGGCCGCCGCCGCCGCCAAGGACATGCCGCTCTATCGCTATGTCGGCGGCACCTCGGCCCGGATCCTTCCGGTGCCGATGATGAACATCGTCAATGGCGGCGTGCACGCCGACAATCCGATCGACTTCCAGGAATTCATGATCATGCCGGTGGGCGCGGCGACCTTCGCCGAGGCGCTGCGCATGGGCGCGGAGGTGTTCCACACGCTCAAGGCGGGGCTGAAGGAAGCCGGCCACAACACCAATGTCGGCGACGAAGGCGGCTTCGCGCCCAACCTGCCGTCCGCCGACGCTGCGCTCGGCTTCGTCATGAAGGCGATCGAGAAGGCCGGCTACAAGCCCGCCGAGGACGTCTGCATCGCGCTCGATTGCGCCTCGACGGAATTTTTTAAAGGCGGCGTCTACAACTATGAAGGCGAAGGCAAAAAACGCTCAGGCGACGAGCAGGCCAAGTACCTCGCCGACCTCGTCGCGCGCTATCCGATCGTGTCCATCGAGGACGGCATGTCGGAGGACGACTGGGAGGGTTGGAAGAAGCTGACCGACCTGGTCGGCACGAAGTGCCAGCTCGTCGGCGACGACCTGTTCGTCACCAATGTCAAGCGGCTCTCCGAGGGCATCAAGAAGGGCATCGCCAACTCCATCCTGGTCAAGGTCAACCAGATCGGCTCGCTCACCGAAACGCTCGCGGCGGTCGAGATGGCGCACAAGGCGGGCTACACCGCCGTGATGTCGCACCGCTCGGGCGAGACCGAGGACGCCACCATCGCCGACCTCGCGGTCGCCACCAATTGCGGGCAGATCAAGACCGGCTCGCTCGCCCGCTCCGACCGCGTCGCCAAGTACAACCAGCTCCTGCGCATCGAGGAGCAACTGGGCGAGCAGGCGCAATACGCCGGACGGGCGGCGCTGAAGGCGCTGGCTTAGTCCTCCCTCTCCCTCTCTCCGTTCGCGGGGAGAGGGGGTTAAAGGCTTTGCAGCACCCACGCCCTCCCGGATTCCGCGCTGGACGCGCGGAATCCGCTCTCTCCCCGCAGCGCGGAGCGGTCAGGGCTGTGCTCACGCAGGCCGTAAAACCTGCCGTCGTTAAAGAACCTTTAATGGACACGGCGGCACTGTGCGCCGCATGGTCTCGCGTCCCTGGCTCCGGTCCTTTTTCACCGCGCTGTCCCTGCATCTCACGGCGGCGATCGTGATCGGCTATTTCGGCGTTCATGCCTATACGGGCGACCGCGGGCTGAACGCGCGCAAGGACCTCAACCAACAGATCGCCGAGCTGACGGCCGAGCTTGCCGCCACCAAGGCGGAGCGCGAAAAATGGCAGCGCCGCGTCGCGCTGCTCAAGCCCGAGCGGCTCGATCCCGACCTCCTGGAAGAGCGGGCGCGCTCTCTGCTGAACTATGTCGAGCGTCGCGACGTTGTCATCTTTACCGGCGCACCGTGATTGGCTGCAGGTCCGAGCGGCGGCGCTCGCCCTTGCAGGGGACGGCTCATCGCCTCACATGAGATAATCTCTAAGGCCCGCGGCCGTTCTTTCGCGGCCCCGCGATTTGGGCTATGGGGTATTTTCGTTCGACCGGGACAGGATGATCATGGCCGTTCAGAAAAAAGCCGCGGATGCCCCCGAGCGCGCGCAGCCTGCCCGTTCCTCTATCGTGCCGGTCGATGCCGGTCCCATTTTGGAGCTGGGCAAGGAACTCGACCTCACGGCCTATGCCGACATGCTGCTGATCCGCCGCTTCGAGGAGAAGGCGGGCCAGCTCTACGGCATGGGGCTGATCGGCGGCTTCTGCCACCTCTATATCGGTCAGGAGGCCGTGGTCGTCGGCATGCAGATGGCGATGCGCGAGGGCGACCAGGTCATTACCGGCTATCGCGACCATGGCCACATGCTTGCTTGCGGGATGGACCCCAAGGGCGTCATGGCCGAACTGACCGGGCGGCGCGGCGGTTATTCCAAAGGCAAAGGCGGCTCGATGCACATGTTCAGCCGCGAGAAGAACTTCTATGGCGGGCACGGCATTGTCGGCGCCCAGGTCTCGCTGGGGACGGGCATCGCCTTCGCCAACCGCTATCGCAAGAACGGTTTCGTCTGCCTCACCTATTTCGGCGACGGCGCGGCCAATCAGGGCCAGGTCTATGAGAGCTTCAACATGGCCGCCCTGTGGAAGCTGCCCGTGCTCTACATCATCGAGAACAACCGCTACGCGATGGGCACCTCGGTCGCCCGGGCGAGCGCGCAGCCCGATCTCTCCAAACGCGGCGCCTCGTTCAACATCCCGGGCGAACTGGTCGACGGGATGGATGTGCGAACGGTGAAGGCGTCCGGCGAGCGGGCGATCGCCTGGTGTCGGGAGGGCAACGGCCCGTACATTCTGGAAATGAAGACCTACCGCTATCGCGGCCATTCGATGTCCGATCCGGCGAAGTACCGCACCCGCGAGGAGGTGGAGAAGGTCCGCGTCGAGAGCGATCCGATCGAGCATGCGCGGGCGCGCATCCTCGCCAATAATTTTGCGACCGAGGACGACCTGAAGAAGATGGATGCCGAGGTTCGCAAGCGCGTCAATGATGCGGCCGAGTTCGCCACCTACGATCCGGAGCCGGATCCGTCCGAGCTTTTCACGGACGTGCTCCGCTGAGCGCAGGCATTTACGAGAGTTTACCGGTCGAACAGAACATGTACGCGCGGCGTCGCGGCTCCCGGTGAGCCGAGGACGCGCGAAAATAGAGGTCGAAAACGTCGATGCCAGTCCAGGTGCTCATGCCCGCGCTGTCGCCCACCATGGAGAAGGGCAATCTCGCCAAGTGGGTCAAGAAGGAGGGCGACAAGGTCAAGACCGGCGACGTGATCGCTGAGATCGAGACCGACAAGGCCACGATGGAAGTCGAGGCGATCGACGACGGGACGCTGGGCAAGATTCTGGTGGCCGCCGGCACGAATGACGTCGCCGTCAACACGCCGATCGCGGTGATCCTCGCCGAAGGCGAGGACGCCTCCGCGATCAAGGCCGGCGCGCCGGCATCGACGCCGCGGGCGGAAGCCCCCGCCGAACAGATGAAAGCCGCGCAGTCGGCGCCGCCTGCCGCGCCGACGGCCGCGGCTGAGCAGCTCAAGACGCCGGCCGAACCCGTGTCGGCGGTCGCGACCCCGCCCAAGCCGCAGGCGGAGCCCGAGCCGGAGACGCCCGAAGGGGGCGTCGAACTCGTGCCGATGACCGTGCGCGAAGCGCTGCGCGACGCCATCGTCGAGGAAATGCGCCGCGATCCCAACATTTTCGTCATGGGCGAGGAGGTGGCGGAGTATCAGGGCGCCTACAAAGTCACCCAGGGCATTCTGCAGGAATTCGGACCCGAACGGGTGGTCGACACCCCGATCACCGAGCACGCCTTTGCCGGGCTCGGGGTAGGGGCGGCGCTCGCCGGCCTGAAGCCGATCGTCGAGTTCATGACCTTCAACTTCGCGATGCAGGCGATCGACCAGATCATCAATTCGGCGGCGAAGACGCTTTACATGTCCGGCGGGCAGATGGGCTGCTCGATCGTTTTCCGCGGCCCCAACGGGGCGGCGGCGCGCGTCGCCGCCCAGCACAGCCAGGATTATTCCTCCTGGTATTCGCACATCCCCGGTCTGAAGGTCGTTGCGCCCTATACGGCGGCGGACGCCAAGGGCCTGCTCAAGTCGGCGATCCGCGATCCCAATCCGATCATCTTCCTCGAAAATGAAATCCTGTACGGCCATTCGTTCGATGTGCCCAAGCTCGACGACTATCTCGTGCCGATCGGCAAGGCGCGCGTCGCGCGCGCGGGCGCGGACGTCACCATCGTCTCCTGGTCGATCGGGATGACTTACGCGCTCAAGGCGGCGGACGAACTCGCCAAGCTCGGCATCGAGGCGGAGGTGATCGATTTGCGCACGCTGCGGCCGATGGACACCGAAACGGTCCTCGCCTCCGTACGCAAGACCAATCGCTGCGTCGTGGTGCAGGAGGGCTGGCCGCAGTCGGGCGTCGCCGCGGAGATCGCGATGCGCATCATGGAGGCCGCCTTCGACTATCTCGATGCGCCGGTCGCCCGCGTCTGCGGCAAGGACGTGCCGATGCCGTATGCCGCCAATCTCGAAAAGCTCGCGCTGCCCTCGGTCGACGAGGTGGTCGCCGCCGCGCGCGCGGTCAGTTACCGGTAACGCTCATGCCATCATCCGACCAACCGATCTACGACGCGCTCGCGATCCCGAACGAGGCGATCGCCAATGGCGGCGTGGAAATCCTGCGCGCCGGCCTGGTTGACGACGAGCTCTATGTGACCGCGCGCCACGCCTTCAAAGACCCGGCGCAATGGGGCGAGGTGCTCGCCGACATTACGCGCCGGCTCGCGCTGCTCTACTCGATGGAAACCGATCTCACCGAGGCCGAGGCGCTGACGGAGATCGAGGAGGCCTACGCCGCCGAGATGGGCGCGACGGTCGTGCCGGAACAGGGTTCGGCCGCGGCGACTTCGCCCGAAAGCGCAGCCGACGCGTCACAACGCAAGCCGAGTTCCGCGGCGAAGTCCGCGCGGCGCAAACGCGCGAAACCGCCGCCTTCCACGCCGGAGGGCTGACGTCCCGCGATCCTGCTTGCGCAGCGGAAAGCCATTGCCATGCCGATCAATATACTCATGCCCGCGCTCTCGCCCACGATGGAAAAGGGCAATCTCGCCAAGTGGCTGAAGAAGGAAGGCGACAAGGTGCGCTCGGGCGACATCATCGCCGAGATCGAGACCGACAAAGCGACGATGGAATACGAGGCGGTCGACGAGGGGACGCTCGCGCGCATCCTGGTCGCCGAAGGCACGCACGACGTCCCGGTCAACCAGCCGATCGCCGTTCTCGCCGTCGAAGGCGAGGTGGTGACGGCGACGGCGGAAGCCGCGGCGAAGGCGACGCCGGCCGGTTCCTCCTCACCCGGCCCTCCTTCGGGAGCGCCGGCCTCTCCCCAACAGGGAGAGGCGAAGGGCGCTTCGTCTGCGAAGGCCGCATCTGCTTCAACGACCGTTTCCTCGCCCCAAACCGGGACTTCCACCTCTCCCCGGCGGGGAGAGGTCGGGGCGCGTAGCGCACCGGGTGAGGGCGCTCGGGCGGCGGGCGAGGGGGCGCAAGCTCAGACGCCGGGGACCGTGATGAAGGCAGGGCTACACGACGGCGGATCAGGACCGGCCAGCGCGAATGGCGGCGGGCGGATTTTTTCCTCGCCGCTCGCGCGGCGGCTTGCGCGCGAGGCCGGCATCGAGCTTTCCGGCCTTGAGGGATCGGGCCCGCACGGGCGCATCGTCGCACGCGATATCGAGCAAGCGAAACAGGGCAGGGGGCCGCGCGCTCCGTCGGCGGCGCCCGCCGCTCCGACGGCAGCCCCGCCGCCGGCGCTGGCGCCGTCGGACGAAGCCATCCGCGCGCTCTACGAGCCCGGCGCCTACGAGTTCGTGCCGCACGACCAGATGCGCCGGATCATCGCGCAGCGCCTGGTTCTCGCGAAGCAGACGATTCCGCATTTCTATCTCACCGTCACCTGCACCATCGACGGCCTGCTGCGCGCGCGCGAAGAGATCAACGCCGCCGCGCCCAAGGACAAGGACGGCAAGCCCGCCTGGAAGCTCTCGGTCAACGACTTCGTCATCAAGGCGCTCGCGCTCGCGCTGATGCGCGTGCCGGAGGCGAACGTCACCTGGACCGAGGCCGGCATGCTCAAGCACAAGCACGCCGATGTGGGGGTCGCGGTCGCCATTCCCGGCGGGCTGATGACGCCGATCGTGCGGCGAGCGGACACGAAGGGGCTTTCGGCGATCTCGGCCGAGATCAAGGATTTCGCCGCTCGCGCGCGCAATCGCCGGCTGAAGCCCGAGGAGTATCAGGGCGGCGCGACGGTCGTCTCCAATCTCGGCATGTACGGGATCGAGGAGTTCGCCGCCGTGATCAACCCGCCGCATGCGACCATTCTCGCGGTCGGCGCGGGCGAGGAGAGGGCGGTCGTGCGCTCCGGCAAGATCGAGGTGGCGACGCAGATGAGGGCGACGCTCTCGACCGACCACCGCGCCGTCGACGGCGCGCTCGGCGCCGAACTCATCACCGCCTTCAAGGCGCTGATCGAGCATCCGGTGCTGATGGTGGTGTGACCACGGCGTTATATTGGGGCGTCAGAGTTCTTATCTTCAGGCTGAAGAGAACGGCGCGAAAGAGACATGCCCGAACCGACCGACATGATCATGCCGATGCTGCGCGAGAGGCGCGAAGAGACGCGCCGCGGATTCGACGAGATGCGCGACGAGACGCGGCAGGGCTTTGCCGACCTGCGTTCCAAAATGGGCTCACGCTTCGATGGATTGGACGCCCGGCTGCGCGCCGTGGAGAGGCTCGTCAAGGCGCAGCGCGAGGCGTCGTTCGAGGGAGAAAGCATTCTCGGCCGCTACGCCGCCAAGCAAGTCGAGGAGCGGCTTTCCGCGCTCGAACGCAAGGTCGAGGCGCTGGAGACGCGAGAGTAGGGCGGAGGGCGTCGCCGAGAGCGTCGGGGTGCTGTCCCGCGTGAGCTTGATCTTCGACATCAGCAACCGCTTCCATCCGCGGCCGGTGAATGACCACATTGCTTTTTTGCGCAGCCGGAAACGCTTGCCCGATGGGGTTGCCGGGTCGGAACGCCCGGCCACGCCAACTCGTTCTTTCCACGACAGCTTGAGAGACAGCGATGCCCGAGACCTCCTTCGACGTCCTGATCATCGGCTCGGGCCCCGGCGGCTATGTCACCGCCATCCGCGCGGCGCAGCTCGGCTACAAGACCGCAATCGTCGAAAAGAACCATCTCGGCGGCATCTGCCTCAACTGGGGCTGCATCCCGACCAAGGCGCTCCTGCGTTCGGCGGAGATATTCAATTACCTTAAGCACGCCAACGATTTCGGGCTGACGGTTGAGAAGTTCGGTTACGACCCGAGCGCCGTGGTGAAGCGCTCCCGCGCGGTGTCGAAGCGGCTGAATGAGGGCGTCGGCTTCCTCATGAAGAAGAACAAGGTCGCCGTGATCTGGGGCGAGGCGGCGATCGACGCGCCCGGAAAAGTCACGGTGAAGCCCACCAAGGCGGATGCGCCGAAGGGCGCGCTCGCGCCTGGCCAGTATGCGGCGAAGCACATCATCATCGCGACCGGGGCGCGGCCGCGCGTGCTGCCGGGCCTCGAGCCCGACGGCAAGCTCGTCTGGACCTATTTCGAGGCGATGGCGCCGGAAGCGATGCCGAAGTCGCTGCTGGTGATCGGCTCCGGCGCGATCGGCATCGAGTTCGCCTCGTTCTACCGCACCATGGGCGCCGAGGTGACCGTGGTCGAGATCCTGCCGCAGATTCTGCCCGTCGAGGACGCCGAAATCGCAAGCTTCGCCCGCAAGCAGTTCGAGAAGCAGGGCATCAAGATCATGACGGGCGCGAAGGTGACCAAGCTCGACAAGCAGGCGAATGGCGTGAGCGCGACCATCGACGACGGCAAGGGGTCAACGCAGACGCTCGCCGTAGACCGCGTCATTTCGGCCGTCGGCGTCGTCGGCAATATCGAGGGGCTCGGGCTGGAAAAGCTCGGCGTGAAGACCGACCGCGGAACCATCGTGATCGACGGCCAGTGCCGCACCAATGTGCCCGGCATATACGCGATCGGCGACGTCGCGGGTCCGCCGATGCTCGCGCACAAGGCCGAGCACGAGGGAGTCATCTGCATCGAGGCGATCAAGGGGCTCGACCCGCACCCCATGAACAAGCTGATGATCCCGGGCTGCACCTATTGCTCGCCGCAGATCGCCTCGGTCGGCCTCACCGAAGCGGCGGCGAAGGAGAAGTTCGATATTCGGGTCGGGCGCTTTCCGTTCGCCGCCAACGGCAAGGCGATCGCGCTCGGCGAGGATCAGGGCTTCGTCAAGGTGATCTTCGACAAGAAGACCGGCCAGCTGCTCGGCGCGCATATGGTGGGCGCCGAGGTGACCGAATTGATCCAGGGCTATGTGGTGGCGATGAACCTCGAGAGCACGGAGGAAGAGCTGATGCACACGATCTTCCCGCATCCGACGCTGTCCGAGATGATGAAAGAGGCCGTGCTCGACGCCTATGGCCGGGTGTTGAACGCCTAAGAGTTTCGCGGCGCAATCTGCGACGCTTGCGCGGGCCGTTGCGCCACGCTTCCGCCGCACTGGGGCCGAAGCTTGAGGGACCGCTTCTCCGGAAAACCGCAGGTCGCACCGATGTCGCGTTTGTTTCCGCCAGCCGTTCGTAAGCCCGTGTTGTCGCTCCTCGCCGCGGCGCTGCTTGCGCTCGGCGCGCCGGGCGGCGGGTCGGCCCGCGCCGAGTCGGGTTCCGCCAACGCCGACGCCATCACGCCGGTCGAAGACTTCTCGCGGCAGGTCGAGGAGTTCAAGAAGAGCTATCCCGAACTCAGCAAGAAGATCGAGGACAGCGCAAAGTCGATCGACGCCATCGCCGATGTGGAGAAAGCGCGCAAGGAAATCGAGGAGCTGCGCAGCGCTGTCGCCGGCATGCTTGGCGCGGTGTCCGACAACGGACCCGTGTCGCAGCTCGGCGCCAAGGCGCTCGCGCATGCGCGGACGAAGGTCAAAGAGATAGAGCAGGGCGCCCGCTTCAAACCCGAGGAGCGGGATTTCCTGCTCGATCAGTGGCGCAAGATGATCGGCGAGACCGAGCGCGCGAACGAGGACCTCGACACGGCCCGCAAGGAGTTCGCCGAGTTGTTGCGGACGCTGCAAACGCGCGAGGACTTCGTCCACGAGATGCTGCAGATCCGCCGCGCGACCGAGGCGCTCGACGTCATCCGCAGTCTCACCCGGGATATCCGCGACGCCTCCGACAAGCTCAAGGCGCTGATCGGCGGGATCAAGCCGCCGGGGGTCTGAGATGCGCGCCTGCCGCGCCGCGGTGCTGGCGGCGGGACTCGCCGGGTCGGCGCTCGCTGGCTGCAACCGGGACCAGGGCGAGGGCTATCTCGAGATAAAGACTATTCCCGTATCGCCGCAGACGCCGGCGGCGCTCGTGCTGGACGCCGCAAAGCTCGACCCCGTCAAGAAGGGCCAGGCCATCCTGCGCGCCAAGGTCGGCCCCCACAAGCTGCACATCGAGGGTCCGGGCGGCCAGCTCGCTCTGCTGTGCGACCTGCTGGTCAAAAAGGACCGCATCACCACGGTCACCGTCTCGGTCCTCGACCGCCCGCCGCGCTGCGTGTGCCGGAACAGCGCGAGCACCGATGCGCCGGCCAACCGCACCTGCGTGAGCTGAGAACGATTTCCGGCGCTACCCGGCAACGCTTCTCCTTCGGTTCTGCCAGCAAAGCCTTGTGCGAAAACGCTAAATCGGCACCGTTCACGGTGGGAAAAAATATTCCATAATATCTCTTATGCGAATCATGGGTCCGGACCTGCGGAGTCCTGAGCGCTGCATCCGCTCACTCCTCGCCGTGAAAACCACCGGGTCGCCTCGGCGCAGCAGGCATGCTTTACCTGTCGCCGGTCAGCCTTGGCGATGTGAGGAGAGTTCGTGAATGAGCCCGTCGGAATTTTCGACGCCGATTGATGACCGCTATTTTGAGGACTACCGCCCCGGCTTCGAAGGCGTGTACGGACCGGTGGCGGTGACCGAGACCGAGGTGCTCGAGTTCGGCCGCAGGTTCGATCCGCAGGACATGCACACCGACCCTGACAAGGCCGCGGCCGGCCCGTTCGGCGGGCTGATCGCGAGCGGCTGGCACACCTCGGCGCTGCTGATGCGGCTCTATGCCGAACACTACCTCTCGAAGGTCGCGAGCCTCGCGAGCCCGGGGCTGGACGAGCTGCGTTGGTACAAGCCGGTGCGGCCGGGCGACGAATTGCGCATTCGCGTGCGTATCCTCGAAGCCAGCCGGTCGCGCTCGAAGCCGGATCGCGGCATGGTGCGGACGCAGATCGAGGTTCTCAATCAGAGCGGAGAGGTGGTGATGGGCCTAAAGGCGATGAATATCCTGCGCTGCCGGGGAGCGGCATGACCCCTGCCCGCGACATTCACCGGCTCATCGAGATCATGGCGGCGCTGCGCACGCCCGGCGCGGGCTGCCCGTGGGACCTCGCCCAGGATTTTGCGAGCATCGCGCCCTACACGATCGAGGAGGCCTATGAAGTCGCCGATGCGATCGGACGCGGCGATCTCGTCGACCTGAAGGACGAACTGGGCGACCTCCTGCTCCAGGTCGTGTTCCACGCCCGCATGGCGCAGGAGCAAGGCGCATTCGACTTCGGCGACGTGGTGGAGAGCATCACGCGCAAGCTGCTGCGCCGGCATCCGCATGTGTTCGGCGAGGCGCGCGGGCTTTCGCCCGAGGCGGTCGAAGGCCTGTGGCATCGCATCAAGGAAGAGGAAAAGGCCGAACGCGCGAAGGCGCGCGGCGGCGCGCCGGCCGAGCGGACCGGTGCGCTCGCGGGCGTGCCGGGCGCCCTCCCCGCCCTCACCCGCGCGCTCAAGCTCCAGCAGAAGGCCGGCCGGGTCGGCTTCGACTGGAACGACCCGCTGGCGGTGCTCGACAAGATGCGCGAGGAGACCGAGGAGGTCGCGCAGGCGATCGAAGCGGGCGACAAGGCAGAGGCCGGGGCGGAAGTCGGCGACCTTCTGTTCGTCGTCGTCAACCTTGCCCGCCATCTCGGGGCCGATCCGGAGCGGAGCTTGCGCGAGACCAACCTGAAATTCGAGCGGCGCTTCGCCTCGATCGAGCGTGCGCTCGCGGCGCAGGGAAAAGCGCCGGAACAGGCGACGCTCGCCGAGATGGACGCGCTGTGGGACGAGGCGAAGAAGGCGGAGCGCGCCGGAAGCGGCGGGTGATTGCGCGCGTCGGCCCTAACTTGCGGCGCGGATGCGCGCGCCGAACTTGCCGCGCACGACCCCCTCCTTGGTCGGATCGACGCGGATGCGCACCGCGGTCCGGCCCTCCTCCGTCGTCGCCTTGTCGAGCACCTCCGCATGGCGATGCAGCCAGCTCATTGCGGCGCCCTCGGCCGCATCGAGGTCCACGGTGAGGGTGATGCGCGAGCGCGCGATGTGCGCTTCGATCGCGGGGACGAGCGCATCGATCCCCTCCCCGCTCATGGCGGATACGAGCATCGGCCGATGCTCCGGCGGCTGCCGCTTGGCGAGATTGGCGAGGCGCTCGCGCTCCGCCGCATCGACGCGATCGATCTTGTTCCACACCTCGATGATGCGCCCGTCCTCGGGCTTGATCCCTAGTCCGTCGAGCACCTCTTCGACGTCGAGCGACTGCGCCTGGGTGTCTCCGTGCGAAACATCGCGCACATGCAGGATCAGGTCGGCCTCGATCACCTCTTCAAGGGTGGCGCGGAAGGCGGCGACGAGCATGGTCGGCAGGTCGGAGATGAATCCGACCGTGTCGGAC
Source organism: uncultured Rhodoplanes sp. (assembly GCA_964354425.1). Classification (GTDB taxonomy): domain Bacteria; phylum Pseudomonadota; class Alphaproteobacteria; order Rhizobiales; family Xanthobacteraceae; genus Rhodoplanes. The sequence continues at coordinate 11,611 of CAYGZV010000018.1, read as the reverse complement.
AGGATGATGCGCGCGCCATGCGGCAGGTCGACCGCGCGCAGCGTCGGGTCGAGGGTGGCGAACAGCATGTCGGTCGACAGGACCGCGGCGTTGGTCAGCCGGTTGAACAGCGTCGACTTGCCGGCATTGGTGTAGCCGACCAGCGCGACGATCGGATAAGGCACGCGCTTGCGGCTGGTGCGATGCAGACCGCGCGTGCGCTTGACGCCTTCGAGGTCGCGTTCGATCCGCGCGATGCGCTCGGCGATGATGCGGCGGTCCGCCTCGAGCTGGGTCTCGCCCGGCCCGCCGAGAAAGCCGAAACCGCCGCGCTGCCGCTCGAGATGGGTCCAGGAGCGCACCAGCCGGCTGCGCTGATAAGTGAGATGGGCAAGCTCGACCTGCAGCGAACCTTCGCGCGTCGCCGCGCGCCGGCCGAAGATTTCGAGGATGAGGCCGGTGCGATCGACGACCTTGGCGTTCCACGCCCGTTCGAGATTGCGCTGCTGCACCGGCGAGAGCGCGCAATCCATCACCACGAGGGCGGCCTCGAGGCTTTTCACGAGGCCCGCAATCTCCTCGACCTTGCCTTTGCCGAGATAGGTGGCGGGGCGGATCGCCGCGAGCATGACCACGCCCGCGTTCACGACCGCGAGGTCGATTGCGCGCGCGAGACCGACCGCCTCGTCGAGGCGGGCCTGAGGCGAACGCTGCGCCTTGCCGCCGCGGCTCGCCTCCGCGTCGGGTTTGGTCGCCCGCAGATAAGGTCCCACCACGATCGCGCGTGCGCTGCCCGAGCCCGTCGGCGGGCTCAGCTTTCCAGTGCGAGTGTCGCGACGACGGGGCTCCAATCAGACCTTTTCCGCTGCTTCTTCGGCGCCCTCAAACAACTGGATCGGGTGACCCGGCATGATGGTTGAGATCGCGTGCTTGTATACGAGCTGTGAGTGGCCGTCCCGCCGCAACAGCACGCAGAAGTTATCAAACCAGGTCACCACGCCCTGAAGCTTGACTCCGTTAACAAGAAAGATCGTCAGCGGCGTTTTGTTCTTGCGGACGTAATTGAGGAAGGTGTCTTGTAGGTTTTGTGATCGATCGGCTGCCATGGCCGTTGTTTCCGTTTTGCTCGCGGCCCCTTAGCGAGATGGGATTTTTTCGCGCCCGGCCACACGTCTCCCGGTGACGAGCGACAAGGCGTGGGCAATGACATTAGATGGCACCGGGCGGGAGAGCGCAAGCCCAAGCTGACAGCATCCACGGTGGCGGACATCCCTTTCCGGCATCAGGAGAATTCCGCATGGTTATGGAACGCTTGGCGTAATGCGGCGGCGACCGGCCCGGGCCTGCCGTCGCCGATGGCGTGTCCGTCGATACGCACGACCGGCATCACCAGCAGGCTTGCCGCGGTGATGAACGCCTCGCGCGCGGCGAGGGCCTCTTCCACCCGGAATGCGCGCTCCTCGAAGCCGATCCGCGCCGCCGCGAGCGTCTCCCGCACCACCTCGCGGGAAATCCCGCGCAGGATGTCGCACCCGGCCGGCCGGGTGATCGCGGTCCCCTCGCGGGTGACGATCCAGGCGTTCGACGCGGCCCCCTCGGTCACGCGGCCGTCGCGGTCGACGAACCAGGCCTCGCGCGCCCCCTGCTCCCGCGCGGCCTGCCGCGCGAGCACATTGGGGAGCAGCGCAATCGATTTGATATCGACCCGCGCCCACCGCGTCTCCGGCCGGGTGATGACGGCAATGCCCGCCTGCGCCAGGCGCTCGCCCTGGCTGCGATCGAGCCGGCGCGCCGAGACGACGATCGACGGCGCCGTCGCAGGGGAAGGAAAGGCATGTTCGCGCCTGGCGACGCCGCGGGTGATCTGAAGGTATACGATGCCGTCGGCGACCCTGTTCCGCCGGACGACCTCGTGCAGCACGACGCTCAGAGCGCGGAGCGGCAGCGGACAGTCGATGCGCAGTTCGGAGAGCGAGCGCCGCAACCGCTCCATATGGCGACGTTCGTCGACCAGCCGGCCGCCGAACACCTCGCATACTTCGTACACGCCGTCGCCGAACTGGAAGCCCCGGTCCTCGACATGCACCATGGCGTCACGGTGCGGCCGATAGCGGCCACTGACATACGCCACCCGCGACATCGGACCGGCTCAGTCCATCCCCAGCGCCTTCAGTTTGCGATGCAGCGCCGATCGCTCCATGCCGACGAATTCGGCGGTGCGCGAAATATTGCCGCCAAACCGGCTGATCTGGGCGCGCAGATATTCCCGCTCGAACGCCTCGCGCGCTTCGCGCAGCGGCATCCCCATCAGGTGCTCGCCGCCATTGCCGCGCGGCATGTTGGGCACCATCGAACCGACGTCGGGCGGCAGCATGTTCGCCGTGATGATGGCGTCCGGATCTCCGCCGGCGAGGATCATCAGCCGCTCGACATTGTTGCGCAGCTGGCGGACATTGCCGGGCCAGTCATGCGATTGCAGGACCGCGAGCGCGTCGTCGCCGATGCGGCGCTTGGACAGGCCGGTCGACTGCGAAATCTGATCCTGGAAATACTCGATCAGTTCGGGAATGTCTTCGCGCCGCTCGGCGAGCGGCGGCACGCGGATCGGCACGACCGAGAGCCGGTGGAACAGATCTTCGCGGAATTTGCCAGACGCGATCTCTTCTTCGAGATTGCGCGCCGTCGAGGAAATGATGCGCACGTCGACCGCGACCTTGGTGCTGCCATTGACCCGCTGGAAGGTCTGCTCCACCAGCACGCGCAAGATCTTGCTCTGCGTCTCGCGCGGCATGTCGGCGATTTCGTCGATGAACAGGGTTCCCGTATGCGCCTCCTCCAGCGCGCCAATCTTGGCCTGCTGGCTGCCGTTCGACTGCTCGATGCCGAACAGCTCGACCTCCATGCGCTCCGGCGTGATGGCGGCGGCGTTGATGACGACGAAGGGACTGCCCGAACGCTGGGAAAGCGCATGAAGGGTGCGCGCAGCCAGCTCCTTGCCGGACCCGGACGGTCCGACGATCAGAATGCGGCTGTTGGTCGGCGCCACCTTCTCGATGGTCTGCCGCAGATGGTTGAGCGCAATCGACTTGCCGACCAGGCTGGTCGGGAACGGCGTCAGCTGCTTGAGCTCCTTCACCTCGCGCTTGAGGCGCAGATTCTCGAGCGCGCGCTCGGCGACGAGCACGAGCCGGTCCGCCTTGAACGGCTTCTCGATGAAGTCGTAGGCCCCCTGCTTGATGGCGGCCACCGCGGTTTCGATATTGCCGTGACCGGAAATCATCACGACCGGGAGTTCGGCGTGTTCGCCCTTGATCGACGACAGGAGCTGAAGACCGTCGAGCTTGCTGCCCTGCAGCCAGATGTCGAGAAAAACGAGACTCGGACGCCGCGCATTGATGGCGTTGAGGGCTTCGTCGCTGTCGCGCGCGGTCCGCGTGCCGTAGCCCTCGTCCTCCAGAATTCCCGCGACCAGCTCGCGAATGTCCGCTTCATCGTCGACGATCAAGATATCAGACACCATGTTCGCTGCCCGTGCTGCTAATGAGAGTGCTCGTTTCAGTCGATTGTTGTTGCGTCGCTGCGGCGAGCGGTTCGGCTGCGAAGCGCAGCCGAATCCAGGCCCCTCGCACGCCCGGGATCTTTTCCGCCGCATCGTGCAGTTCGATCCGGCCGCCGTGCTCTTCGAGGATCTTGCCAACAATGGCAAGGCCGAGACCGGTGCCCTTCTCGCGCGTGGTCACGTAAGGCTCGAGCAGACGCCGGCGCTGCTCCTTGGGCAGGCCGATGCCGTTGTCGACGACGTCGATGACGATGAACCTCCCCTCGCGCGCGGCGCTGACGCAAATGCGGCCGCGTTCGATTTCGCCGGGCGGCGCCGCGGAGATCGCCTCCGCCGCGTTCTTGACGATATTGGTCAGCGCCTGGGCGATCAGCCGCCGATCGAAATGCGCCGGCATCGGGTCTTCCAGCAATTCCGATTCGATGTCGATGTCGCCATGCCCGACCCGCATCAGGAAAACGACCTGGCGGACGGTGTCGGCGACGTCCTCGGCGGCGATGACGGGTTTGGGCATCCGGGCAAAGCGCGAGAACTCGTCCACCATGCGACGGATGTCCTCGACCTGCCGCACGATGGTGTCGGTGCATTGCTCGAACACCTGGCGATCCTCGGTGATGACGCGCCCGTATTTCCGGCGCAGGCGCTCCGCCGAGAGCTGGATGGGCGTGAGCGGGTTCTTGATCTCGTGCGCGATGCGCCGCGCGATGTCGGCCCAGGCCGAGGTGCGCTGCGCGGCGACGAGCTCGGTGATGTCGTCGAGCGTGAACACATAGCCGTGCTCGGGCGCGGCCGCCTGCTCGGTCGTGACCCGCACGGACACCGTGCGCTCGCGGCCCTCGCGGTTGATCGCCACCTGTCCCTGCACGAGGCGCTGCGGCGAGCTTCGCGCCGACGCCAACATGCCGGCGAGTTCCGGCACGACCTCGGCGAGCGGCTGGCCCAGCGCCTCGGCCTCGCTCGAGGCGATCAGCTTCTCAGCGGAGCGGTTGAGGATGCTGATGCGGCCGTCGCCGTCGACGCCGATCACGCCGGCGCTCGCTCCCGCGAGCACCGCCTCCATGAAGCGGCGGCGGCTGTCGATGAGATCGCGGGCGCGCACGATGTCGTCATGCTGCGTCCGCAGCTCATGCGTCATCTTGTTGAAAGTCTCGCCGAGCTGGGCGAGATCGCCTTCCGATCGCCGCACCGGAACCTGCACATGAAGATTGCCGGTCGACACGATATTCGCCGCCCCGATCAGGCGGCGAATCGGCGCCACCAGCCGATTGGCGAAGTTGAACCCGATCCACACCGACGACAGAAGCACCGTCAGCGCGATCACCGTGTACATGAGCGCAAACGCGATCTGCACCCCGAGCCGCCGCGCTTCGAGCGCGGCGTATTCGCTGACGCTCGTCTGCGTGTCGCGGAATTGCGAGACCACCAGCGGATTGAGCGGTCGCGCGACATAGAGATAAGTGTCGTCGTAATTGCGCAGCTTGATCGCAGCGGACACATAATTGGCGTCGGGATGCACCACGACCTGCGGCTCGACCTCGCCGATATTGGGAATCTCGGTCTTGGACGGCAGCGCCAGTTCGCGATCGATCTTGATGTCGGCCTTGTCGATGACGCTCTGGTCGGGTCGGATCATCATCGTGGCCGGCAGGCCGCGCACCGACGCCTGCCCGGTCAGGAACTGGCGAAAGCGGTCGCGATCCTGGTCGAACAGCGGGCGCGCGCGGGCAATATCGAAAGCCATGGCCTGGATTTCGCCGCGCAGCATCTGCGCGTGCTCGGTCAGATAGGCCTCGGTCACGATCAGCGAATTGGCGATCACGCTGCGCGTGCGTTCCGAGAAGAAGCGGTCGAGGCCGCGATCGAGCGTGACGCTCGCGACTACCGCGACGAGGATGGCGGGCGCAGCAGCGATGACGGAGAACAGCCGAACGATGCGCACATGGAGTTGCGCGCCCGCCCGGCCGCGCCGGCGCGCCTGCAAAATCTGCCAGACCTCGCGGCCGATGATCCCGAGCAGCAGGAATACCGCCGCGCCATTCACCATCAGGAGACTGACGACGACATTATGGGTGGGGACGACCGGGGTCAGTCCGGCGAGGACCAGGAACGTGACCAGCGCCGAGACAAGGGCGATGCCGACGACGATCGGCCCGACAATGCCGGTCGCAACGCCGGCGCCGGGCTTGACCGCGCTCGCAAATTCGCCGGTCGCCGCGTCGTCGACCGTTGCCATGAGTTCCCCTCAGCAAACCCGGGCGGCGCGGTTTTGATATGAGAATGCGCGCGCACGCCACGCCCTTGCGGCGTTTGTACAACAATGTTGCCGAATTGAGACAAATCCGCGGCGACGCTCGCGGTCAGACCGGCGCAAATCACCGAAAATCAGCCGGTCGTGCGAATCACCCGGATGTCGAGGTCGCGGATTTTTTTGCGGAGCGTGTTGCGATTCACTCCCAAAAGCTCGGCCGCCCTGATCTGGTTGCCGCGGGTGGCGACGAGCACCGCCGAGAGCAGCGGGTATTCCACCTCGCGGAGAATGCGATGATATAGCCCGCGCGGCGGAAGGCCGTCGGCGAACCCGGCGAAATAGCGGGCGAGATGCCGCTCGACGGTGGTCGAGAGGTTTTCCTCCAGACGCGGCTCGTCGGGCGTCGCGCTCACGGCGGGCTGCGCGAGTTCGCCCTCGATGACGGCGGCGGAAATCGTTTCCTGCGGATAGAGGGCGGCAAGCCGGCGCGCCATGTTCTCGAGTTCGCGGACATTGCCCGGCCAGTGGTAGCGCTTGAGCCGGTCGAGGGCGGGCTTCTCGATCTGCTTCGGCGGCAGGCCTTCGCGCTCGGCCTGGGTGAAGAAGTGGTGCACCAGATCGGGAATGTCCTCGGTGCGCTCGCGCAGCGGCGGCAGGCGCAGCGGGACCACGTTGAGACGAAAGAACAGGTCCTCGCGAAACAGGCCCTGCTGGATCAGGATGCGCAGATCCTTGTTGGTCGCGGCGACGATGCGGACATCCGCCTTGATCGGCGTGCGCCCGCCCACCGTCGTGTATTCGCCCTGCTGGAGCACGCGCAGGAGGCGGGTCTGCGCCTCCATCGGCATGTCGCCGATCTCGTCGAGAAACAGCGTGCCGCCGTCGGACTGTTCGAACCGGCCGGCGCTGCGCGCATTGGCCCCGGTGAACGCGCCCTTCTCGTGACCGAACAGCTCCGACTCGATGAGATCCCGCGGAATCGCCGCCATGTTGATGGCGACGAAGGGCCCGTTGCGGCGCTTGCCGTAATCGTGCAGGGCGCGCGCGACGAGTTCCTTGCCGGTGCCCGACTCTCCCGTGATCATAACCGTGAGGTCGGTCTGCATCAGCCGCGCGAGCAGGCGGTAGATCTCCTGCATCGCCGGCGAGCGGCCGACCAGCGGAATCGCCTCCATTTCCTCCGGCTGCGCCGGTTTTGACGCGCGCTCCTTCGGCTCGGCGAGAGCGCGTCCGACGATCGTGATCAGCTCTTTGAGATCGAACGGCTTGGGCAGGTATTCATAAGCGCCGCGCTCGGACGCCCGGATCGCCGTCATGAAGGTGTTCTGCGCGCTCATCACGATGACCGGCAGGTCGGGCCGGAGCTTCTTGATGCGCGGCAGCAGGTCGAACGCGTTCTCGTCCGGCATCACCACATCGGTGATGACGAGATCGCCCTCCCCTTGGCTCACCCACCGCCAGAGGGTGGCGGCGTTGCCGGTCGAACGAACCTCGTAACCCGCGCGCGACAGCGCCTGGTTGAGCACGGTGCGAATGGCGGAGTCGTCATCTGCGACCAGAACCCGTCCCGTCGGCATCATCATCCTCGTCCGAGACCTTTGGCGGCGCCGCCGGGCTCGGCGTCGTCGCCCGTGTACATCGGCATCAGCACGCAAAAACACGTTTTGCGCGGCTGCGACTCGCATTCGACGATTCCCCCATGATCGCCGATGATCTTTGCGACGAGCGCAAGCCCGAGCCCGGTTCCCGTCGGCTTGGTCGTCACGAACGGATCGAACAAATGCGGCCGCAGATCGTCGGGCACGCCCGGTCCGTTGTCCTTGACGCAGAACTCGAGCGGCAAGGACACGCGCGTCTTGCTTCCGGGCAGCAGCAGCCGAACGCCCGGGCGGAACGCGGTGGTGAGCTGGATCTCGCCATCGCTCGCATTGGGACCGATCGCCTCGGCGGCGTTCTTGACCAGATTGAGAAAGACCTGGATGAGCTGGTCGCGATTGCCGAGAATGGCCGGCAGCGAGGGGTCGTAATCCTCGACGAAACGGATATTCCGCGCAAAGCCCGACTGCGCGAGCTTTTTCACATGTTCGAGCACCGCATGGATGTTGACCGGTTCGCGCTCGACCGGGCGCTTGTCGGCGAACACCTCCATCCGGTCCACGAGCTTGACGATGCGGTCGGCCTCCTCGCAGATGAGCCGCGTCAGCGAACGGTCGTCGTCATTGACCGATTGCTCGAGCAGTTGGGCCGCGCCGCGGATTCCCGACAGCGGGTTCTTGATCTCGTGCGCCAGCATGGCGGCGAGCGCCGTCACCGAACGGGCGGCGCTGCGGTGGGTGAGCTGGCGATCCATCTTGTCGGCGATGGTGCGCTGCTGCAGCATGACCACCACATTGCCGGTCTGTTCGAGAACGGGCGCGACATGCAGATCGACCAAGCGCTCGCCTGATACGCGCGGCGTGCCGAGATCCACCTTGTACTCATTGACGGCCGCGCCGCGGCTGCGGACCTGATCGATCAAAGCGAGCAGCGGACTGCCGAAAGGAACGAGATCGCGCAGCACGTAACGGCGCAGCAATGTCGCCGAGACGTCGAAGAACTGCTCTGCCGCCGCGTTGGCCTCGCATACCTCCCCGTTCGGGCCGACCACGATCACCGGATGCGGCAAGGAATTGAGCACGGCCTCGGCCGCGTTCGTCGAGTTCGACGAAAGCATGGCGTTGGCGGGCCCGAACGAGCGTTTCTCCATTTTCGCGAGCCTCATGCCGCGACCCGCCACGTCATGGCGGCGAACGCATCGCGCAGTCGTCTCGCCGTCTCGGCCGGCGCTTCGGCTGTCAGCACATGGCGACGAAAGCCTTTGATCGAGCCCGCCGCTGCGCCTGTCTCCATGCCGGCGACGTCGAGGGCCCAGCCGAGATGCTTGCGCGCCTGCTTCGCGCCGATCCGCACCCCGTAATGCGCGAGCGTCTCCTCATGGAGCCGCTGCGCGAACGCGAGCTGGACGTCGAGCGGCGGTGGGCGCTCGGCTCGTCCGGTCGCCAGATAGCGGGCGAGCTGACCGGGAAACCAGGGCCGGCCCTGCGCGCCGCGTCCGACCATCACGGCGTCCGCGCCCGACTGCGCGAGCGCCCGCTCGGCGTCGGCGAAGCTCGTGATATCGCCATTGACGACGACCGGGATCGAAACCGCCTGCTTGACGGCGCGCACCGCGGTCCAGTCCGCTCTCCCCGTGAAGAACTGGCAGCGGGTGCGGCCATGTACGGTGACAAGCCGGACGCCCGCGGCTTCCGCGCGCCGCGCGAGCGCCGGCGCGGTGATCGACTGATGATCCCAGCCGAGCCGCATCTTCAGCGTGACCGGCACATCGACCGCCGCGACCGTCGCCTCGATCAGGCGAAGCGCATGATCGAGATCGCGCATCAGCGCCGAGCCGCTCGCGCCGCCCGTCACGCGGCGGGCCGGACAGCCCATATTGATGTCGATGATGTCGGCCCCCTGCCCGGCCGCGATGCGCGCGCCTTCGGCCATCCAGCGCGGCTCGCAGCCCGCGAGCTGCACCATATGCGGGCCGGTCGCCGGTTTCGTGATTCGCAGCCATTCGGTGCGCCGGCCTTCCGCAAGCGCGGCGCAGGCGGTCATTTCCGAGACGACGAGCCCGGCCCCCAGCTCCGCCGCGAGACGCCGGAACGGCAGGTCGGTCACGCCGGACATGGGCGCGAGCATCACCCGGTTGGGCAAGGCGAGCGGGCCAAGCCTGATGTCCGGTCTGTTCGCTTGAGACGTCATGTTTGCCTATAAAATGGGCGACCAGCGTTCGTGCATAGATATTAGCCAAATCTCTCCCGCGCGCAAGCCCTTCGCAGTTGCGAAATGCAATCGTCCGCAAACCTGTTCCCGAACGCAAGATGGACCTTGCTCGCGTGATCGAACCCGCTAAACGGGAGCATCAAGTCCCTGCGTCGACAGAACCGCTCACCGTTCTCCAGCCGGCGCGGAACGGCTGGTCCCAGTCGCGCGAACCTTTGCGCCCTAAGGAGTTCGAAAAAGATGCCGGGCGCAGTAGCAGCGATCGTGGTCGCGGGCGGGCGCGGTGTTCGCGCCGGCGGCGAATTGCCTAAACAATACAGGACCATCGGAGGAGTTCCTGTGCTGCGCCGCAGCCTCCTCGGATTTACCTCCCACCCCGAAATACAGCTTGTCCAGCCGGTGATCCATCCGGACGACGACCGCCTGTTTCAGGCTGCCGCCGACGCCCTGCCGGTGCGGACGCCGGTCCATGGCGGCGCGACCCGGCAGGCCTCGGTGTTTGCCGGGCTGGAAGCCCTTGCGGCAGACGCGCCGGAGATCGTGCTGGTGCATGACGCGGCGCGGCCATTCGCCTCGGCGGCGCTGATCTCGCGGGCGATCGCGGCCGGCCGGGCCGGCGCCGCCATCCCGGGCCTGCCGGTCAGCGACACGGTCAAGGCGGTCGATGCGACCGGCCGAGTGGTGGAGACGCTCGACCGGGCGCGTTTGCGCACCGTCCAGACGCCGCAAGCCTTCGCCTATTCAGCCCTCCTCGCCGCGCACCGCAAGGCGCGCGCCGCCGGGCGCGACGACTTCACCGACGACGCAGCCCTGGCCGAATGGGCCGGCATGGCGGTCGGCGTGTTCGCAGGCGAGGCAGGCAACGCCAAGCTGACGACGGCGGAGGATTTTTCGCGCGCCGAACGGGAGAGCCTCGCGGCGCTCGGGGACGTCCGGACCGGGCTCGGCTACGACGTCCATGCCTTCACCGCCGGAGACCACGTCATGCTCGGCGGGGTCCGCATCCCGCACGACTGCGGGGTTGCCGGCCATTCGGACGCCGATGTCGCCCTCCATGCGCTGGTCGATGCGATCCTGGGCGCGCTGGCCGACGGCGATATCGGAATGCATTTTCCGCCGAGCGACCCGCAATGGCGCGGCGCCTCGTCGGATCGCTTCCTCGCCTTCGCCGTCGAGCGCGTGCGCCAGCGCGGCGGCCTGATCGCGCATCTCGACGTCGCGATCGTGTGCGAGGCGCCGCGCATCGGGCCCCACCGCGAGGCGATCCGCGCCCGCATCGCCGCCATTGCCGGGATCGCGCCCGATCGCGTCGGCCTCAAGGCCACCACGAGCGAAAAGCTCGGCTTCACCGGCCGGCGCGAGGGCCTCGCCGCCTATGCGACCGCGACCGTCCGGCTGCCATGGACCGCGCCGTGACCGAGACGAGCCGCGCCGCGCCGCAAGCGGCGGTGACGCCGGACGCGCTTGGCAAGGCGGCCGAGCGCGTTCTGTCGCTATGCCGGGCCGGCGGCTTCACCGTCGCGACCGCGGAGTCTTGCACGGGCGGCCTCGTCGCGGCGGCGCTGACCGACGTCGCGGGCTCGTCCGACGTGTTCGAGCGCGGCTTCGTCACCTATTCGAATGCAGCGAAGGAAACGGTGCTCGGCGTTCCCGCGGCGATGCTGAAGCGGCACGGCGCAGTCAGTCGCGCAACAGCGGAGGCCATGGCGGCAGGCGCGCTCGCCCGCTCTCCCGCGGATTTCGCCGTGGCGATCACCGGCATCGCCGGTCCCGGCGGCGGGTCCGCGGACAAGCCGGTCGGCCTCGTCCATTTCGCCGCCGCCGCGCGGGACGGCCGGACGATCCAGCGGGAGCAGCGGTTCGGCGATATCGGGCGGCAACACGTGCGCCTGCGCTCGGTCGCGGTGGCGCTCGCGCTGTTGGAGACGCTCGCCGGCGGGGCCGAAGCTTCAGCCGCGCCAAGCTAACCGGAGGCGATGATGCGCGAGCCGCCGATCCCGTAAACTTCGTCGGCGCGC
>CAYGZV010000017.1:28230-29538 GCA_964354425.1 uncultured Rhodoplanes sp. | reverse complement strand
CGCGAGGCGCGCGCTCGATCGGAGCGCGCGATCGCAGCATTCCTTTATGGAGGATATACGGTAAGGATCGAGCGGCGAATCGTCGGAGAAATGCCTGCGCGATGGATTGCCCGGTCCGGTATGCAACAGAACACGACGTGGCCGAGGTTCACGCGATCTATCGCCACCACGTCCTGCGCGGCGCCGCCTCGTTCGAGGAAGAGCCGCCCTCCGTCGACGAACTGACCCGCCGCCGCGCCGACATTCTCGGCGATGGCCTGCCGTATTTTGCGGCGCGCGGCTCGCCCGGCCGCCGCGGTTGACCATGGCTCTGACCAGATCGCGCGCAGTGGTCGTCCAGGCGCTCGGGACGTCGCAGACATTGGCCTGGGCGTCGAGCTACTACCTGCCCGCCATCCTCGCCGATCCGATCAGCGCCGGGATCGGCGTGCCCCGCGCCTGGGTGTTCGCGGCGTTCTCGGCGGCGTTGCTGATCGCCGCCTTTGCCGGCCCGTTTGTCGGGCGCGCGATCGACCGGCGCGGCGGACGCGGCGTGCTCGTTCTGTCCAATCTCGTGCTGGCGGTCGGGCTCGTTGCGCTCGCCGCAGCGAACGGCCCCGTCGGCCTGTTCGGGGCGTGGGCGGTGCTCGGCCTGGGGATGGCGCTCGGGCTGTACGATGCGGGTTTTGCGACGCTCACGGCGCTTTACGGCCACGCGGCGCGCGGCCCGATCACCGGCATCACGCTGTTCGCGGGCTTTGCCTCGACCCTGAGCTGGCCGCTGTCCTCGGTCCTCAACGAGGCGCTGGGATGGCGCGAGACCTGCCTCGTCTGGGCCGCGCTGAACTTATTCGTCGCGCTCCCGCTCAACCGCTTTCTCCTGCCGCTCCCCGACCCGCATCCGCATCTGCGCAGGATTTCCGATGCGCCGGCAGGCTGGAGGCCGTTGAAGGAGATGGCGCTCCTGGCCTTCGTCTTCGCCGCCGCGTGGTTCGTCGCGGGGGCCATGGGCGCGCACCTTCCGGGGCTGATCGAGCGCGCGGGGGCGACGCCGTTCCAAGCGGTCGCCGCGGCCGCCTTGTTCGGACCCGCGCAGGTCGCGGCCAGGCTTGCCGAGTTCTTCATCCTGCGCCGGGCGCATCCGCTCGTGTCCGCGCGGTTAGCGCTGACGCTGCATCCGATCGGCGCCGCGGTTCTGGCATTCTTCGGACCGTCCGCCGCCGCGGTGTTTGTCGTCCTTTATGGCGCCGGCAATGGGCTCGTGACGATCGCGCGCGGGACGCTGCCGCTCGCCCTCCTGGGCCCGCGCGGTTACGGCGAACGCACCGG
>CAYGZV010000017.1:24785-28130 GCA_964354425.1 uncultured Rhodoplanes sp. | reverse complement strand
GGCGGGGCGCGGTCTGGCGCCACCACCCCGGTCGCCGTCCATGGGCCATGCTGCTTGGGGAGCTTGTCGCCGCTTGGGTCTCCCGCAAAGGCGTGCAGCTCTTTCCTCGTCTCGGACTTGAATACGTAGATGCGCATGGCTCGATCCTTTCTCCGACCTTCTCGGCGCTTCGGGTTGCTCCCCGGTTCTTCATTGCGGCGTGCGTTGACGTCATGCACGGCCTGGCTTTCTGCAACGAGACCTCGTCCGCTCTTGCAGAATGTCGTATCGTTCGCCGGTTCAGCGGCGATATTGACCGCGCGGCGGCGGGCGCCGGTTGGGCGTTGCGCGGTCGTCCTTGTGCCGGAAGATCAGGCGGCCCTTTTCGAGATCATAGGGCGACATTTCGATGGTCACCCGGTCGCCGGCCAATGTCTTGATGCGATGCTTCTTCATCTTGCCGGCAGTATAGGCGACAATCTCATGCCCGGCGTCGAGCTGAACGCGAAAACGCGCGTCCGGCAGGATTTCGGTGACGAGACCTTCGAATTGGATGAGCTCTTCTTTTGCCATTGTTGGTTCCTTTCGGCTCGATATCGCTCGGCGATTCTTGCCGTCCTGATTGCGGCTGACGGACAGAACCCGCCGTGGAATGCTCCGGCGTTCAGTCTCGCTCCGCTGATCAGGTATTGCGCTGCAGGAAAGCGACCGAGGCAATTCCATAGTCGCCGTCGCCGGCTTTCGGTTGCTCGCGCCGGCGGCCTGGGGCGCCGCGGTCGCGTTGCTGGCGTTTCGGTTGCGAGGCCTGAGGCCGCGGCGTTCCGCTGCCGGCGACCGGCTGGCGATGCACGCGCGGGGCGGCGCGCCGGTCGGTCGCCGGAATCGTGATGCGGATGAGCTTCTCGATATCACGCAGAAACGCCGCCTCCTCGGCGTCGCAGAATGAGATGGCGACGCCGTCCGCGCCGGCGCGCGCAGTGCGGCCGATCCGATGCACATAGGTTTCCGGCACATTGGGCAGATCAAAATTCACCACATGCGTGATGCCGTCGACGTCGATGCCGCGCGCCGCGATATCGGTCGCGACCAGCGTTCGCACGCTGCCGTCGCGAAAGGCGGCGAGGGCTCGCTCGCGCTGGCCCTGCGACTTGTTGCCGTGGATCGCTTCGGCGGCGATGCCGGCCTTGGCGAGGCCGCGCACCACCTTGTCGGCGCCGTGCTTGGTGCGGGTGAACACGAGCGCGCGCTCGACCGTCTCACGCGTGAGCAGGTCGGCGAGCATCATCGGCTTTTCTGCGCGGTCGAGATGGATGATGCGCTGGTCCACCCGCTCCACCGTCGAGGCTGCCGGGGTCACGGCGACCTTGGCGGGTGCATGCAGCATCTGATCGGCCAGTTGGGCGATCGCGTGCGGCATGGTCGCAGAGAAGAACAGCGTCTGCCGCTGCGCCGGAATCTTGGCCACGATGGTGCGGATATCGTGAATGAAGCCCATATCGAGCATCCGGTCGGCCTCGTCGAGCACGAGGACGCCGACATCGCTCAAACGCAGCGCATTGCCGCGCACGAGGTCGAGCAACCGGCCCGGCGTTGCGACCAGCACATCGACGCCGTTCAACAGCGCGCGCACTTGCCGGCCCATTGGCACGCCGCCGATCGCGAGCGTCGAGCTGATCCGGAGATGGCGACCATAGGCCCGGAAGGCTTCGAGGATTTGGCCGGCCAGCTCGCGCGTGGGGCTGAGAACCAGCACACGGCAGGTCTTGCGCTGCGCCGGCCGCGCGGCGACCGACAGCCGATGCAGGATCGGGAGGGCGAAGGCCGCGGTCTTGCCCGTTCCGGTTTGCGCGATTCCGACGACGTCTCGCCCGGACATTGCAACCGGGATGGTGGCGACCTGAATTGGAGTGGGGGTGACATAGTTTTCTTCGACCAGCGCACGCGTGATCGGTGCGGCGAGGCCGAAATCCTGAAAAGAGGTCAAAAAGAAGCTTTCCTATAGCGCGGGGGCAGGTGCGCGCAGCGCTAAGCGCTGGCGATCCCTGCCGCGGGCCGGGTAACGACATCCCGCGTGATCTGGGTGTCAGTGATCAAGAAAGAGCGAGCGAGACACCGTTTGACCGGAATCCGTACACGCGCCGCGCGGAAGTCCGTGGGGCCGCTCTGCTCCTTATGTGTACCGCCCTTGTGTCCGTTTCAAGACGCCGGTTCAAACGCGGCCTCGGCGCGCTCCGCAAAGCACGGCTGCGCCAGCTGTTTAGCCGCCATCCTGGTGCGGTTCGGGCGTCCGAAAGAGCCGAGCGCGGCGGATCGCGCGCGGCGCGTTTGTGCTGCGCCGCGATAACGACCGGCTGATTTGGCTTGCAAAAAGCGCCTCCGGCCATTAGCTTTTAAGCGTCGACATTTGGCCGGACGATCGGGCCCGTTTCGCCTTTGCTGACCGCTGGGCGCAGGTTCAGACCCTCTCCAAACATCGATGAGCCGCGCTGCGAGGCACATGCGTGTCTCGTCTCGCGCGCATCAGCGTCAGCGAAAGGCGGATTGCGATGATGACGGGGACCGTCAAGTTCTACAATGACAAGAAGGGGTTTGGCTTCATCCAGCCGGATGACGGCGGCAAGGACGTGTTCGTCCATGCCTCGGCTTTGGAACGCGCCGGCATTCGCAATCTCAACGAGGGTCAGAAGGTCTCCTTCGATACCCAGTTGGACAGCAAATCCGGCAAGACCGCGGTCGGCAACATTCAGGTCGTATGAACCGCACAAACACAACGCCGCGTTAGACCAAGGATGCCGCGTTAGACCAAGGATTAAGGAAAGCCGCCGCGTCTCGTGGGCGGCTTTAATGCTCCTGGTCGAGGTCAAGGACGCGGAGTGAACGGAGCGGCGTATGCCGCAATGAACGGAGAAGACATGGCACACCATTTTCGATCCGGACAGACGGTGCGGCTGTGCCGCAGCCCTCGTTACGGGGCCGCGGCGGCAGGTGGCGATTATGAAATCGTCCGCCAGCTGCCCGACGACGGCGGCGAGTCGCAATACCGCATCAAGAGCATGCGCGAGCCGCATGAACGTGTCGTGAAGGAAAGCGATCTGGAACTGGGTAGCAGCGGGTCGGTGAGCTTCGATCGCGATCGCGGCTAGTTTTCCCTCGCTAATGTTTGTCAATCGGCGTAGGTTTTTCCTATCGCCGGCAAGGATCTGATCCAGGCGCTGGTGACTGAGAGACCGCTCGCGCTCCCGCCTGTTGGCAAAGGAGCGCAGCGATGGGTAAGTCGGACTTCGTCCGCAGTTCGAACAGGCTCTGTGCAGACTCGCGGGATTTGATCGATCAATCGGCTGCGCTGGTGTCCGGTTCAGACACCGC
>CAYGZV010000017.1:23282-24685 GCA_964354425.1 uncultured Rhodoplanes sp. | reverse complement strand
TTCGCATCCGCGCGCCCGCCATCGGTTTCCGCCATGACGGCCGCGTCACAGTCCTCGCACCACAGAAGTTTGCGCCTGCTTTGGTGCGAGTAGGTCGCCATGCGTGAACCCCGTTAGATCGGACCGGGGAGTGTTGTGCGGCGCGGGAAAGTATTGTGCGACGCGTCAAATAGACGCGGCGTTTGGCGACCACCGGCCCTCCGGCGCGTAGCCCGCTTCGCCGGATCAAGCCACGCGCTTGCGCAGCGCGGCGATCTTCGCGAGCGCGGCTTTGCTCGTGCGGGCGAGAACCTCCTCGGCCTGGTCGGCTTCTTCTTCTTTGAGAGCCCTGCTCGCGTCGGCGACCTGCTGCTTGAGCTCGCTATCAAAATCCATGAGTCGCCGGATGGCGTCTCCTTTCAGCACCGCCGAAATCTCGGCCCGCTCGGCCGCACGCGCGGCGCGGCTCGCTTTGAGGTTTCCGGCCGCTTGGTCGAGCGCCGTCTGGACGATCTTCTGCAATTCGCCGAGCGGGTCGCCCAGCACCGGATCGCTCTCTGAAACCTTGAAGCCGGGGGTGTCCGGCACCAACAGGACCGTGCCGGCAGGCATGTCGCGCATGTCCATGTGCGGGTTGAGCGCGCGCAGCGACGCTAAGGCTTTCTCCGATTGCGGCGCGCTGAGATTGGCCCTGAGCAGACGCGCGCTCAGCGCCTGGAAATCCGTCCTGTCCTTGATCGTGACCATGCGCATGACGTTGTTTCCTCTTGGGTTGCGCCTGCCGCCGCGCGGTCAGGCGCGAACATTCAGATGATCCCAGGTCGCGGTCGGCTGACCGGAGCTTGGCCCCGGCGGCGTCCAGCCGATGATTACCCCACTCGTGATGTTCCCGAGCACGGCCGCCTGTTTGGTCCCTGAGAATTCGATCGCGATCTCGCCGCTGCGGACGCGGTTGGCGTGCACGATGGCGATTGTCGTCGCCAGGCGGATGGTCGGCGGACGCGTGTTGATGACAGTCTCCACCCGATTGTCATTGAACAGGCACTCGCCCTCGGCGGAAATGTCGACGGTGGGTTCGCTTCCCCTCCCGGTCAGATCGTTGCCGAGCACCGATCCGCGCGCCGGCGGCGCCCCTTCCGCTGCGGACCAGATCGAGGCGCGCGCGCCATTGAGAACGAGCACGCGGCCGTTGTCGACGAGCGCCGCCGCGAAATTTCCGAGCCGCGACACGGGGCTTCTCGCGCCCAGATCGGCGGTGAGGAGCGCCGACCATCTGCCGATCGGGTCCCGCCCCTGCAGCGTCGCGTCACGTTGCACCCGGTTGTGGGTCACGTCGAACTGCGTATAGGGCGCGCGCAGCATGATGCCGGCGCCCGCGCCGAGAAACTCGTCGGGCGGGCCGACTTCGCTCACCTCGTTGCCGG
>CAYGZV010000017.1:0-23182 GCA_964354425.1 uncultured Rhodoplanes sp. | reverse complement strand
GCGCCCGCGCCGAGAAACTCGTCGGGCGGGCCGACTTCGCTCACCTCGTTGCCGGTCACGCGCGGGCGCAGCACGCCGAAGGTGAGGATGGCGGCTCGCAACGGCGACCGCTGCGCCAGCAGGCCGAGCCGCCGGATCGTGTTGCCGGCGATCGTCGCGGCGTCCGCGCGCACCAGGCCGATGCCGATCACCATGGCGTCGCTGTCCTCGCGCAAAGGACCGATATCGCGCAGCAGATTGTTTTCGATCGCAACGGAGATCGCATCCGAACCGGTCGCCACAACAATGCCGCTGCCACAAGTCTCGATGATGTTGAGCTTGACGATCAGTTCGCGCACCGGCGTATCGATCTCGATCCCGGCGGAGGCAAAGCCGCTCAACTGATTGGACAAGATGTGGCATTGACCGGCGCCGCTGCGGTCGAGCCCCGCGACCATGGCGATGCCGACCGTCCCCTCCTTCGGTTCGCGCCTGCCGCTCGGCGAATTGACGATCTTGTTGCCCTCGACCCATGCGCCGCCGAGGCCGCAGCGGATTCCGTGGCCGGTGATGGCGAAGGAATTCGCGCTTATCGCGATCGAAGACGCCGGCGTTCCCAGGCCAAGCGCGCTGATGGCGACCTCCGCGCAGCCGAGCACCTCGTTGCGGATGACGCGCGTGCTCAAGACGTGCAGCACGGGACCGTTCAGCGCGACGGCTTCGCGCTCGCAGAACAGCACATTGTCTTCGATCGCCAATGCCGACGCGAGCAGGAACGGCTCGCTTTCGTCTTCGCCCGTTGGCGGGACCGCGGCAGGGTCGTTCGCGACAATGCCAAGCCGCGCGAAAATCGCGTTTTCGCTGATATTGGCGGCGGCCACTACGCCCTGCAGCGCGATCGCCGCGCCCTTCGCGTCCGCGCCGGGGACGGCGATCACGAGCTGGCGCAGCGATAATCCGATCGCGGTGCGGATGCTCACGGCGGCTTCACGCCCGAGCGAAATGATCGCGAGATTCTCGATCGCGACCGCAAGGCAATCCTGCAGGGCGAAGACGCCGCCCGGCCCCGCCACGATCGTGCCCGGTCCTTGCCCGCGAATGCGCACCGAACGCGCGGCGACCATCCGCACCGGTTCGTCGACCGCGTACTGCCCGGGTCCGAGGCAAACCGTGCCGCCGGTTTCGCGCACCTGGTTCACCGCGTCCTGGATGGTGAACTGACCGCTCGCGTGCGACTCCGCCGTGACGCAGGCGGTGCAGCTGCAGTCGTGGCCCTCCGTCTGCGGCGGCGGCCAGGGATTGCGGCAGTCCGTCGCCGTCCCGGTGTCCACGTCCCAGATGCCGAGACGCGCGTAATGATGATGGATGCCGCGCGGCGGCGCGCGGTCGAGACGCTCCACCGAGGCGTCCGCCGTGCGCGCGGCGAACACCCAGTAGTCGCCGGCCCGGAAGCCGGCCGCGCCGGTGGAGGCAAAGCTCACCGTCACGCCGTGCTCGAGAATCAGCGTCGTGCCGGTCGGTGGAACATTGATCAGGCCGCTTTGGCCCGCGTTGTCCAGGTTCTGGACTTCGACCGGCGCGCCGCTCGGATCGGTGCGGAAGATTTTTCTGCTCTGGTCCCAGCGCCGAACGCGCAGATTGCGGGCGACTGCGAGCGCGCTGTCGGGGAAGGCCGCAGGCAGCATCGCGGCCGGCAGCGCCGGCGCGAACTGAATGCGCCGCGTTGCGTCGACGACGGTGACCCGACGGATCTCGCCGGGAAGCCGCGAGAACTCGCGGACATCGTCGGTGATCTCGACCCAGTCGCCGGTGCTGAAGCGCAGCACGTCGTCGCGGCCAAGCGTCTGCAGCTCGAGCTCCGTCCCCGAGATCATGCGCGCGACGCGGCTGCCGACGCTTGCGTTTTCACGCGACCATTTGAAGCTGGCGCCGCCGCCCGGCTGCCCCGGATCATGGATTTCGACGCGATAGAGCTGGTTTTCGAGCCCACGATAGCCGCCGGTCGGCGGCAGCTCGCACGGATTGTCCTCCGCCGCGACCTCGAAGGTCCCGGTCGTGAGCACGCCCGTCGAAGGCGCCGTCAGCGCGCTCCAGCCGGGCACATCGGCGTCGGGCGTTGCGCAGGTCGTGCCGGCGCTCGCCTCGTCCGCGAGCGCGCGCACTTGCCAGACCGTCTGGACGCGCGAGGTCGCGTCCACGCCGACCGCGCTCTCGATCAGATCAGGTTGTTCGAGATGCGTGACCTCGCGGTCCCACACGTCGAGATAGATCAGATGGCGGCCCGCCGTGGGCAGCGCGGGAGGATCGGGCAGGTAGGGCTGGGCCGTGTAGCCGACCGCGTCGGCGAATTCGCTCTCGGCGAGCAGATCATTGAACAGGCGTTTGGCGGGGTCGGCAGAGCGTGCGCCATGGTTTTCCGCAAGCAAGCCGTCGACGTAAAGGCGGCCCTTGCCGATCTGCAGCGTTCCGCCGGCGATGCTGATCTTGAAGGCGTCGCGGGTGGTGGAGGAGACCCGTGCGCGGCCGAGCACGTCGCTGCTCAAGGCGCGCAATCGGCGATCGATGATCCCGGTGAGCTCGTTCATGTCGGCGTCGAGCAGGACACGGCCCTGCGCGAGCTCCACGCCTGCATAGTCGAGCAGCGGGTTGAGGCGTACTCTCGAAAAGTCGGCGCCCATGCCGGTCCTCCAAACAGGTTGCGTCAGGTCGCGTAAAAAATGCCAGCGTGCAGCCCGAAGCGCAGATACTCGTCGAGGCGGATGCGCAGATTGGTTTCGCGCTGCGACTGGAACAGCGCGTGCAACACGCCCATCTCGCTTCCGTCCGATGCGCCCTGGCGGATGGATTGGCTGGTGGGGCGCCGCAACTGCCCATAGCTCGGCTGGCCATAGCGCAGCGAGGCGAAATGCGGCAGCGCCAAGGGATCGCGCGCGTCGGGCGCGCAGCGAAAACGGCGCGGCGTCACCGCACCGGGCGGTACGTAGGAAAAGCGCATGCAGCCCTCCTGCCGGCGCTCGGCAATGAGGGGCGCCGGCCAGGTCTCGCCCGGCGCCGGTCCGAGCGCGGCGAAGAAGATGCTGTTCGACGCGAGCCGGAACAGCTCGGTGTGAACCTTGCCGATCACCGTGCACGCGTCGGCGGTGAGCTCCGCGCCGGGGCCTCCGGCGGCGTCGGCGGCGTAGGCGGCGTTGTCCGGCGCGCCGGCATCGACGATGCAGTCGGTGAGGGTGACCTCGGCATCGCCCGCCACGACATGCAGCGGACCGGTGATGCATCGCTCGAGCGTGACCTTCGCAAACGGATGCTCGACGATCAGGCTGGGCGCGCCGGGCGCTGTCGCGCCGCCGTCCGGATTGAGCGTGCGGCCGGGGACCAAAGTGCAATCGCGCAGCACGAGCTCGCGCGGCTCGACATCGGAGGCGGCGGCCAGGCGCAGCGCGCCGCCGGCGAACACCAGGCCGTCGAGGACGAGACGGCCCCGCGCGCCGATCTGGAGCGGGATGTCAGCGCCAGCGACAATCAGCGGCCGCGCCGAATCGCGCGCTGCGACCACCACCTCGAGTCCGGGCGCGCCGTCCGCCACCACGTCGTCGACCTTGAATGTCGGCGTCTGCGGATAGGCGAGGCTGTCGCCGATCAAGAGCCGTCCGCCCGCCGACAGCGCGTCCAGCTCCGGCTGCAGCGCGGCGGCGTTGGCGACGCTGCGCTGGTCGGCAAGCTCCGCGCCGGGCGGCGTACGCTCGTATTCGCCGCCGCCGATCGCCCGCACCGCGCCGTACTGGAAGCTTGCGAGCAATGGTCCGTCACCTGAGTCGCCGAGCAGCACGCGCCCGCGCTCCGGGTCGAGCGCGATATCGCCCGCCGCGATCGCGTCCTCATGGTTCCAGCCGATCACGTTGCCCCCGGAATCGCGCATGTCGCGCAGGTCGGCGATTACGACCTTGTCCACCGACACGGGCGTGGGCGGGCTGCCCGGACGCAGCAGCACGATGCTTTCGCCCTCGCCGTAGTCATAGTTGCGGGCGGCGTCCGCCGGCGGGTTCCCCTTCGCCGCGCGCACCGCCAAAGCCATCAGGCGCACGGCGAGCGGCTCGGGAACATTGATTGGATCGGCGAGATGGCTGATGTCGTCCTCGGCGCGAGGCCTGCGGAACAGCGGCAGATCGGCGCCGAGCGGATTGACGCGGAACTTGCGGCGGCTCGCATCGCCTGGATCGGGTGTCAGCGGCACGGCCGTCAGCCGCAGCGACAGGAGCCGCCACAGGAAGATGCCGATATTCGGAATGTTGTAGCGCCCGGCGCCGCTCTCGGGCCGGCGCATCTCCGCCGTATGCGCCAGGCTGTTGAACGGGCCGCCATGCCGGAACAAGGCCGCGCTGCGGCGCATGTCGGCGGTTGCCCGGGCGTGCGGGCGGATATGTTTCATGTATTGCGTGGTCGCCAGTTGCTCGAAGAACTCGACCGCGCGCGCCGGCCAGTCGGTGACGTCCTGCGCGAGCTGTTCGAGCATCAGCGCCGTGCCCTTGCGCCGCCGCAGCGCGATGGTGTTGGCGACTTCGGCGCGCGGGGAGGCGATTTTCGGGGCGACGCCGTGCAGCGGCCGATATCCGATCAGGTCGCCGATATAGGGCGTGGCCCAATCCGCGCAGGTCTCGATGAACTGGTCGTCGTAGAGCTGCTCGATGTTCTCCTCGAGTGCGGCAAATTCCCCAGCCAAGGCGGCGAGCAGAGCGCGCAGGGGCTCGCCCTGATCGGCGTCGCGCAGACGGTAGATCGCCGGCAGCAATCCATAGAGGCGATCGGCGGTCAGCGAATTCATGCCATCTCCTCCAGGCGCTCGAACGGAGCAGGATCGAGCGTCAGCAGTTCGGCCGGTAGGGGTACGCCGTCCTGCACGCGCATGCGGGAGGCGAGCAGCCGGACCTGGTTCGAAGCCGACGTCTCGGCACGTGATGGGCCGCCGCGGAAGAGATGCGTGATGTCCACCGCCACGACGCCGGGAACGGCTTGGGCGACGGCGATCACGTCGGATTGCTGGACCGGCTGCCCGAGATCGCGCATCGCGAAGGCGAAATGCGCGCGCAAAGCCGCCTCGACGGCCGCCAGCACGGTCTTCGCCGCGAACGCCGGATCGCGCTTCACCTCAATCCCCACGCGGAACGTGCTGAGCTCGGCGGCGAGCAGAATGACGGCGACGTGCGGGTCGCCGTTCTTCCGCAAAGCTCCCAGCAGATTGGTCCACACCGGGCTTGCCTCGGTCAGCACTGCGCCGTCGAGTCCGGCAATTGTGACGGCGATGGTCGGGGTCGCCGCGAGCTGCAGCACCTGCGCGTGCGCCTTGGCGATGCCGCTGAAGCCGCGGGCGAAATCCTCGTAGTCGAGCAGCGACACGGCACGGCCGAGCGTCCGCGTGGTCAAAGGGATGCTCTGCCGGGCCGCGCTCGGGGCCTGCGCATCGGCGCCGCCCTCGGCGGCGAGCGGATTGCTCACGCTCTTGAGACCGAGAGGCCGCGTGACGAGCTGCGTCAGCTTGTCGGCTGCGACATTGCCCGCAACGCCCAACCCCTTGCGGTAGGTCGCGCGCACATTGTTGACGCCACTCGGCAGGCGTGCGCCGCGCACGCCGTCGCCGAACACGACGCAGTTGCGGCCTTGCTCGTCCACCTCGACCGTGTAGGCGCGCTCGGTCGGCGATGCGCCGAACAGGGTCGGGCGCTCCGCCCACGCGATGTCGGCGACGCGTAGCGTGAGCTCGCTCTTCGCGCCGGTTTCATTGGCGGCTGCGCGGTAGGTCAGCGGCAGCTGCTTGAGCTCGAACCGCTGGAACGGCGTGGCGGCGTCGCCGGCGCCGAGAATCTGAGACACCGTTTCGCCGTGCGAGGCTGGCGCGACATTGCCGTAAACGACGACGCTGTCGCGGTCCAGCACATCCGCCAGCGGCGGCGCGATCTCGAGCGTGCACCGGCTCGCATCGACCGGGTGCGCGGCGACGAGCGTGGCCTGGCGCACGATCGCCGCCTTGTCGCTTGCGCGCCGGCCGCGAATGAGCAGCCGACGCCCCGGCAGAAACCCCTCCGCGCCGACGGCGACCGGAATGCTGGCGCCGCTCACCGGCGCGGTGACGGGATACTCGGCAAGCGGAAGGAATTCGCTCTTCGCGAAAATCGAGGTTTCGCGCACTTGCCTGTCAAACACGGTGTTGAGGTTCTCGCCGGCGAGCGCGAGCCGCGTCACTTTGGCGGAGAGGGCGAACTCCGCGCGCGACGCTTCGCCGACCCCGGTGACGCGGTAGAGCTCGACATAGGTTCCGGGCGGGAAGTTCTCGTCCGGCCGGTTGAATCCGCCCTTGGCGAGAACCGCGAGGCTGCGCCGCGTCCTGTCATTTGCGATATCGACGGAGATGTCCGATTGGGCGGAATCGAGATCCACACGGCCGCCGCCGGCAGAAGCGTCCGGGCTCACTTCGAATCCCGGCCATTCGAGGTCGTCTTTCCTGCCGCCGAACACCTTCGTGTAGCCGTCCCGGAACTCGTCATTCAGGCTGCGCCAGATCGGCGCGTTGTGGCCGAACACCGCCGCCCGCCGGCGCAGCGCATAGATCGCGGGCTGGCGGGCCGGATCGGAGTACGGCAGCATCGACCCGAGGCCGCGCGCCCAGCTCACGCGCGTGCGGTCGGCCGCGCTGTCGGCTTCGAGCGCGGTGACAAGCCGGAAGTCCCAGTTGTCGCTGGCGGGATTGGTGAAGAACTCGCTTCCGACGAACAGCAGCGCGTCGCCCGGCTTGAGATTCGTCGCCGTGCCGGCGAGCCAGACATCCTTGTCGCCGCGCACGGGATTGCGCGGTTCGCTCGGCCACGGCCGCATCGCATTCCACGCGGCGCGGGCTTCGGCGAGCGGCTCCGCGGTCTCGAATGTCTGCGGTTTCTCGCCCGGACCGGGAACGCTCTGCACCTGCAAGCCGGCGTCGAGAGCGAGACGTTCCGGCACGCCGGTGACGAAATTGCCCGGCTCGGGCGGCAGGGTCGCGGGCGGCGCCGGCGGCGTGTCGAGCGCGAAGGCGAGCCAGGTTTCGGCCGCCAGTCCGGGCGGGAGACGGTAGCCCACCAGCTTGCCGAGCTCCTGCAGCGACACGCGCTCGACCGCGGTGCGCAGATAGGATTCGTTGGCGATCCGCTCCTGATAAAAGGTGAGCACGTCGGCCGAACAGGCGAACGCATCGATCAGGCCGATGGTGAAGTCGTCGTCGCTGCGCGTGCGCAATCGCGCCAGCGGCGCAAACTGCGACGACGACAACGATGCATGGACGCTTGCGCGGAACTGCGCATGGTCGCCGATGCGGTAGGCGAGGGCGGACAGCCCAGGGCGATTGTCGAGGCTTTGCGGGGTTTCCGCCGCGATTCCGTCGCAACAGCCGCACGCCTCGCTGCCGGGCGGCGCGGGCGGAACATGCGGCTTCAGGTCGGGGACAGGAGCGCTCACTTGCCGCCTCCTGCGGTCAGGCTGAGCCGGCCGCGTTCGCGGAAACTGGGATTGTTGGCGAGCTGCGCGATCTCGCGCTCGCCGATGGAGATCACGCCCTCCTGCAGCGAGGTTGCGCTCGGATTGACGAGGCGCTGGAACCGGTCGGGGCGGACCTCATCGACGCCGTCGACGGCCTGCGCGGCGGCGACGATGCGGCTGAGGTAAACCCCGTCGCCGAAGGAGAAATTGTCGGGATGGAACACGCCGAGGCGGCCATCGCTCAGCGCATCGGCGGACAGGACCTGCTCGACCGCCCGCACCACCTGCGCACGGAAATAGTCCGGCCGCACGCAGATATGCAGCACGATATCGAGCGGCACACAGCGCGGCGCTCTGACTTCGAGATCGTAGCCGGCCATGCGGAAGCGCTCGAGATGGCGGCGCAGCCGCGTCGCGAAACGGGCATCGATCTCGCCGCCGCCGAAGCGGTCGGGCGTTACGAAAACGGTGTGCCAGCTGCCGGTCCAGCGGAAATTCGCCGCCGCATGCTGCACCTCGGGGCGTCGTTCCGCCGCCGCCGCGTAATCGGCCGGCGTGACGGCGCGTTCCTGGGTGCGGAACGCCTGCGGCGCGTCGCGGCGCGCGGCCTCGATGTTTTCCGGCTCGACCCCGCCGGAGGCCGGCATCGGGTTGCGCAGCGCCGCGAAGGCTCCGCTCGTCGCGCTGACGATATGCGCGATCGCCTCGGCGCCGACATTGCCCGCCGCGCCATTGCCGATGCGGTAGGTGGCCTCGAATTGCGTGTCGGGTTGCGGTCGCTTGCCCTTGTCGCCATTGCCGAAGCGCAGGCGCGCGCGGCCGTCGTCCTCGACCTCGACGACGAAGTGCGGGTCGGTCGCGCCGCTCTCGAGCAGGTCGCGGCGCGGGGTCCATGCTTCGGCGACGGCCCCGAGGGCGCCGACGAGCGAGGCGATGCGCGGCGTTGCGCCGCGCGGATCGATGGCGAGCAGCGCGCTTGCCGGCCACCAGGCCTCGTCGTCCTCGATCGGCACGCCAAGCAGGGCGGCGAGATCGAATCCGTGCGTGAGCGGTCCGTTCGCCAGCGCCGGCCGGAAACGCGGCGGCGCGAAGGCGGGCGGCGGCTTGCGGCAGGCGCCGCTCGGCGCCGGGCTGGCGAGCTTCAGCGTCGGTTGCGGCACGGCGCCCAGCGGCTCCGCCGCCAGCGTGAGACCATGGTCGGCCAGCACGACATTGCCGCGCGCGACGCTCACCTCCAGTCCGGGTCGCGCCGCGACCGACAGGCAGAGCGGGAAGGGCAGCGCATCCGCCTGGTCCCAGCCGATCTCCGTGACATCCACCGGCCCGTCCACCGGCGGCTCGTCGAACAATTGTCCGCTGGGATCGCTCGCCAGCGTCACCTCGGTCAGACGCACCGCCCAGCGATGCGCGCGATCGGCATCCTCGGGAACGAACGTGGTCGGGCTCACGACTTCCTCAAAGACGAGAATGTCGCCCACCGCGAGCCCGTCAACATGGCCGCGCAGGGTTGCGCGCGTCGCGCCGCGCGGGAGGCAGCACGCGAGATCGCCCCACGCATAGAAGCTCAGCCGATTGCGCCGCTCGTCGAGAAGCGCGTCACGCGCCGTCTCGAACACCAGCGCGCCGGCTGCGATCGCGTCGTCGCGTTCGCGGCTGCCCGGCGCAACAACGGTCGGCAGCTTCGGCACGCGCGTGAGCAGTTGCGTCCCGCGGCTCACCGTCACGTTCTGCCCGCGCACCTCGACATGCACGAAGGCGCGCGCATTGCAGCCCTCGTGCAGGTAGTAATCCACGAGGCGGGCATGACGGCGCACCGACACGCGCTGGCGCGCGGTGGCGAGATAGGCTTCGTTCGCAATCGCGTCCTGGCGATAGGAGAGATTGTCGGCCGCATAGGCGAGCAGTTCGACCAGCACGACCCCGAGATCGGCGGCCGAGCGCTCGCGCCAGTCCGGGACGAGCAGGCTCAGCCGGTCGAGCATCAGCCGCCGGAATCCCTGGAAATCCTTGGCGAGATAGTCGATCTCCGGCCGCGCGCGCTGCCCGGGCGGGCAGGGCGGGTTCTGCGCGCAATCGAAGTCGGACGGACACTCGACCTTGAACGAGAAGGCAATCGACGAGAGCCTGGGGTCGAAGCCTGCGGGCGGGTCGGCGGTGCCGGAATTCGCGACGATGCTCAGCGTGTAAGTGGAGAAATCGCCCGCGCCGTCGGTCCGCACGACCAGCGTGCGCGGCTTGTCGTTGACGGTGCTGACGAGATCTGCTTCGGCCTCCGGGGGCAGCGCATCGGCCGGCGCGCACCATTCGACGCCGACGGCGCGGATGCGCTCGCCGCCCGCGATGCGCAGATTGTCCGGCGCGATGACGAAGCCGGGACGGAGCAGGCGCACGAAGAGCGTCTGCTGCCGCGGCGCGCCGGGCGGCGCCGCGCGGTCGAGCACCTCGATGAACTCGATCGCGTTGGCCGAGCCGTTGCGCTTGATGACGTCGAGACGTCGCGGGTCGCAGCAATGGTGCTTCATGCGCCGCTCCCCGGGACGGTGAAAGCGGCGCTCTGGGCGGTGCGGTCGCGGAGCACGATATAGCGCACCTCCACCCGCAACGCGCCGTCGTCGTTGCCGACCTCCACCGCCTGCACCGCGATCAGGTGCGACAAATGCTGCTGCAACGCGCCTTGCACCAGCATCTGCGTGGTCGCCGCGAGCGTGCTGCTGTTGGGCTCGAACACGAGCGCGAGGATTCCGCTGCCGAATTCGGGCCGCATGACGCGCTCGCCGGGCGAGGTGAACAGCACCTGCTCGATGAGATCGCGGATGTGGTCGCCGCGCTCGGTCGGCGCGGTGCGGCCCATGCCGTCGAAGCGATAGGGAAAGTCGAGCTCGCCCATGGTCCGCTCCCGTTACGTCGCCAGCACGCGCATCTGCGCGACAACCGGCAGCATGGGGGCGCCGGTCGGCACGCAGGCGGATTGCCCGGCCATCGTTGCGACCGGCGCTCCGCCCGCCAGCACGCGCACCGCGCCGGCCATCCACTGCGCGGTCACGCAGGGCGGGGTCGGCGTGCCGGTCAGCGCGCAGCCCGCGATCGCATAAGGGCTCGCTAGGGTGACGGCCGGCTGGCCCGACAGCATTACGCGCGGAAACGGGGCGAGCGGCGTCGCCTGGCCGGCATGCGTGCACAGCACCGTCGCGCCGAGATGCAGGATGGGAGCGGGCATCGAGCCTCCTAGATCACCGTCAGGGCGCCGAGATTTACGTCGACGGTCGGGCCGGTCATATTGATGATCGCGCCTCGGCCGTTGGAGATGATGATGCCGACATCGCTCACCGAGATCATCGCGCCGGCAGTCGTCTGGATCAGGATGCCGCCGGTCGGGCCGGGCACATCGCTGATGACGAGGCCGTTCTTCAGCGTCGTCTGCAGCGTGATGCCGCTGACGCCGGGCGGCACGGCATGCGCCAGCACCGGAACTTCGGCGGCGGAGCCCCAGTAGCCGCCGACCCAGATCGGGTAATCGATGTCGCCTCGCTCGAACTCGATCCACACGCCGGAACCGATCATCGGGACTGCGAACACGCCGGTATTCACCCCGGCGACCGGAACGCAAGGCATCGCCCAGCTCGACGGAACGAAGCCGGTGACGTCAGGCGCCATCACCTGGACGCGACCGATCTGCAGCGGATCGATATTGTTGACGACGACCGCGCGATATTTCCCGTAGAGCGGCGTGCTCATGTCGGCACCGTCGGCATGGTGGATATCAGCGCGTTGCGCGCGAGCGTGAAGCTCTGCTTGTACGACCCGCGCGCGATCTCGTGGGTGACGCTTTTCACGTAGTGCAGCCCGTCGAAGGGCAGGCCGGCGCCGCGCACGCCGACGAGCTGACGCGATTTGAGCAGGCGGCCGTATTTCGCGACGTCGAGCTCTCCCCGGCCGAACACGCAGTCGCTGTGCTGACTGGCATAGGCGAGGCCCGCCATCAGCGCCTCCGGCGCCGAGAGATGCGCGGTGTCGTTCAGCTTTTCGATCTTCGGCGGCAGCGGCGGCACGAGGCCGAGCGGCGGATTGAGCGGGCTTATGTCGGGAATCGCGATGCCGATCGGCGCCTTGCTCACGCTCTCCTGGAAGAACACGATGGGGATCGACTTGCTCTCTTTGTCGAAGGTGAACGAGAGCCGTTCGACATTGGTGTGCGCATCCATGCCGGTGGTCAGCGCCGGTTGCGGCGCGCCGACGCGGATTTCCGGACCCCAATAGGCTTTCGACGTGCCCGGAGCGGGACCGGGCTCGAGATAGAACACGTAGCCCGCCTCGTCGGCCAGGCGTTTGACATAGGCGTAGTCGGTGCCCCGCTGCTGCGGGATCTGCTGCAGCGGCAGCGGCGGGATGTCGAGAATGCCGGGGATCACCTGCGGGACGACGCCGAGCGCGGCGTATTTCGCGAGCACCAGCAGCACGCGGCCCGACGGCGGCGTCGCCGGGAAGAGCAGGCCGGGAAAGTCGATGATGTCCATGAGGGCGGACATGTCCTTGCCCTTGACGACGAGCTTGCCGACGCCGCCTTCGCCCGGCTGGGCTTCGACATGGGTGGTGACCCCGTCGATGATCGATTCGGGGCTGCCATTGATCGTGACCACGAGCACGACGCGCATGAGCGGCAGGCTGCCGCCGCCGGTGAGTAGAAACAGCGTGCGCAAGGGCGAGCGCGCCGGCAGCTCGAAGGTCAGCTCGAAGCCGCTCTGAGCGTCTCCCGAGCCGTTCTCGACTTTCGCATGGACTAATGCGTCGACCACCTCGCGCGGCGCGGCGACGGGCGCCGGGCCGATATAGAGCGAGAGCTGGACGCCGCCTTGCATGATGACGCGACCTTCCGGCTACAGGCCTGGCGGGCGGGGGATGCGGACGCGTGCGCCGAGCGTGTCGGTGAGCTCGAACGGGTCGGTCACGGCGTTGGCGTCGGCGATGCGCCAGTAGAGCTCGGAATCGCCGAGCGTCTGCGCCGCCAACAGGTCGGGCCGGTCGCCGCTCGACACGATGTGCTCGGCGACGACCGCGATGTCGCGCATCTGCGGAATGAAACGGCGCAGCAGATAAGGCGCGCCGGGATCGCCCGGGCCGCGCACATACCGGCCGATCGCGACGGTAAAATACCGGCTGCTCGGCGCGAACGGATTGGCGGGGATGGCGCCGGCCGCGATCAGCAATTGGACAGGATCGGCGCTCATATCAGTGTTCTCCCGTCACGGCAGGTTGCTGAGGC
This sequence comes from uncultured Rhodoplanes sp., assembly GCA_964354425.1. GTDB lineage: Bacteria > Pseudomonadota > Alphaproteobacteria > Rhizobiales > Xanthobacteraceae > Rhodoplanes. The sequence continues at coordinate 10,443 of CAYGZV010000017.1, read as the reverse complement.
CGAGCGACGCCAGGCTCGCGCTGCCGGCTTTGGCGGCGAGCGCTTCGCGTGCGCGCAGATAGCCGAGGAAGATCGTGCCGCCTTTGTGCGTGAAGCCGAGGTCGTCGGTGCTCATGACGCGCAAGCCGAGCGACACTTTGGCGCGAATCGGGTTGAGGGCGGGATCGAATGCCTCTTCGGTGATCGAGAACTCGGTCACGCGCACCGGCGCGACGCGGCTCTTGCTCCAGACGAACAGCACGAGCGGCGCTTCCGGCGGAAGAATCTCGAGCGCGCCGTTCGCGGTCAGCGCCGCCACCGCCAGCAGCTCGTCGACGCTCGGATGAACCAGCGCCTCCAGCGTGGCGAGCTGCGGCGCGATCCCAAAGGCCACCGCATTGGCGTTGTTGTCGGGGAACTCGAGCTGGTCGGTCGCGTCGATCTCGGCTTCGAGCCGGATCGATTCGATGGCGGGACCTTTCAGGCGGAAGGGCTGCGCACGCTCGCCGCCGCTATCGCCGCCCACCCCCTGGACCTGATAGCTGCGCGTCAGCGTATCGGGATTGTACTGCAGCGCGATCCGGCGGCGCACCGCGCCGCCCCCCGGCGCGAGCACCACGAGGCCGCCTTTGAGGAGCTTGGGGGAGGAGGTGAGGCCGGTCATGGCTTGCCGCCTCCGCAGATTGCGCACGCCCTCTCGCTGCCTGTCTCGACACTGTCGCGGATCGCTCCGCGCGCCTTGTCGCGCAGCAACTTCGATATGGTCGCGGCCGCGCTGATCATGGCAGGAGCCTCTTGGCGACGCGTGCGGCCATCGTTGTTTCGAAGCGATCGCCGACCGGCCTCGCCTCCGGCGCGGCGGACCCGTCTCGGGCTTGCGCGCCGAAGCGGCCGGCGACATCGGCGGCGCCCGGCGCGGGGCCGATGTGGTTTGCGATCTCGCTGCGAAGCGCGGCGCTGAAGGCGTCGCCGTCGAACGACCGGGCGCCGTGCACCACGAGCGAGCGGATGCGGATTTCGATGCGGCTCATGCGAAGCTCCGTGCGTCTGCTTCGGGAAGCGTGCGCTCGAGCTTCGCCGCCTCGCGCTGCGCCGCGAGCCGCAGATGCGGCATCATGATCGGCTTGCCCGCCGCCGCGGCGATGAACGCCGCATTCAGGGCGACGCTGCGGATATGTCCGCCGGTGAGCGGCATCCGCGCCAAGACCGCATAGTCGATGTCGCATTTGGGGGCCGGGTCGGGAAGCTCGCGACGCCAGATTTCGCCGCGCGCCGCAGCGTCCGGAAACGGGAACTGCACGACGAACCGGATGCGGCGCAGGAAGGCGCGGTCGAGCGCGCTTTTCAGGTTGGTCGTCAGAATCGCGAGGCCGCGATAGGCCTCGATTCGCTGCAGCAGATAGGCGACCTCGATATTGGCGTAGCGGTCGTGGCTGTCCTTGACCTCGCTGCGCTTGCCGTAGAGGGCGTCCGCCTCGTCGAACAGCAGCACCGCGCCGCTCGCCTCGGCGACGTCGAACAGGCGCTTGAGGTTCTTTTCGGTCTCGCCGATATATTTGCTGACGACGGTCGCGAGATCGATGCGGTAGAGATCGAGGCCGACCTCGTTGGCGATTGCTTCAGCCGCGAGCGTCTTTCCGGTGCCGCTTTCGCCGGCGAACAAGGCGCACAGGCCGCGCCCGCGGGCGGTCTTCCCGGCCATGCCCCACGCCTCGTAGACGGTGTGGCGATGGCGCAAATGCTCGGCGATGTCGCGCAGCATGGTTGTCTGCGCCGGCGGCAGGACGACGTCCTCGAAGCACGCGCGCGAATCGACGCGCTGCGCAAGCGCATCCAGGCCGCCGCGCGCGCTTTCGCGGCAGCACTGCCAGACCCTTTGCGCCATGGTCTGGCCGCAGGCCGCATCCGCCGGTTCGTCGCAATGCGCCTCAATCGAGACCTGCTCGATCACGTGTTGCAGCGCCGCCGGGGACAAGCGGAACTGCTGCAGGGCCGATTTCAGCGCGTCGGCGAACGCGTCGGCCATGGCGCTCGGCACGCGCCGCCGCGCTTCACGCTCCAATGTCTGCGCCGGCGGATCAGGAACGCCGATCTTGGTGATGCGCGGATGCGTGAGGCGGGCCAGGCGACCCGGATCGGGCATGCCGAGAAGGAGCGCGGGACTGTTCAGCCGTGCGATGAATGCGAGCGCCCGCTGCTCTTCATCCGCGGGATGCTCGTTGGTCGGATCGAGCTCGATCACCACGATGGCGGCCAGCAGGGTCGCTTCACGGTCGACGAGCACCGCCGCTTCCGCGCGCTCGCGCGGCTCGGCCGGCAGATCGCGCGCATGCAGCCACAGACCCGCTGCGCCAAAGTCTGCGAGCCCCTCCGCCGCCGTGCTCCGCAGCAGATCGGGATCGGGGCGCGATTGCGTCAGCACCACGAGCGGCGCGCGCTGATCGATGCCGCCCAGCGCATGGGCGATGCGCTGTCCGAGCCCGCAGGCGCGATCGCGACCCGTCGGCGTTTCGAGGCGCGCCACCCCAAACAGACGCTCGTCCATCGCCGCTACGCCCGTCAGGTAGTGGAGAATGCGCTCGTCGATATGCATCGGCTGCTGCGCCGGCGCGTGTCGCGCCTCGAGTTCGATCAGACGCCAGCGGCGCAGCGGCGCCCGCGGCGACAGCGCATCCCAATGGGGTTGCGAGAGCACGCGCAGCGCGAGCGAAAACGTCGGTTGCGTCGAGCGCGCACCATCCGGGATCGACGCGTGCGCCTGGGCAACCGCGCGGCGCAGGCCGCTGTCCAGCTCCACGCCGGCCGCGAGCAGCAGCAGCTCGCGCTCGAATGCCGACAGCGCGAAGAGCTCTGCGCAGCGATCGAGAGCGGGCAGAAAGCCGTCATCGGTCTGCGCGCAAGCGATGGCCGGCGCGCCGCTCGGCGCCTCGGCAAGATCATTCGCTGACGGGGCCGTGGCGGGGGCGAGCATCTCGATGCGCGCCCGCAGCGCCGCGAACTGCGCCGTGAGCCATTGCTGGTTCCGCTCGGCCCAGCCCTGTCCCGGCGGCGCGTCGCCGACCAGATTGTTTTCCGGCGCATTCATGCCGGCGCCGTGATCTTCTGGGTCGCGTCGAACGCCGGCACGGGGCCGCTGCGGTCGAGCAGCAGGCTGTCCGCGCCATCGACCCGCAGCCGCAGCCAATGCGCGCCCGCCGCGACGCTATCGGGGAACTCGAAGACGAGCGGATCGGCGGCGTTGGCGCGCGGCAGCGCGGCGGCTTCGACCGTGTCGAGCATGAGGGTCGCGCGCTGCTCCGGCCGCACTTGCGGGCGCGCCGCGAGTGTGACGGTCACGCGGGGCGGCGCGCCGCCGCGCGTGACGGTTGCGGCGGGGAGGCCGAGCACGGGGTCTGCGTCGATCACCGGCGCCGGCGCGATCACCAGCGGCGTCGCGTTCGTTTCACGCTCCTTGAGTTCACCAGCCGGGGTGAAACGCACGGACAAAGCCCATTGTCCGGCCGGGTAAGCGGCTTGCGCCGGGGCGTCGTTGGGCAGGGTCACGGTGAACTCGGTTCCGGCCGGGTTGGGAGCGGACGGATCGAGCTCGACCGGCGCAGGCAGGAGCCGGTGCGTCAGGCGCACGCGATGGCCCGCCCCGGCGAGCCTCGCGCCGGAAATGGTGACGAGCTCGCCGAGCCGCGCGCTGCTCTGTTCGCGGGGCGGCGCAGCCGTGAACAGCGTCGGGAGCGGCGGCAGCAGATCGGGAGTGACGGCGACGCCGCGGTCGCGATGGGTGGCTGGGTCGATGATGCCGCGCGACAGCACCGGCAGCGGCGAGCGTCCCGGTCGCGTGCCTTCGATCAGGACGACCGAGACCTGGTAGGCCGCGGACGGACGGTAGTGCGACTGGATCGCGGTCCACAGCTTGGACATTTCGTCCGGCCCCATGACGGCCGGGCTTATCTTGATCAGCTCGACCTGATCGGCGAGGTCCGAGCCGGCCAGCGCCTGAAACGCCGGCGGCAACATGCTCACCTCGAGCGGCGTCGGCTTCAGCGCCCGGCGGATGGCGGCGCGATCGAGCACCGGGCGCTCGTGCAGGAGATGCATGCCGTAGCCGAGCAGGATCTCCGCCTGGAAATCGGCGCGCCCATACGCGGTCATGACGTAGTGCAGGTCGAGGGCGAGCGGCGCATTGGCGAGCCGCTCGCCGCTGGTCGCGCTGCGTGAGGGCAACCCGCCGTTCCGCCATCCGGCGTTGGGGGTGACCTGGTGCAAAAACAGGTTGAGCCGGGGCGGCTCGTCGGCATTCTCGAGATCGATCGTATCCGGGGCGACTGCGGTGACAGCGACGGTGGTGCCCATGGCGGCGCCCGCCTCGATCAGCCCGTTGTCGAGCAGGTTGCGCAGCACCGCGCTGACGGCGCCGATGGCGAGCGGGGAACTCATGCGCGGCTCCCGCGAGCGCCGTTGCGCAAGTAGTCGGCGAGCGAGATCGCCGGCGGTTGTCGGGCCTGTTTCGACGGTGCGGCAGGTTTGCGAGCGTCGGGCGCGCGCAGGTCGATCCGGTCGATGGTGACATGGACGACCGGCGCGGCCTCGCGCGGCACGCCAAAGCGACTGGCGACGGCTGCGTCGCTCAAGGGCGGAGGGTCGCGGCGGGGCATCGACGCAGCCAGCGGCGCGGCGGGCGTGAAGAAGAGCGGCGGCGCGGCGGCGGCCCCGCGCTGGGCCGTCGCAGCGGGCGTGTCCGCCGGCGGTATCGGCATGGCGACGTTTTCGCGCCGCGAAGGCCGCGGATCGTCGCTGCGTGCTGGCGCGGCGGGGGGCGGATTTTGTTGCTTCGCGTCGCTGTCGGCGCGCAAACGATGCGAAGCCGTTGTCTCCCGTCTGACGACTGGCGCAGCGTTCGACTCCGGCAAGAAAACCGGCGGCGCGTTTATGTCTTCGTCGGCCTCGCGGCGGCGCGACGGATTTGTCTGCCCGGACCGCCCCGCGGCCGCCTCTTCCGTCGCGGCCGGTTCGACCGGCGGCCATTCCGCTTGCGCGAGGTTCGGCGACGCCGCGGCTGTCGACGCAAAGCGCGGCGGCAGGACGACATGGGCGGCGCCCGGGGAGTCATGGCCGAGCGCAATGCCGGCCAGCTGGGTAAGGAACGCCGTCATGCCGCGCTCGCCAATTGGAGGTAAGCGGCGCGCCGGACGGGAGACAGGCTCAGCACGTCGCGCTCGGTCCATCCATAGGCGCGCGCCAGCGCATCGATCTCGACCAGCGCACGTTCGGCGGCGCGCTGCAGCTCGAACCAGAGCGCGGAGCCGACGTCGATCGCGGCGGTCCAGCCGTGACCGCAGGCCGGGCAGTTCAGCGCGAAGCCGAGGACCGCGCCGGGATCGAGCCCGTCGAGCTGCGCCGAGAGCTCCGCCACATCGCGGTCGTCCAGCGCATCGAGCGCGTCGACGCCCGCGCATCGCGCGAGCAGGGCCATGGCGGCGGAATGCTCGTCCGGCAGGACCGCAATCTCCCGCAGATCGTCGACCGTCGGCGCGCGCAGCGCGATCACTCGCTCTCCCAGTTCGACCTGCGCCGTGGATGAAGACTGAGCGAGCGCGCTCAGCCGGTCTGCGAGCGCAACGCAATCCGCCATGAATTCGCAGTCCGCGCCGCAGGCCGGACAGCGGCTGCGCAGCGGCCAGGCGCGATCGAACAGCTGGCCACGCAAACGGAGCAGTGCGGCGTTGCGCGCGCCGAGCGCCGAGGGCGGCGGACCGAGCGCGAGCAGCAGAGCGTCCTCGCGCGCCCAGCGGCCGAGCCCCGCGCCACGCTCCCACAGCGCCAGGATCGCAGACTCGCGCTCGCACGCCACAGGTGCGCTCATTGCGCTGCTCCTCACGCGGGCTCGGTGAAGGTCGGCTCGGCCGGTTCGGTGACGTCGAGGTCGCGCTCCCAGCCCTCGTTCTCGAGCTTGATGGTCTGGATCGCCACCGCGTTGGCGTTGGCGTCGAGGTCGGGCAGCGACTGGTAGTCCGAGACCCAGCAGCGGAACACCTTGTAGGCGATCGCGAGCTGGCCGGCTTCGTTGTAGACTTCGATGATGAGGTCCTTGCGGAAGTCCCTCAACGAGGCTTCGAGGCCGAGGCCGGACGCGAAATTCCACACCTTGTTGGCCCATTTCTCGAACTCGGCGTCGTGGGTGACCCCGCGCTCGAGCGTGATCGCCTCGAACTTGGTGCGGCCGGGCGACTTGCGGCCGGTGGAGGGATCGCCGCCTTCGCGATGCTCGACCACCTCGGTCGTGCGCTTGAGCGCCGACACCTTGCTGATTCCGGCGACGTAGCGGCCGTCCCACTTCACCCGGAACTTGAAGTTCTTGTACGGGTCGAAGCGCCGGGGATTGATGGAGAACTGGGCCATGGCTTGCTCCTCGATGCGCTTCTCAGGTCGCCAACTCGCCGGCGATCTGCTGGATCTTGATGACGACGAATTCCGCCGGCTTGAGCGGCGCAAAGCCGACCATGATGTTGACGATGCCGAGATTGATGTCCGCCTGGGTGGTGGTCTCGCGGTCGCACTTGACGAAATAGGCCTCGCGCGGCGAGCGGCCCTGGAACGCGCCCTGGCGGAACAAGGTCTGCAGGAAGGCCCCGACATTGAGCCGGATCTGCGCCCATAACGGCTCGTCATTGGGCTCGAACACGACCCACTGCGTGGCGCGATAGAGGCTTTCCTCGAGGAACAGCGCCATGCGCCGCACGGGCACGTATTTCCATTCCGAGCCGCGGCTGTTGTCGCCGTGCAGCGTGCGCGCGCCCCACACGACATTGCCGAACACCGGAAGCGAGCGGAGGCAATTGACGCCGAGCGGGTTGAGTTGCCCGTTCTCCGCGTCGCTCATGGTCAGCGCCAGTCCGACCACGCCGGTGAGGCTTGCTTCGCTGCCCGCCGGCGCCTTCCAGACGCCGCGCGTGCTGTCGGTGCGGGCATAGATGCCGGCGACGACGCCGCAGGGCGGGAAGTTGCGCAACGCGCCGTTCTGCAGCGGGTCGGGCGCGCGCACCCAGGGGAAGTAGATCGCCGCATTGAGTGCGTCGGCGCCGGTGATGTCGTCGAGATCGTCCGGCATGTTGGCGACAGTCTGGTCCTCGACGCTGTCGACGATCAGGAACGCGCGTCGCTCGCGGCACCGCGTCTGCAGCGTGCCGATCGTCGTCGCATCGGTCAGTCCGGGCACGCAGACGAGGTTGAACAGGTCGATGCGGTCGGCCACCGCGCCCACCTCGAACAGCGCGAGCATGGCGGTGCGGAACGCATTGTCGGCGGGACCGATCGCCGCGCCGTCATCGCCGCCTTCGAAAGCATCCGAACCGTTCGCGGGCGTGTTGGCGGAACTCGCGCTGATCCCGTCCATGAACACCGAGCGGCCATTGACCACGGCCGGCGCAAAGCGCGGATCGGTGTCGGTCATCGACAGGTTTTCGAACGACTCCACCACCGCGTCGTTGTTGGCCGGTATGATGACGTCGAGGCGGAAGCGCGACGCTTCGTCGGTGCGCTGGGTCAGCCGCACGCTGAAGGCGTGCGCCCACTCGCCGGGCGAACTCGCGCGGATGTGCAGATCGCCCAGGGCGCAGGCCGCCGTCTTGGCGGGATCGGCCGCATCCGCTGAAGCGATGCGGACGACATAGGCGTCGGCGCCGCCATTGTCGAAAAACTGCTTGACGCTGTAGCCGAGCAGCGAGCGGCGATCGAGACCGCCATAGGCGCGCTGAAAATCGGCGAAGCTCGTGATGCGCAGCGCCCGATCGACGGGTCCGCGCGGCGCCCAGCCGATGAACAGCGCGATCGACGTCGCGACGCCGGTAATCGTGCGCACGCCGCTGGGAATTTCCTCGATATAGACGCCTGGCTGGAGAAGAGTTGCAGGCATGTCAGCTCCTGTTCGCTCGTTTCTCGGCCATGCGCCGAGTGTTTGCGCTCCGGCAGCCGCCCGGCCGCCGCACTAAACGCCGCTCAGTGTGTCCGGGTCCGGTGCGTCGCCTTCAATGAACTTCCCCGGGATTCTTCCGGATCGAGGCCGGTGCGAGGCTCAGCGGGGTTTTGGCGCGTATCGTCGCCGCGAAGCTGCGCGCCGAGATTTTGCCGATCGAGATGCGCCGCGGGCGCAGCTCGTAGAACGAGGCTTTGTTGCCGCTCTCGGCGATCGCCAACACCTTGATGTGCGGGTGACGACGCAGCAGCTTCAGGTACCGATCGCGCTGTTCGCCTAGCGGGTCCTCTCCGACCACGACCACGTCGGCGCGCGCCCGGCGCACCGCGGCCGTCAGGTCGACCTCGTCGATCACGCCGACGACCGCCATGTCGGGTTCCGCTGTGACGACGTGGTGGAGCATGTCGAGCATCAATGGGGGCATTCTCGCCAGGAGGACACGAATCCGCTTCAAAGCATCGCCTCGCGTGTGGGCGAGTATGGCACTTGCCCTTCCGGCGCGACTGAGCCAGTCGGTCCAATGATGATCCGGATGAGGATGCAGATCCCCGCGCGGCCTGGCTGCGGGCCGCTTCTGCGCGGCGCACATCGTCCGCGCCCCTGTCGGAAAGGCCTGCGGCCGGCTCGTTCGGAGGTGGAGGCGGCAAGAACTGGAAGGGTCTAGATCTTCTGATCCAGTTTCGTCGGGCAGCCGCGCTGCGCGGGAATGCCGGGCGCGACGGAGTCCATGCCAGTCAAGCGGCGCTGGCTCGGCACGGCGCCGCCGCGGATGCGGCTGGCCACTTCGCCGCGCCGGCGGACCTGCAGCTTGCCCAGGATGTTGTGAATATGATTCTTGACGGTGGCGTTTTGGATTCGCAGCTGCCGGGAGATTTCCTTGTTGGAAAGTCCCTGCATGATGAGCGCCACGATCTCGTGCTCGCGCCGGGTCAGCGCGTCGTTGTCGCGGTCGACGAGGCGTTTGGAGCCCGTCGCGGCGACCCGGCTGAACAATAGAGCGGCGATGCGCGGCGAGCAAACGAGCTCATTGCGCACCGCGCAATGCACCGCCGTCACGACATCCTGGATCGAGCCGTTGCGCGAAACGAAGCCCGACACCCCGGCTTCCGCGCAGGCGAGCACGTCTTGCTCGATGTCGGCGACCGCGATGGCGACGACCTTCAGGTCGGGCAGGATTGCACGGAACGTGGCTGGAAGATCGAGCCCGCCCGGCGTGCCGATGTCGAGCAGCGCCACATCGGGGCGGGCGGCGGCGATGCGCGCCGCCGACAGCGTCAGATCCGCCGCGCCGACGACGATCACCGATGGCTGTTGTGAAAGCGAAACCGTGAGCCCGTCGCATAGCAGGCGCACTTCGCTGACGATGAACACGCGCGGCCGAAGCGCCGACGCCGCCAAGGCTGGCGCCTCGCCGGAAACAGCCGGTGAGTTGGCATCGCTTGCGATCACCATGTCACGCCACCTCGCTGTAGTTTTCGCGGCGGGCGCGTAGCGCGTCGGACGACAAGCGTCGATCACATGATCGCACATCGCTGAAAGGTCGCAACGGGGCTACAGCGTTTGTCGCGGCAACGTAGCCACGCTTCGAGGCGGCGATTTGTGAATTAGATCACAGGAACCGGGCAACCGAGCCCGCGGTGGTCCGGTCCATTCAAACTCATCTGAAGGCGGATTCCTCTGCAACCGCCGGCAAGACAGCACTCAATGCGCGGCGGCGATCAGGTGAACACGCGTGTCACGCGCCGCCGGCGCGCGAAGCGGCGCAACCGAGGCTGACAGGAATGTGATCGGTTTCGTTCCGCCGAGGAGAAGTCGCCGGCACAAGCGCGCCAGTCATATCAATACGACTGCGTGTGTTTTTACAGAGTACGCGATTGGCGTGTGTCGTTACGGCAACTCACATTCAGCGTGTAAGGCGTGCCGTGATGTCGGGCGCGGCGACGGCGTCCAGTGCAAGATTCCGCCGCCTGTCTGGGAGGGTTCCGCGAGCAGCCGATTGCTTGAATGCGGCGTATGCGGGAAGAGGCGGATCGAGGCCTACCAAAGCCGCGAAACCCTATTTCGACCTGATCATGCGGGCTGGGACGCCACGTTCGTCCCACCTGACGCTTCGCGGCGGGCCGCCATTGTTCGTCAGACCGGCGGCTTTGGACAGGCAGCGAGCATGCGGCGCGCGCGGTATAGTCGTGCCGTGAACAGGTCAGCGCCGAGTTTTCAGAGTCTTGCCGCGTTTGGCCTGCCCGCACGGACCCCAAGACGCTCAGCGAGCCTGTGTTGCATTATCCTGACAAAGGAATAGCGTGGAAGCCGTCGCTTCCGATATTGGAAAACGAAAAGAAAACCTCAGAGGGATACTTGCGCAATGATCGCTCGCAAAGAGACTACGACTTTCACGATGAAACAAGACCAGGACGAACTCCCTGAAGTGCGGTTCGGCCAGCAGCAGAAGCCGGAAACCGGTCAGTTCCGCCTGCAAGTCGACCGGCAAACGAAACGGT
>CAYGZV010000016.1:0-30165 GCA_964354425.1 uncultured Rhodoplanes sp. | reverse complement strand
TGGTGCGCCCGGAAGGCCTGTTCGGCGAAAAGATCATCCGCAGAGTTTAGCCATGAATCATCGTCCCCTCGCCACATTCGTATCCCGCCCTGCGCGACGCTCGCCGCCCTTCTCCCACCCGGGAGCTCCGAACCGCAACCGGGCACGCAATTGGCTCATACGCAGTCTTGGAGTTCAGCGCCCTCATCCTGAGGAGCCGACCGCAGGTCGGCGTCTCGAAGGATGCATGGTTCGAGACGCCGTGCTTCGCACGGCTCCTCACCATGAGGGCAAGAACGGCGCATCAGGCTTCCGCCAAATCGGACACTAGAAGCCGTCAGGAACTCAGACGATGTTTTACCGCGAGGTCGGTCAGTTCAAGACGTCCTACGCCGCCGACCAGGCGATCTTCCCGATCGCCCAGGACCGCTGGTTCGTCATCGCGGTGCTGCTCGTCGCTTTTATGGTCGTGCCGTTCTTCGTGACGGCATACACGCTCAACGCCATCCTGCTGCCCTTCCTCGTGTTCGGCCTCGCCGCGCTCGGGCTCAACATCCTCACCGGCTATTGCGGCCAGCTCTCGCTCGGGACCGGGGCCTTCATGGGGGTGGGCGCCTACTCGGCCTTCAAGCTGATGACGACGATACCCGAGCTCAATCTGGTCATCGTGTTTCTGCTGTCGGGCCTCGTCACCGCCGCCGTGGGCATGCTGTTCGGACTGCCGAGCCTGCGGATCAAGGGATTTTATCTGGCGGTCGCGACGCTCGCGGCGCAGTTCTTTCTGGTGTGGCTGTTCTACAAATGGGGCTGGCTGCGCAATTACAGCGCCACCGGGCAGATTACCGTCCCGCCGCGCACCTTCTTCGGCGTCGTAATGACGGGATCGAGCGCCGCCCCCGCCGCAAAATACCTGCTCGCGCTTGCCATGGTGACGGTCCTGGCCTTGGGCGCGAAAAACCTGGTGCGCGGCCGCTTCGGCCGCTCGTGGATGGCGATGCGCGACATGGACGTCGCGGCCGAGCTGATCGGCATCCGTCCTCTCCCGGCGAAGCTGTCGGCGTTCGGGGTCAGCTCGTTCTATGTCGGGGTCGCTGGCGCGATGATGTTCACGCTGTGGCTCGGCGCGGCCGAGGGCGGCGATACGTTCGGCATTCAGAACTCGTTCCTGGTGCTGTTCATGATCATCATCGGCGGGCTCGGCACCGTGCTCGGGAGCTTTCTCGGCGCGGCCTTCCTGGTGCTGATGCCGATCGTGCTGAAGAACACGATGGTCGACACGCTCGGCATGACCGCAGTGTTCGCCAAGCACCTCGAATATGTGCTCATGGGCCTCTTGATCATCTTCTTCCTCATCCTGGAGCCACACGGCCTGGCGCGGCTGTGGCAGATCGCCAAGGAGAAGCTCCGGCTGTGGCCGTTCCCTTACTGAGGGCCGGCCGCGCGCATCGCCCGTCAACAAAGCAAGAGAGCATCGTCTCTCACAACTGGAGGAAAACGGAATGTCCCGCAGTGAACTGATCAAATCGGTTGCTCTTGGGGCCGTGACCGCGGTCATGGCGGCCGGCGCGGCGGGGGCCTACGAGCTCGTGATCCCGGCGCTCGACTTCCGCACCGGCCCGTACGCGCCGAACGGTATCCCGTTCGCCAACGGTTACGCCGACTACTTCACCATGCTCAACGAGCGCGACGGCGGTCTTTGCATCAAGCCGGGCGACTGCGTGAAGTTCAAGATCGTCCCGTGCGAAACCGAATACAACACCCAGAAAGGGGTCGAGTGCTACGAGAAGACCAAGGGCGAGGAGCCGTCCGGCGGGCTCGTCTACCAGCCGCTGTCGACCGGCATCACCTATCAGCTCATTCCGAAAGCCTCGGTCGACAAAATCCCGGTCTTTTCCATGGGCTACGGCCGCACCTCGGCGGCGAACGGTCGGGTGTTCGAGTGGGTGTTCAACCCCCCGGCCACCTATTGGGACCAGGCGTCCGCCTTCGTGAACTATGTCGGCGAGCGCGAAGGCGGGATGGACAAGCTGAAAGGAAAGAAGATTTTCCTCGTCTACCACAATTCCGCCTACGGCAAGGAGCCGATCCGCACGCTGCAGGCGCTGTCTGAAAAGCACGGCTTCTCCTTCCGCGACATCGCCGTCGATCACCCCGGCCAGGAGCAGAAGGCCGCCTGGCTGCAAATCCGCAACGAAAAACCGGATTGGGTCTTCCTGTGGGGCTGGGGCGTGATGAACCAGGTCGCGATCAAGGAAGCCGCGTCGATCCGCTTCCCGATGGACCGCTTCATCGGCGTGTGGTGGTCCGGATCCGAGAACGACGCCAAGCCCACGGGCGAAGCGGCCAAGGGCTATCTGTCCGGCACGTTCCATGCGGCCGGCGCCGATTTCCCCGTGCACAAGGACATATTCAAATACGTCTATGACGCCGGCAAGGCTGGCGAACCGGCCTTCCGGGATCGCGTCGGCGAAGTGCTCTATAATCGCGGCCTGGTCGCCGCCATGTGGACCGCGGAGGCGATGCGCACCGCGATGAAAATCCACAACACGAAGGAGATCAAGGGAACCCATGTGCGCGATGGATTCGAAAATCTCGACGTGGACGAGAACCGCCTGAAGGAGCTCGGCCTCGAGGGCTTCACCATTCCGCTGAAGATCACCTGCGCCAATCACGAAGGTCCCGGCAAGGTTGCGATCCAGCAATGGGACGGCAAGGCGTGGAAGATGGTCTCCCCGCGCTATTACGAGCCCGACCGCGACGTTGTCGGCGCCCTCATCAAGGAAGACTCCGAGCAGTACGCCAAGGAGAACAATATCAAGCCGCGCGAGTGCAAATCCTGACATGCGGCCGGCGTCCAGCACTGCCGAAGGCAAACGGGGGGCGGCGCCCGCGCCGCCTTCCATCCTCGCCGTCAACAATATCGAGGTCGTATACAACCACGTGATCCTCGTGTTGAAGGGCGTTTCGCTGAGCGTGCCGAAGGGCGCGATCGTCGCCCTGCTCGGCGCGAACGGCGCCGGCAAGACGACCACCCTCAAGGCGATCTCCAACCTGCTGCACTCCGAACGCGGCGAGGTGACCAAGGGCGCAATCGTGTTCGAGGGCGCGGAGGTGCAGGCGCTCACGCCCAACGAACTGGTGCGGCGCGGCTGCATCCAGGTGATGGAGGGACGGCGCTGCTTCGCCCACCTCACGGTCGAGGAAAACCTGCTGACCGGCGCGTTCACCCGCCGTGACGGAAGCGCCGCGATCAAGCGGGACCTCGACCTCGTCTATACCTACTTTCCGCGGCTGCGGGAGCGCCGCTCCTCGCTCTCGGGCTACACGTCGGGGGGCGAGCAGCAGATGTGCGCGCTCGGTCGCGCCCTGATGTCGCGTCCGAAAATGATCCTGCTGGACGAGCCCTCGATGGGCCTCGCGCCACAGGTGGTCGACGAGATTTTCGCGATCGTGAGCAACCTCAACCAAAGCGAGGGCGTGTCGTTTCTGCTCGCCGAACAGAACACCAATATGGCGCTGAAATACGCCAATTACGGCTATATCCTCGAGAACGGCCGCGTGGTTATGGACGGCGAGGCGCAGGCGCTGCGCGAAAACGAGGACGTCAAGGAATTCTATCTCGGCATTTCCGAGGGCAGGCGCAAATCGTTTCGCGACGGCAAGCACTACAAGCGGCGCAAGCGCTGGCTGGCGTAACTCAGGCGTCTTTTCTGGTGCATCTCCCGACGCTCGGTTTATTGTCATTCTGGGACGCCGTGCGGCGGCGAGCCCGGAAACCGTTCGCAGGCAGGGGCTATGGTTTCCGGACCGCCAGGCTTCGCTCGGCTTTGAATGACCGGGACGGTAAGGACGCCCCGCGGATCGCGACGATGTTGCCGGTGAACTGAGGTGTGACGATGGGGCGAGCTGAAAAGGTGACGGCGCAGGCGAGCCGCATCGCTGAAGGGACGGACGCAGCGCCCGCGCCCTACCGCGCGCGCAACAAGGTTCGGTTCATCACCGCGGCTAGTCTGTTCGACGGGCATGACGCCGCCATCAACATCATGCGCCGGCTGCTGCAGGCGAACGGCGTCGAGGTGATTCATCTCGGCCACAACCGCTCGGTCGAGGAAATCGTCGCCGCCGCCGTGCAGGAGGACGTCAACGGCATCGCGGTGACCTCCTACCAAGGCGGGCACATCGAATTCTTCAAATACATGCTCGACCTGTTGCGCAAGGCAGGGGCGACCGACATCAAGGTGTTCGGCGGCGGCGGCGGGGTGATCGTGCCCCACGAGGTCGCCGAGCTGCACGCCTATGGGGTCACCCGTATCTACACGCCGGAGGACGGGCAGATCATGGGCTTGCAGGGGATGATCAACGACGTCATCGCCCGCGCCGATTTCGATCTCGCCACGCGGCTGCCCGCCGATGCGACCGCTTTTGCGCGGGGCGACCGGCGGGCGCTCGCGCGCGTCATCACCGCCTGCGAGAACGGCGCCTGCCCCTCCGAGATCAGGGCCATCCTTGCCGACGCAGCGCAACGGACGACGCCGATCCTCGGCCTCACCGGCACCGGCGGTTCCGGCAAGTCGAGCCTCACCGACGAACTGATCCGCCGGTTCCGGCTCGACTATCAGGACGAGCTGAAGATCGCCGTGCTGGCGGTCGACCCATCGCGGCGGCGCTCCGGCGGCGCGCTGCTCGGCGACCGCATCCGCATGAACGCGCTCGATCACCCGAACATCTATATGCGCTCGCTCGCGACCCGCGGCGCGGGCGCCGAATTGTCGGCCGCCATTCCCGACGCGGTCGCCGCCTGCAAGGCGGCCGGCTTCGACCTGATCATCGTCGAGACCTCCGGGATCGGCCAAGGCGACGCGGCGATCACCGAGATCGCCGACGTATCGATCTATGTGATGACGCCGGAGTTCGGCGCTGCGAGCCAGCTCGAAAAGATCAACATGCTGGACTTCGCCGACTTCATCGCCATCAACAAGTTCGAGCGCCGCGGCGCGGAAGACGCCTTGCACGACGTGCGTAAGCAGTATCAGCGCGACCATGTGCTGTTCGATCGGCGGCCGGAGGAGATGCCGGTCTACGGCACCATCGCCGCGCGCTTCAATGACGACGGGGTAACGGCGCTCTATCAGGCGACGGCGGCGCAGCTCACCGGGTTCGGCCTTCCCATCGGAAAGCGGTGGCTGCCGCGGGTCGCGGTCAAGCAGTCCTCCGCCGGCCGCGCCATCGTGCCGCTCGATCGCGCGCGCTATCTCGCCGAGATCGCCGACAGCGTGCGCGGCTACCATCAGCGCGCCGCCGAACAATGCGAGGTCGCGCGCGACCGGCAGGCGCTAAGCCGCGCGAGCGCCGCCTTCCTCGAATGCGGGCGCGACGTCGCCCCGTTCGAACCGCTGATCGCGGCGAAGGACGGACAGCTCGCACCCGACAACCGCGCGCTCCTGGCGTCCTGGCCGGAGACCGTGAAACGCTATGACGGAACGGAATTCGTCACCACCGTGCGCGGAAGGGAGAGCCGCACCGCGCTCACCCACACGACGCTCTCCGGCACGGCGCTGCGCAAGGTCGCCCTGCCCCGCTGGCAGGACGAAGGCGAAATCCTTCATTGGCTGCTGCGCGAGAACGTTCCGGGATCGTTTCCCTTCACCGCCGGCGTGTTCGCCTTCAAGCGCGAAAACGAGGACCCGACCCGCATGTTCGCCGGCGAAGGCGATGCGTTCCGGACCAATCGGCGGTTTCACCGGCTGTCCGAGGGGATGCCCGCGGTCCGTCTGTCCACCGCCTTCGACTCGGTCACGCTGTACGGCTCCGATCCGGACGAGCGGCCGGACATCTACGGCAAGGTCGGCAATTCCGGCGTCTCGATCGCCACCATTGACGACATTAAGGCGCTTTATGCCGGGTTCGACCTGTGCGATCCCGCGACCTCGGTGTCGATGACCATCAACGGCCCGGCGCCGATGATTCTCGCGATGTTCCTGAACGCGGCGATCGATCAGCAGATCGACCGTTTCCGCGACGAGCAGGGGCGCGCGCCCACCGCCGAGGAAGAGCGCGGTCTGCGCGCGTTCGCGCTCGCCAATGTCCGCGGCACCGTCCAGGCCGACATCCTGAAGGAAGACCAGGGACAGAACACCTGCATCTTCTCCACCGACTTCGCGCTCAAGCTGATGGGGGACGTGCAGGAATATTTCGTCCACAACAACGTCCGGAATTTCTATTCCGTGTCGATCTCCGGCTATCACATCGCCGAAGCCGGGGCCAATCCGATCTCGCAGCTCGCCTTCACGCTCGCCAACGGCTTCACCTATGTGGAAGCCTATCTCGCCCGCGGCATGCATATCGACGATTTCGCGCCCAACCTCTCGTTCTTCTTCTCCAACGGCATGGACGCGGAATACGCCGTGATCGGCCGGGTGGCGCGCCGCATCTGGGCGATCGCGATGAAGCATCGCTACGGAGCGAACGAGCGCTCGCAGAAGCTGAAATATCACGTCCAGACCTCCGGGCGCTCGCTGCACGCCCAGGAAATGGCGTTCAACGACATCCGCACGACGCTGCAGGCGCTGCTCGCCGTGTACGACAACTGCAATTCGCTGCACACCAACGCCTATGACGAGGCGGTCACCACGCCGACCGAGGAGAGCGTGCGGCGCGCGCTGGCGATCCAGCTGATCCTCAACCGCGAATGGGGCGTGGCGAAAAACGAGAACCCCAATCAGGGCTCCTTCTTGATCGACGACCTGACCGACCTGGTCGAAGAGGCGGTGCTGCGCGAATTTGAAGCGATCGCGAGCCGCGGCGGCGTGCTCGGCGCCATGGAGACCGGCTATCAGCGCAGCAAGATTCAGGACGAGTCCCTGCATTACGAGCATAAGAAGCACGACGGCAGTCTGCCGATCGTCGGCGTCAACACGTTTCGCGGCAGCGCGGCGGAGACGCCTGCGCCGTCGGGTCTCACGCGTTCCACCGAGGCGGAGAAGCAGTCCCAGGTCACGCGCCTGCGCGACTTCCATGAAGCGCATGCGACGGAGTCGGAGCCGGCCTTGGCCCGCCTCAAACAGGCGGCGACCCGCAACGAGAATCTGTTCGCCGTGCTGATGGACGTGGTGAAGACCTGCTCGCTCGGACAGATTTCCGCCGCGCTGTTCGAGGTCGGCGGGCAATACCGACGGAATGTCTAGCCGAAGGCTGTGAGGCGCATCAGGCGACTTCGATGCGTGCGTCGCGGCGGGTGTTCGTTGCCTGACGCGCGGACGGGATACTGAAGGAGAAGGTCGAGCCTTTGCCCGGCTCGCTCTCGAACCAGATCTGACCGCCGAAACGCTCCAGGATATGCAGGCAGATCGGCAATCCGAGCCCGGTGCCTTGCGGCTTGTCGATCAGCGTGTCGCCCGCCTGCTGGAAGCGCTCGAAGATCTTCTTGCGGTCCTTCTGTGCGATGCCGATGCCGTTGTCGCGCACGTCGACGCGGAGCGCGCCGGCGTCGGTCCGCGCCGTGATGGCGATGAGGCCATTCTCGCGGTTGCAGAACTTGACCGCGTTCGAGATCAGATTGACGAGCACCTGGGTCAGGCGGTCCGTATCGACGAACACGTTCGGCAGGTCCTCGGCGATGTGGGTCTCGATCCGGATCAAGGGGTGCTTGGCGAACAGGCCGGCCATGGCGGCCAGCGCCCCCTCGATGACCTGCTTCGGCGCGATCGCCCGCATCTGCCAGTCGGTCTTGCCCGCCTCCATCTTGGCGAGGTCGAGAATGTCATTGATCAGGCGGGTCAGCCGCTCGCTTTCCTGCACGATGATGTTGAGGAACTCCTTGCGCTGCTCGATCCCGAGGTCGGGATTGTCGTGGACGATTTCGCTGAAGGAGCGGATCGAGGTGAGCGGCGTGCGGAACTCGTGGCTGACGGTGGAGACGAAGTCGTCCTTCATCTTGTCGAGCTCTTTGAGCCGCTCATTGGCGGCCGTGAGCTCGGCGGTCGCCGCCTCGAGCTGCTTCGACTTCTCCTCGAGCTGCCGGCTATAGACCACGAGCTGGGAGGCCTCGTCGAGGATCTGCATGACCTCGTCGATGTCGTGCATTTCCTCGCGCAGCACGGAGGCGATCATGATCCGCGCCGACGCCGCGCCGATGGTGCCGGCCAGTTGCCGCTCGGCGTAGTGCACGATGTCGGCGTCAGCCGCGTGCGCGTCGTCGAGCCGGCGGCCCTTGTCGCGCTCGAACCGGCGCAGCGCGAGATAGGTGGGGCCCTCGCCCATGAAGCGGTTCATCAAGAGCCGCAGGTCTCCGAACGTGGCCCTGCCCCGCCAGATGCGCGCGCCCTCCGAGGTCCGCTTGAAGATGTCGACGAACTGCACGGCCTGGCTGCGCTCGATCATCGACTGAGTGGTGACGAGCGACACGAGGACGTAGAGCCCGACATTGAACACCAGCGTCCAGAACACCGCATGCGCGACGGGGTCGAGCCCCTCCAGCCCGAACAGCGAATAGGGACCGAGCAGCTTGAAGCCCCAGGGACCGTCGTGCAGGAAGCGCTCGGACAGCCAGCCCGAGCGCGCGAAAGAGGGAAGCAGCAGCGTGTAGATCCAGACCAGGAAACCCGCGCTAAGCCCGGCGAGCGCGCCAAGCCGCGTCGCGCCCTTCCACAGAATGCCGCCGATGATGGCGGGGCAAAATTGCGCTGCCGCGACAAAGGACATCAGCCCGATCGACACGAGCGCGTAGGATTCGCCGATCAGCCGCACATAAGCATAGCCGAGCAGGATGACGAAAATGATGGCGCCGCGGCGGATGGCGCGCAGGACGCCGGTCAGGTCCTTGCGCTCGGACAGATGCAGGCGGCCGAGGCGCAGAAGGAGGGGCATGACGAGATCGTTGGAGACCATGGTGGCGAGCGCGATGGTCTCGACAATGATCATTCCGGTCGCGGCGGACAGTCCGCCGATGAAGGCGAACAAGGCGATCGCCTGGTAATGCTCCGCCATCGGCACGGTGAGCACGAACGTATCCGCATCGACGGCGTTGCGCGGGAATTGCAGGAGACCGCCGAACGCGATCGGCAGCACGAACACATTGATCAGCAGGAGATAGAGCGGGAACAGCCAGATCGCCTTCTTGACATGCCGCTCGTCGACGTTCTCGACCACGAGGACCTGGAACTGGCGCGGCAGCATCACGACCGCCGCCATGGAAACGAGCGTCAGGGATATCCAGCCGGAATAGCCGCCGGCGGCGCTCAGCGTGAACAGCTTCTGGAGCGCCGGGTCGGCGGCGGCGCGCGAGAACACGTCGCCGAAGCCGCCATAGACGCCGTAGGTGACGAACAGGCCGACGGCGAGGAACGCGAACAGCTTGACCACGGATTCGAACGCGATGGCCGCCACCATGCCTTCGTGCCGCTCGCTCGCGTCGATGTGGCGCGTGCCGAACAGAATGGCGAAGGCGGCCATGATCAGCGCGACATAAAGCGCGGTGTCCTGAAACACCGGAATGGAGCCGAGATTGGCCGGCATCACGATGTCCGGATAGTGCAGGAGCACCGTGAAGCTCGTGGAGATCGCCTTCAGCTGCAGCGAGATGTACGGCATGATGCCGACCACCGCGATGATCGTCACGAGCCCGCCGAGGTAATAGCTCTTGCCATAACGCGATGCGATGAAGTCGGCGATCGAGGTGATGCGGTTCACCTTGCTGATGCGGATGATCTTGCGGATCAGGAACCAGCCAAGGACGAAGGTCAGCGTCGGGCCGAGATAGATGGGCAGAAAGCTCACCCCCGACGAGGCGGCCCGCCCGACGCTGCCGTAGAACGTCCAGGCGGTGCAGTAGACGGCGATCGACAGCGCGTAGATATAGGGGCTCGCGATGATGCTGCGGCCTTCGTCCGCCCGCCGGTCGCCGTAATAGGCGACCGCAAACAGGATGGAGAGATAAACGAGGGAGACCGAGACGATGGTGAGTCCGGTGAGCATGGCTCAGCCCCGCGGCCCCGTTTGGCCCGAGTCCGCGTCCACGCTTACGACCTGCTCGCCTTCTTCCAGATCGTCGTCGCTGCGTGGCCGCTCGACAATCAAAGACAGCAACGCAATCAGCATCCCCCACGCGAGAAACAGGTAGAGATAGAGCACGGGCATGCCGCCGACCAGAGTCGCCCTGTCGAACACGCCGATCAGCGGCGGCATGAACAGCAGCAGCCCGAACAGGAACAGGCCGATCAGACGCTCGCTGGTCAATCCTCGCCGGACCATATCGATCTCCCGACGCGCATGAGCCGGTTGGTCGGGCTCACGCGTGAGTTCATCGCAACTGCGCCGCCTGCCGGCGCTGCTCCATCATCCACTTGGAAATGCGCGCCGCCTGGCCGAACGTCTCGATCGACCGCGCTTCCAGCAGGTCGATCAGCTTGACGAAGATCCCCGCCGTGGTCAGCGCGTCGCCCAGGGCGGTGTGCCTGCTCACGACCTCGACGCCCATTCGGTCGGCCGCCGCGGTCAGCGAGAAATCGGACACGTCCTCTTGCAGATACACCGACAGAAGGAGCGAATCGAGCACCGGATTGTCGAACGTGACGCCGGCCTTCTCCGACCCCTTCTCCAGGAAGGTCATGTCGAACGCCGCGTTGTAGGCGACCAGCGCGGCGTCGCCGACGAACGACTTGAACTGCGCGAGCACGACGGGCGCCGGCGGCTTGTCGCGCACCATCTCCGCGGTTATCCCGTGAATGCGCGTCGTGCTGGCGGGAATGTCGCGGCCGGGATTGACCAGCCGTTCGAACGTCTCGCCGGTCAGGATGCGGCCGTTGACGACGCGGACGGCGCCGATCGAGAGCAGTTCGTCCCCCTCGTTGGGCCGCAAGCCCGTCGCCTCCGTGTCGAACACGACAAAGGTCATCTTGCGCAGCGGCGTGTCCTTGAGCGCCTCGCTCGGGCCCTTGAACAGGTCGAAATCGTAGAATTCCGACCAGGGCGGGACCCGCTCGGAGCGTTCACGCGCGCGCGGGCGCTCGGCCGAGCGAAGCGGCAATCTCAGGCAGGTGCGGCCTTCCGGCAGCGACTGGCTCCACAGCTCGCTCGCATGCCGCTCGACGATTTCGCGCAGGGTGCGGTTGCCGATCGTGCCGCGGAGCGGCTCGCCGAGCCAGGTGTCGATCACCGCGGAGGGGACCGGCTCGCCGTCCCATGTCACCTCGACATAGGCGTATTTGTCGCGCGGGACGACGCCGATGTCGAACGCCGACCTCCCCGTGTGCCGCGCGATCGCCCGGATCAGGTGCTCGAGCGCAAGCAGCAAAGAGTGGCTGTCGGCATGGACCCAGGCCGGCACGCCGACCGGAGTGACCTGGATTCCGTCCACTTCGGCCAGATGCTTGCGCACCGCGCGGAACAGGTCGAGCGAGTGGATGTCGGCGAGCGGCCAGGGTCCCGCCGCCAGCCGGTCGTAACTGCGGGTCAGTTCGCCGAACCGGTGGTTGAGCGCCTCGACCTCCTTGCCGACGATGTTCTCGAAGGCGCTGCGCTCGTTCGGCGCGAGTTCGGGATGTTCGGCCAGCATCTCGGCGGCGGCGCGCAGGCTCGCGAGCGGTCGCCGCCATTCCACCGCGACCTCGCGCAGCAGCGCGTCGCGCTGCGCCAGGCTCTCGAGTTCGGCGCCCACATCGGCGAAGGTCAGCACATAGCCGGACACGATCCCGGACGACTCGCGCACCAGGCTCAATCGCGCCTGCAGCAGCGCGCTCAGATCGACCGCGCTGCACACGAAGCGGCGCGTCGCCGCCTCCGGGCTCGCTTCGCGGCCGGACTCCTCGTCGTCTTTCGCCGCCTCGGCCCGTTCGAACAGCAGTTCGAGTGTGTAGATGATCGGTTCGCGGGTGAGCAGGCCGAACAGCGAACGATCGAGCCCGAGAGCATCGCGCAGGTGGAGAATGCGGGCGGCGGCCTGATTGTAGAGCAGGATGCGATGATCGAGATTGCACACGATCACGCCTTCGGAAAGATCGAGCAGAATGGCTTCGAGCCGGCTCTTCTGCGCCTCCGCGCGCAAGGTGGCGACGGTCACGGCCTTGTCGATCTCGCCGCGCGCCGCGCGCAGCGTGCAAACGAACTTCGCGACCGAGGCCGGCAGCCCGTCGAGCCAGTGGCCGGGTTCGATGGTCGGCGCCCGATCGATCCGGGTCTGCGCGTGCATCGTCAGTTCGCCGGTCAGCGTCGCGAGCGGCTTCAGAAGCTTGCGATGCAGCACGCCGTAGGCGGCCGCCGCCGTCGCGGCGACGACGACGAAGGCGATCGACATGTAGGCGCCGGCGGACCCGCCGCTCCTGACCGCCCACCACATCGCAAGCCCGGAGACCGTGAACGCGGCGAGGACCAGCGCGCCAAGGAGGATCGCTACTGCACCGGGGGCTCGCATCGCTCGCCGTTTCCATCGGCCGAACCAGGGGCGCCGGCCAGCCACCCACTCACCCGTTCGACCACCTCCCGGGTCGAGAACGGCTTGGTGATGTAGTCGTCGGCGCCGACCGCGAGGCCCTTTTCGCGTTCAACGTCGCGGCCCTTCGCGGTCAGCATGATGACGCGGACGCCCTTCCACTCCGGATTGGCGCGGATCATCTCGCAGACGTCGAAGCCGTTGCGCTTGGGCATCATGACGTCGAGCAGCACGAGGTCGGGGCGCGCCTTGCTCATTTCGGCGAGCGCCTCCTCGCCGTCGCGCGCGGTGCGGACCTCATAGCCGGCCTTCTTCATCAAGAACTCGAGCGACAGGAGGATATTCGCCTCGTCGTCGACCACGAGCACGCGATGCGGCATCGATTCCTCCCTTATCGCCGGGCTTTCGCGGCGCACGCACGCAGCTCTGCCGCCAAGCTGCGTGGGCTCTGACGCCCTGGCTTCTTTCTGTTGTACGTAGGATAGCAAATCGAGCGCGGCCTCGGAAACATTCGCCGCGACGATCCCTGCAAGCTTCCGCTGCTCGGCTCTGTTAAGCGATAGGACGTCTTGCGACCAATCGCCTCACCAGAGCCGAAATACGGGCAAGCGACCGCGGGCCGCCGACCGTCGCTTGCGGTCAGTTCGATGCGTCGGCGATGGCAGCGGTCGCGATCGGGGCCGCGTTTGCTGCGCGGACAGTCTTGTCGTCGGGGCGCCAGCCGACGACGGCGAGCATCACAAAGAAGCCGATGACATAGGCAAGCGCGACCCACCAGCCGTGGCGCAGCCAGAGGCCGACCGATTTTGCTTCCGGGTACATGTTGGACAGGGCGACGCCGGCCGATGAGCCGAACCAGATCATCGAGCCGCCGAAACCCACCGCGTAGGCGAGATAGCCCCAATCATAGCCGCCCTGCTTCAGCGCCAGCGCGGTGAGAGGGATATTGTCGAAGACGGCGGAGACGAAGCCGAGCCCCAGCGCGGTCTGCCATGCGGCGGCCGGCAGCTTCTCGACCGGCATCAACGAGGCCGAGGTGACGAGCGCGAGCAGGAAGACCGTGCCTTTGAACGTCTCCGGCATCACCTCCCAGTCCGGCCGCCGCAGCGGCGCGGTGGCGAGGAGCACGGCCCAGACCGCGAGGCCGATCACCGGGACCTGGTCAAGCACCGCCGGGAACCACAGATTCGCGATGACATTGGCGGAGATCGCCGCGATCAGGATGGCGGCCACGATATAGACCCGCATCCACTCGATCTGCAGCCCGCGCGGAGCGCCCTTGACGATCGGGGAGAACCGGTGCTGCAGCATCGCCGCCGGCACGCCGAATACGAGAAACGCCGACGCCGCGCCGACATAGGCCTCGATCACGCTCAGCGGGCTGACGCCTGCGATCCACATCATGGTGGTGGTGGTGTCCCCGACGACGCTGCCGGATCCGCCGGCATTGGACGCCGCCACGATCGCGGCGAGATAGCCGATATGAACCTTGCCGTGAAAAACGTGGCGCGCCATCGTCCCGCCGATCAGGGCGGCCGCGATATTGTCGAGAAAAGCCGAGAGGACGAACACGATCGCGAGCAATGCGAGGCCGCCGGTCCAGCTGTCGGGCAAGAGCGCCGGCATCTCGTCCGGGATCCAACTTCTCTCGAAGTGGCGCGACAGCAGGGCGAACCCCATCAGCAGCAGGAACAGATTGGCGAGGACGACCCATTCGTGCTGCATATGCAGCGCGAGGCCGGTCAATCCGGGGCCAAAACCGAAGCCGGTGAAGGCGAGCTTGTAGCCGATCACGATCGCCAGCCCGGCCAGCGCGACGGCGAGCGTGTGGTGGTGGAACAGGGCGACGCCCAACAGCGTCAGACCGAACAGGATGAAGTCGACCGGGATTCCGAGGAACATCAGGGGCTCGACGGCGGTGGTCGGGGCGGTGGCGGCGTGCGCCGCCGCGGCAAACGAACAGAGGGCGGCTGCGCCGGCGACGCCGGTCAGAACCCGTGGCGCCCAAGTCCCCATCATCTGCGCTGCCCCTCCCGCTCTGCGCAGACGAGGGCACGTCCGTCCGCCCCGCAAGTCAATCTTACTTTCGTGAGATCGGCAACAGGCCCCGCCGGTCATGGCTTTGCGCTTGCGAGACGGCCCGCTTTGCTCGCGGCGGGCATCAATACGAGCGCGGCAGATCGAGCACGTGCTCGGCGAGATAGGACAGGATGAGATTGGTCGAGATCGGCGCCACCTGATAGAGGCGCGTCTCGCGGAACTTGCGCTCGATGTCGAAATCCTCGGCGAAGCCGAAGCCGCCATGCGTCTGCACGCACATATCGGCGGCGGCCCATGACGCGTCGGCGGCGAGCAGCTTGGCCATGTTGGCCTCCGCGCCGCAGTCCCGCCCGGCCTCGTAGAACGAGGCCGCCTCGCGCACCATCAGCTCGGCTGCGCGCATCTGCGCATAGGCGCGGGCGATCGGGAACTGCACGCCCTGATTCTGGCCGATCGGGCGGCCGAACAGAACGCGCTCCTTGGCGTAGGCCGACGCCTTGGCGATGAACCATTTTGCGTCGCCGATGCATTCGGCGGCGATCAGGATGCGCTCGGCGTTCATACCCGAGAGGATATAGGCGAAACCCTTGCCTTCCTCGCCGATGAGATTGTCCGCCGGCACGCGCATGTCGTCGAAGAACACCTCGGTCGTCGCGTGATTCATCATGGTGCGGATCGGACGGATGGCGAGGCCGTTCGCCGTCCGCATGTCGACCAGAAAGACCGAAAGGCCCTCGGTGCGCCGCTTGACCTGCTCGCGCGGCGTGGTGCGCGCGAGCAGCAGCATCAGGTCGGAATGCTCCGCGCGCGACGTCCAGATTTTCTGGCCGTTGACGACGTAGTGGTCGCCGTCGCGCAGCGCCGTGGTGCGCAGGCTGAGCGTGTCGGTCCCCGACGTGGGCTCGGTGACGCCGAACGCCTGCAGCCGCAGGTCGCCGCTCGCGATGCGCGGCAGATAGCGCTGCTTCTGCTCCGCGCCGCCATGCCGCAGCAGCGTGCCCATCGTGTACATCTGCGCATGACAGGCGGCGCCGTTGCATCCGGCGGCATGGACCTCATCGAGGATCGCCGCGGCGGCCGAGAGGCTGAGCCCGCTGCCGCCGAATTCCTCCGGAATCAGCGCCGCGAGGAACCCGGCCTCGGTCAGCGCCCGGACGAATTCGGTCGGGTAGCCCCGCTCGCGATCGAGCCTGCGCCAATATTCGCCGGGGAATTTCCCGCACAGGGCCCGCACGGCCCCGCGGATATCCGTGATTTCTTCAGTCTCGTCCGCCACGATGGATCAACGCCCCTCGCCGCAATAAGTGCCGCACCCTTGGCCGGGTTGAGCCGCCGAGTGTTGCGGCTCGCCTGCCTGCCATCGCTCCGTGACCGGAAACAAATGCCACGTTTCCTACGTATATGATTTGACGATCCTTGGTCGCGGAAATCGAGTGGAGGAGCCAGCATGCACGTAATCCATCGCCGCGGCTGGGAATTGGCCGAGCGCGAGGCGACGCCCGAGGATGTGTTCTTCAACCGCCGCAGCGTGCTCGCCGCGGCCGGCGCGGCCGCTGCGGCGGCGCTCATCCCAGGTTCGGCGGCCGCCCAGCGCCTCTCCAACCTGCCCGATCCGAGCGCCGAGCTCTACCCCGTAAAGCGCAACGCGAAATACGTGCTCGACCGCCCGATCACCGACGAGGCGGTCAACACGACCTACAACAACTTCTACGAGTTCGGCTCGGCCAAGACGATCGCCCCCGCCGCCCAGGCGCTGAAGGTCAGGCCGTGGACGATCAAGCTGGACGGCATGGTGGAAAAACCGATGGAAGTCGGCATCGACGACCTCTTGAAGCGGATGCCGCTAGAGGAGCGTCTTTACCGGCACCGCTGCGTCGAAGCCTGGGCGATGGCCGTTCCCTGGTCGGGTTTTCCCTTCGCCAAGCTGGTCGAACTGGCAAAACCGCTGTCATCGGCGACCTATGTGCGGATGCAAACATTCCTTGACCCTTCCGTCGCCTCCGGCCAGCGGCAAACCTGGTATCCGTGGCCTTACACCGAAGGGCTGACCATGGCCGAGGCCACGAACGAGCTCGCCTTCCTGGTCACCGGCGCGTACGGAAAGCCGGTGGCGAAGTCGATGGGCGCGCCGCTGCGCCTTGCCGTGCCCTGGAAGTACGGGTTCAAGTCGATAAAATCGATCACGCGCTTCACCTTCACGGCGGAGCGGCCGAAAAGCTTCTGGGAGCGGTTGCAGGCGAGCGAGTACGGCTTCTGGGCGAACGTCAATCCTGCCGCGCCCCACCCGCGCTGGAGTCAGGCGAGCGAGACATTGCTCGGCACCGACGAGCGGCGTCCCACGCAATTGTTCAACGGCTATGGCGAGTACGTGGCGCAGCTCTACAAGGGGCTCGATCGCGAACGGTTGTGGGTGTGAGCGGCGGGTGGGACGACCCACGCACAAAAACGCCGGACCTTTCGGCCCGGCGCAGTTGTGTCAATCTTTTGGACCGACACCACCTTCCAGAGGGACAGTCGGCTACGCGTTATCGTTTTCCGGGAGACAATAACTTACTTGCCAACTGCGTTATTTAGAATGGATCAATCGGACGGGTCCGTACAACGGTTGATTCATCATGCCTCCCATGCCCAAATAGCAGGGCTCGGCAGGCGCACCGGGACGCCGGCCGAGAGGCTCAAAAGCGCCAGCGCTGCGCCTTGCTGACCAGGAAATCGCGGAAAACCTGCACCCGGGACACTGACCTCAGCTCTTCAGGATAGACCAAATAGGCGTCCAGAGCGATGGTCGTATCCTGGCTGAACAGCTGGATCAGCCCGCCGTCTTCTTCGACGATGTAATCGGGCAGCAGCGCAATGCCGATGCCGGCCTGACAGGCGCGCAGGATTCCCAGGATATTGGTGATGATGAGATGCGGCGTGCGCGGCTGCTTGCCGTCGCGGCCGGCGCCCGACAGGAGCCAGCGCGTATCCTGAAGATTGGGCGGAACGTCGGAACCGCCGAGGATCAGCAGCCGGTGGCTGTCGAGGTCTTCGAACGAATGCGGCGTGCCGAAGCGTTTCAGATAGTCCGGCGACGCATAGGCGTGGAAATGGACGGAAAACAGCTTGCGTTGGACCAGATCCGGCTGGGTCGGCTGGCGCAGGCGGATCGCGACATCGGCCTGGCGCATGCTGAGGTCGAGCTCTTCGTCGGTCGTCATGAGGGTTAATCGTATGTCGGGATAAAGGTCGGTGAACTCACCAAGCCGGGGCGTCAGCCAGTGGACCCCGATTCCCATGGTGGTCGCGACCTTGAGGTCGCCGGTGGGGCGCTCGCGGCTGTCGCTGAGCTTGATCCGCGCCGCCTCCAGCTGGGTGAACACGTCGTGCGCGGTGTGAAACAGCGTCTCGCCCTGCTCAGTCAGGATCAGACCACGGGCGTGGCGGTGGAACAGCACGACCGACAGGTCCTGCTCGAGGGCGCTGACCTGCCGCGACACGGCCGATTGCGACAGCCCGAGCTGTTCGCCCGCATGCGTGAAGCTGCCGGCCTCGGCGGCGGCGTGGAAGATCTTGAGCTTGTCCCAATCCATGATCGTCCGCTCGAAGAATCCGTCGCCGCGCCCGCCTGTTCCGTCCCGCGCCCGACAGAGACGGCGGTTGAGAACCAGCACGCTAACGCAAGCCGTCCGCGTCTCGTTTGCCGACCCCGGATCAAGCTCGGAGCAGGCTCCCCGCCTCGTCTCGCCGCGGCCTATTCCGCCGCGGCGGCTCCGGACTCCGTCTGCGCCGCGAGAAACCGCTCCGCCTCGAGCGCCGCCATGCAGCCCATGCCGGCCGCAGTGACCGCCTGGCGATAGACGTCGTCTGCAACATCGCCCGCCGCAAACACGCCCGGCACTGAGGTGGCGGTCGAAAACGGCTTCACCTTAACATAGCCGGACGGCTTCATGTCGAGTTGGCCGAGAACAAGCTCGGTCGCCGGCACGTGGCCGATGGCGATGAAAACTCCGTCGCAGTCGAGCGTGGAAAGCGCGCCCGTTCTGGCGCTTCTGAGCGCGACGCCCACGACTTTGCGGGGATCGTCGGAGCCGATGATCTCCTCGACCGCGCTGTCCCACACGACCGAGATTTTCGGATTCCTGAACAACCGGTCCTGCAGGATGCGCTCGGCGCGGAACGTGTTGCGCCGATGCACGACGGTCACTTTCGAGGCGAAGTTGGTGAGGAAGAGCGCTTCCTCGATCGCGGTATTGCCGCCGCCGACCACGACGACCGCCTTGTTGCGGTAGAAGAACCCGTCGCAGGTTGCGCAGGCAGACACGCCGAAGCCCTTGAAGGCCTGTTCGGAGGCAAGCCCCAGCCAGCGCGCCTGCGCGCCGGTCGCGATGACCAGGGTCTCGGCGAGATGGACAGCGCCGGAATCGCAGGCGATGCGGAACGGCCGCCGCCCGAGCTCCACATGCGTCACATGATCGGCGACGAGTCGGGCGCCGACTTGGGTCGCCTGTTTCGCCATCTCCTCCATCAGCCAAGGGCCCTGGATCACCTCGGCGAAGCCCGGATAGTTCTCCACATCGGTCGTGATGGTGAGCTGGCCGCCGGGCTGAACGCCCTGGATGAGGACCGGCTCCAGCATGGCGCGCGCCGCATAGATCGCGGCGGTGTAGCCGGCGGGGCCGGAGCCGATGATCACGAGTTTGGCGTGGACAGGTTTCGCCATGGTCAATCCGTCGAACCAGCGCTCCGATAAAAGCCAGGCTCCGCCACATTCCGCATGACCGACGCCGGCGCGAGCCTGCGCTATTTAGCGAATGCGAGAAAAGCTATGCAAGCCGGGCGGCCCCCGCTCCGCGCTTTTTCCCGGCTTACCAGAGCGAAGATGCGCCGGCGCAACAATATTTCCGCGCTGCGCGTTGTCGTGTAAACCATCCCCTCCTCGACACTCCCGCGGAGAAGCTTCGTGTCCGTGCGTCCCGACCCCATCGACCGACAGATCCTGAAGGAGCTTCAGGACGACGGCCGCATGTCGAATGTGGAGCTTGCGCGGCGGGTCGGCATGTCGCCCCCGCCCTGCCTGCGCCGCGTCCGCGCCTTGGAACAGAGCGGTTTTATCACCGGCTATCGGGCGCTGCTCGATCCGAAGGCGCTGGGCTACGAGGTGACGGCCTTCGCCATGGTCCACCTAGCGAGCCAGGCAGAACCCGATCTCGCCGCGTTCGAGGCCTTCGTGCGCGGCCGGCCATTCGTGCGGGAATGCTGGATGCTTTCCGGCGAGATCGATTTCCTGTTGAAATGCGTCACGCCCAATCTCGCGGCGTTTCAGGCGCTCGTGGTCGAACTCACCGGCGCGCCGCATGTGCGCAACGTGAAGACCTCGCTGACCCTGCGCAATTCCAAAGACGCCCCGACCGTTCCGCTCGACGGGCACCCGCCCCTGACTTAGCGCCACTCGACCTTGAGAACCTCGTAAGCCTTGGCCCCGCCGGGAGTGACGACCTCGACCTGCGCGCCCTTTTTCTTGCCGACGAGGGCGCGGGCGAGCGGCGAGGCGATCGAGATCTTGCCGGCCTTGGCGTCCGCCTCCGGCTCGCCGACGAGCTGCCACACCGTCTTCTTCTCGGTATCCTCGTCGATCAGGGTGACGGTCGCGCCGAATTTGATGGTCTCGCCGGACAGCTTGGAAACGTCGATGATCTCGGCGCGCGCGAGCTTGTCCTCGAGCTCGGCGATGCGCCCCTCGTTGATCGACTGCTGCTCCTTGGCGGCATGATACTCGGCGTTCTCCGAGAGATCGCCGTGCGAGCGCGCCTCGGTGATCTGCTGGATGATGCGCGGCCGTTCGACCTGCTGGCAGTGCTTGAGCTCCTGCTCGAGCGCGGCGAAGCCGGCGGCCGTCATCGGTATTTTGTCCATCGCGGTTCCTCCGGCAGAAAATTACGCGATCGCGAGCCGGCGGATGTCCGGCGCGCAACCGTCACGGCAATTTCGTCCGTGCCCTCGTTGTCGGCTCGCCCTTGATTCAGGTGCGGCCGGCGAAATAGCTCTGCAGCGTGCGGACCTCGAGGTCGCCCCCGAGATAGGCCTTAATGCCCAAGGCCGCCGCCACGGCTCCGGAAAGAGTGGTGTAGTACGGGACTTTATGCAAGAGGGCTGCGCGGCGCAGCGAGCCCGAGTCCGCGAGCGCCTGGACCCCCTCGGTCGTATTGAAAACGAGCTGCACTCCCCCGTTCTTGATGGCGTCGACGATGTGCGGACGCCCCTCCAGCACTTTGTTCACCTTCTGCGCCGGCACGCCGTGCTCTTCGAGAAAGCGTTGCGTGCCCGAGGTGGCGATCACCTTGAAGCCGAGCTGGGACAGCAGCGTGACGGCGTCGAGAATGCGCGGCTTGTCGGCGTCGCGCACCGACACGAACAGGGTGCCGGCGCGCGGCAGGCGTGCGCCGCCCCCAATCTGGCTCTTGGCGAATGCGATCTCGAAGCTGCGGTCGATGCCCATGACTTCGCCGGTCGACCGCATTTCCGGACCCAGCACGGTGTCGACGCCGGGGAAGCGGGCGAACGGGAAGACCGCTTCCTTGACGCCGACATGGTCGATCTGCGGCGGCCTGAGCGCGAAGCTTGCGAGGCTCTCTCCCGCCATGATCCGCGCGGCAATCTTCGCGACCGGCAGGCCGACCACCTTGGCGACGAACGGCACCGTGCGCGAGGCGCGGGGATTGACCTCGAGCACATGGATCTCCCCGTCCTTGATCGCGTATTGCACGTTCATCAGGCCGCGCACGTGCAGCGCGAGCGCGAGCGCTTGCGTCTGCCGCGTCAGTTCAGCCATCGTCTCCGCGGACAGCGAATAGGGCGGCAGCGCGCAGGCCGAATCGCCGGAATGCACGCCGGCTTCCTCGATGTGCTGCATGATGCCGGCGATATGGGCGTCCTTCCCGTCGGCGATGCAGTCGACATCCACCTCGATCGCGTCGGTGAGATAGCGATCGATCAGGAGCGGGCGCTTGTCGGACACCGCAAGGTCGGAGGGACGGCCGAGATCGATGACGAGCCGGGCGAGATAGCGATCGAGCTGGCCGGCGTCGTTGACGATTTCCATCGCCCGTCCGCCCAGCACATAAGAGGGCCGGATGAGGACCGGATAGCCTATGCTGTCGGCGATCGCCCGCGCCTTTTTCAGGCTCTTGGCGATGCCGCTCAGCGGCTGGCGGAGCTTCAGCCGATCGAGCAGCCGCTTGAAACGGTCGCGATCCTCGGCGAGGTCGATCATATCGGGCGAGGTCCCGAGAATCGGCGCCTCCGCCCGCTCCAGGGCTTCGGCCAGTTTGAGCGGCGTCTGTCCGCCGAACTGGACGATGACGCCATGCAGCGTGCCGTTCCGGCGCTCGCTGTCGATGATCTCGAGCACGTCCTCGGCCGTGAGCGGCTCGAAATAGAGGCGGTCCGAGGTGTCGTAGTCGGTCGAGACCGTTTCCGGATTGCAGTTGACCATGATGGTCTCGTAGCCCGCCTCGCGCAGCGCGAAGGAGGCGTGGCAGCAGCAATAGTCGAACTCGATGCCCTGCCCGATGCGGTTCGGCCCGCCGCCGAGGATCACGATCTTGGTCCGGTCCGTGGGGGCCGCTTCGTCGCGCGGCTCGCCCGCAAAGGGCGGCTCATAGGTCGAGTACATGTAAGCGGTGGGGGAGGCGAACTCGGCCGCGCAGGTGTCGATGCGCTTGAACACCGGCCGCACGCCGAGCGCGTGCCGCCGGCGCGTCGCTTCGTCCGTGTCGATTCCGGCGAGCGCCGCAAGGCGCGCATCGGAGAACCCCATCGACTTCAGGCGGCGCAGCGCGCCCGCCGTTGCCGGCAGGCCTTTCGTCCTGACCTCGGCCTCCATATCGACGATCCCGCGGATCTGAGCGAGGAACCAGGGATCGATCTTGCACGAGCGGTAAATGTCCTCGTCGGAGGCGCCGAGCCGCATCGCCTGCGCAAGCGCAAGGATACGGTCCGGGGTCGGCCGGCCGAGCGCCGCGCGGATCGCGTTCTTGTCGTCGCCCTCGCCGATCCCCTCGATCTCGATCTCGTCGAGCCCGGTGAGGCCGGTCTCCAGCGACCGCAGCGCCTTCTGCAGCGATTCCTGAAAGGTGCGGCCGATCGCCATGACCTCCCCGACCGATTTCATCGACGTGGTGAGCACCGGTTCGGCGCCGGGGAATTTCTCGAATGCGAAGCGCGGCACCTTCGTCACGACATAGTCGATGGTGGGCTCGAACGAGGCGGGCGTGGCCCCGCCGGTGATGTCGTTGGCGATCTCGTCGAGCGTGTAGCCGACGGCGAGCCGCGCCGCGACCTTGGCGATCGGGAAGCCGGTCGCCTTCGAGGCGAGCGCGGACGAGCGCGACACGCGCGGATTCATCTCGATGATCACCAGCCGTCCGTCCGCCGGATTGACCGCAAATTGCACGTTCGATCCGCCGGTCTCGACGCCGATCTCGCGCAGCACGGCGATCGAGGCGTCGCGCATCACCTGGTATTCCTTGTCAGTGAGCGTGAGCGCCGGCGCGATCGTGATCGAGTCCCCGGTATGCACGCCCATCGGATCGAGATTCTCGATCGAGCAGACGATGATGCAGTTGTCGTTCTTGTCGCGAACGACCTCCATCTCGAACTCTTTCCACCCGAGCACGCTCTCCTCGATCAGCACCTCGGTGGTGGGAGAGGCGTCGAGCCCGCGCTCGACGATGGCGATGAACTCCGCCTTGTTGTAGGCAATCCCGCCGCCGGTTCCGGCGAGGGTGAAGGAGGGGCGGATGATCGCGGGCAGGCCGATCTCCTCCAGCGCCGCGAGCGCCTCCACCAGCCCCTTCGCGATGTAGCGGCGCTTGCGGTCCGCCTCGCCCGCAGCCCAGCCCGCCTCAAAGGCGTCGAGCGCGCGCTGTTCCTCGTCGGCCGGCAGACCGAGCAGCTTGATCTTCTCGATTTCGCGCGTGCGTTGCTCGCGGTCCGCCTTCTTCAGGTCGGAGGCATTGGCAAGGCAGGATTTCGGCGTCTCGAGGCCGATCTTCTTCATCGCCTCGCGAAAGAGCTCGCGGTCCTCCGCCTTGTCGATCGCCTCGGCGGTCGCGCCGATCATGGTGACGCCGAATCGGTCGAGCACCCCCATGCGGCGCAGCGACAGCGCGGTGTTGAGCGCGGTCTGTCCGCCCATGGTCGGAAGCAGGGCGTCCGGCCGCTCCTTCTCGATGATTTTTGCGACGATGTCCGGCGTGATCGGCTCGACATAGGTGGCGTCGGCCATCTCCGGATCGGTCATGATGGTCGCGGGATTGGAATTGACCAGGATGATCCGATAGCCTTCGGCCTTGAGCGCCTTGACCGCCTGCGTGCCGGAATAGTCGAATTCGCAGGCCTGCCCGATGACGATGGGCCCCGCGCCGATGATCAGGATCGAAGAAATGTCGGTGCGTTTGGGCATTCCATTCCCGAAATCGGGCACAAAAAAAGGCGTCGTTTACGCGCCGCCCGCCGTTCTGCGTGCGCGCGCCCTGAGCCGGCGCGGCGCGCGATGCTTAGCCCAGAAC
The DNA here is from genome assembly GCA_964354425.1 of uncultured Rhodoplanes sp. Lineage (GTDB taxonomy): Bacteria > Pseudomonadota > Alphaproteobacteria > Rhizobiales > Xanthobacteraceae > Rhodoplanes. Next base: position 6,171 of record CAYGZV010000016.1, on the reverse strand, counting down.
AGCCGGAGAGGGAAGCCCGGCAGGACGGCGTTAGATCACGGCGCCACCCATAACAGAGCCTTCGACGCGGAGCCCTCCGCCATTCGTCCAATGGCCGGAGGGCGCCTGCAACCCGGGATCGGGACCTCTGTCGGCGCGATCCCGGTTCGGCCGCCCGTTTCACCCGCGCCCGTTTGGGGGCTCACCGTCAGCCGTTTCGGCATCCTCAGCCTCCGCCTCGACGGCCGGAACGGCATACACGCCGGATAGCCAGCGGTTGAGATCGACGTCAGCGCAGCGGCGCGAGCAGAACGGGCGGAACGGCTCGACGGCGCGCTTCGCGCAGATCGGGCACGGGCTGTGTTTGGGCGATCGTGCGTCTGCGGGCGAGTTCATGGAGCACATGTGGGAGCGGCGCTTCGGAATTGGAACCGTGTTTCCCGCTCCCTCGGCGCAAGAAGAATGAAGCCGCCGCGCGAGCCGCAGCCGAAATCGGCGATGAGGGAATTCCGCTCAGGCGGGATTGAGCCAGCCGAAATGCACCGGATAGCCCTCGCCTCCGAGCATCGTCATGGTCTCGTAGAGCGGCAGGCCGACCACGCTCGAATAGGAGCCGACGATTTTGACGATGAACGCGCCGGCGAGCCCCTGCGCCGCGTATCCGCCCGCCTTGCCGCGCCATTCGCCGGCGGCGAGATAGGCCTCGATGTCGTCCGGCGACAGCCGCTTGAACCGCACCCGCGTCTCCACCAGCCGCTGGCGGAAGCCCTCCTTCGGCGTCACCAGGCAGATCGCGGTATAGACCCGATGGTTGCGCCCCGAGAGCAGGCGCAGGCACTGCGCCGCCTCGTCCAGCAATTCGGCCTTGGGCAGGATGCGGCGGCCGACCGCGACCACCGTGTCGGCGGCGAGGATGAAAGCGCCCTGCAGGTCGGGATCGTCGCGCACGGCGGCGAGCGCGACCTCCGCCTTCGCGCGGGCGAGGCGATTCGCGCAGGCGCGCGGCAGCTCGCCCTTTTTCGGCACCTCGTCGACGTCCGCCGGACGCAGCGCGTCCGGTTCGATTCCCGCCTGGTTGATGAGGGTGAGGCGTCGGGGGGAACCCGAGGCGAGCACGAATTTCGGCCGGCCGATCATGGGATGCCGTTCAAGCGCGATTGATGTCCAAGGCGAAGGCAAAACAGCTGCGCCGGCCGGATCGCCGTTTCCAGCGGAGGACCCTTACAAGCGTATCGGCGGGTGCATAAGGTCATCGCGGAGTCGATCCGTTATTGCAAATGGTCGGAACGATCATTTGAAGCGGTAGGTGATGCGGCCTTTGGAGAGGTCATAGGGGGTCATTTCAACAAGCACCTTGTCGCCGGCGAGCACCCGGATGCGGTTTTTGCGCATGCGTCCCGCGGTGTGGGCGGTGATTTCGTGGCCGTTCTCGAGCTTGACTCGGAAAGTGGCGTTCGGGAGCAATTCCGTCACGACGCCGGGAAACTCCAGCAATTCTTCTTTCGCCATAGGCGGTCCATCGCTCAGCCGGACTTGGAGCGGCTGCCAACGGTCTTCGCATCCGCCGCGAGCGCCCCCTCGAAGGTCGGGCGCGGACCCTACCGGAAACAATGCGAGACGACAACGGCCGATACCTTGAGATGGCGTCGGCGTCATCGATGAAACACGCTACTCGTTGCCGCCGGGACGCCAGCCGAAACGCTGCTTGATGCGCGCCATAAGCTGATCGCGTAACGCGCGGTAACCGTCGAGCCGCTGCTCGCGGCTGCCTTCGGTAGTGGTGGGATCGTTGGTGGGCCAGTACTCGACATCGACCGCGAGCGCACGCGTGATTTCGAGCGCGCGGTGATGCGCCTCGGGCGAAAGCGTGACGATGAGATCGAAGTTCAGGCCGTCCAGGTCTTCCAGCTCCTCGAAGGTTCGCGGCCGGTGCTTGGCGAGATCGATGCCGATCTCGTCCATGACGGCGACGGCGAACGGATCCGCGTCGCCTTTGCGCGCCCCGGCCGAGCGGGCATAGCTGATTTGGCCGAACAAGCGGCGGAACATGGCGGCGGCCATCGGCGAGCGCACCGAGTTTTGCGCGCAGGCGAACAGAACCGCGTGGGGAGGCCCAGCGCGGGTCGGCGCGACCATGTCCGTTCACCCTTTCCAGTGCAGCACGGTTACCAGGGTGAACAGCCGCCGCGCCGTATCGAAATCCATGTCGATCTTGTTCTTGAGGCGCTCCATCAGGAGCTCCGATCCCTCGTTGTGCAGGCCGCGCCGGCCCATGTCGATCGCCTCGATCTGGCTCGGGCTCGCCGAGCGGATGGCCTGATGGTAGCTTTCGCACATCATGAAATAGTCTTTCACAAGGCGTCGGAACGGCGTCAACGAAATGTAGTGCGCGATGACGGGCGCCTCGTCCTCGCGCCGCACATCGAACACCAGCCGATCCGCGGCATGCAGGAGGTGCAGGCGATAGGGCCCGCCCTCGTGGCCGACCGGAGCGAACATATTGTCCTCGAGCAGGTCGTAGATCGCGACCTCCCGCTCATGCTCGACGTCACGTCCGCCCGGATCGAGCGATTCCTCGTCGAGGGTGATCCCGACGAGCCGTTTCGGCGATTTCGCTTGCTGGGCGGGGCCGGTCATCGCGCGTTCAACCGAATGGCGACCGAGCGTGCATGGGCATCGAGCCCCTCGGCCTCGGCGAGCGCGATCGCGGCGGGCCCGAGCGCGGCGAGCTGGTCCGGCCCGCATTTGAGGATCGCCGTCCGCTTCATGAAATCGAGAACGCCGAGCCCGGAGGAGAAGCGAGCCGAGCGCGCCGTCGGCAACACGTGATTCGATCCGGCGACATAGTCGCCGATCGCCTCCGGCGTATGCTGCCCGATGAAGATCGCTCCCGCATGGCGCACCGCTTCGGCGAGCTGCTCGCCGTTTTGCGCGACGATTTCGAGATGCTCGGGCGCAAGCGCGTCGGCGAGCGCGGGGGCTTCGTCGAGCCCCCCGACCCGGATGATCGCGCCATAATCCCGCCAGGAGGCGGCGGCGATCTCGCTGCGCGGCAGCGTGGCGAGTTGCGCCGCGACCGCGCGCTCGACGTCATCCGCGAGTTCGTCATCGTCGGTCATGAGGATCGCCTGGGCGGCCGCGTCGTGCTCGGCCTGGGCGAGCAGATCGGCCGCGATCCAGTCGGGATTGGCTTCGCGGTCGGCGATGATCAGCACCTCGGAAGGACCCGCGATCATGTCGATGCCGACCTTGCCGAAGACGAGCCGCTTCGCCGCCGCGACATAGGCATTGCCGGGCCCCACGATCTTGTCGACCGGCGCGATCGTCTCGGTGCCGTAGGCGAGCGCGGCGACCGCCTGCGCGCCGCCGATGCGATAGACCTCGTCGACGCCGGCAAGCCGCGCCGCCGCCAGCACCAGCGGATTGAGCGCGCCGCCCGGCGCAGGCACCACCATCACGAGGCGCGCGACGCCGGCGACCTTCGCCGGCACGGCGTTCATCAGCACCGAGGACGGATAGGCCGCGGTGCCGCCCGGCACGTAGAGGCCGGCTGCCGCGACCGGGCGCCAACGATGACCGAGTTCGACCCCGATCGGGTCGGTGAACCGCTCGTCGCGGGGGAGCTGTCGCCGATGATAGGCCTCGATCCGGTCGCGCGCGAGGCGGAGCGCCGCAAGCTGCGCAGCGTCGCAGCGATCGAGCGCCGCTGCGATCTCCGCCGGCGGGATGCGCAGGCCGCGGTCGGACAGGTCGACGCGGTCGAATTTCAGGGTGAGATCGAGCAGCGCGCGGTCACCGCGGGCGACCACGTCGGCGATGATGGCGCGGACCGTCGCCTCGATATCCAGCGAGGCCTCGCGCTTGGTCGTCAAGAAGGCGCGAAACCGCTGGTCGAAGTCAGGGTCCCGCGTGTTCAATCGGATCGGCATGGCCTTGTCGGCACGCAAACCGGCGCAAAACCCAGGTCGGGGCACCCAGGTCGCCGCAGCCGGACTGCAGGAACTAAAAGGGCTTGGGCTTCGGTCCGCCACCGGACCGGTCGGACGCGCCGTAAACGACGGAAGCGCTTACGCGATCTTCAAGCCGTCTTCGTGCGCCGGACAACAGGTCGTATCCCATACCGGGCCGAGGTCGGCAAGCTCCGCCTCCAGACACTCGACATCGAGCCGCAACTCCGCTCCGCCGGAGAAAAGAAGCATGATGCTGCCGCTCGGGGAGTCCTTCTGGTCGAATTCGATCGTCAGCAGGTTCAGGACCATGTCCTTGTCCTGCGCGCTCATATTGCGGCACTTGCAGGCATTGACCCGCTCGAAACGGAGCGCGGTGCGGCGGCGTTGGAAGTGCGGCTGACCGCACAGAGCGCATTCCCAGTCGAATCGGTTGAGGCCCATCACCAGCCGCTTCTCGCTGGGTCGCCAGTGGATGTCGCCAATCTTGACCACCGCGTCCTGGAGATGGGTCGCGACCACGTCGAGGTCCTCGTGGTCGATTGCGACGAGTTTGAGCGCATCCATGGCAGCCCTCCTGCTGAGCCGTAGTTAGGGAGCAGGCGGGCCGTGTACAAGGCTCGATTGCGGCATCTGCGGCCAAGTTCGGCCGCATTGCGACGCGAGCTCACGTGGCGAAACGGAAGTGCATCACGTCGCCGTCGGCGACCGCGTAATCCTTGCCTTCGAGCCGCAACTTGCCGGCGTCGCGCGCCGCGGCCTCGCCGCCCAGCCCGACATAATCATCGTAGGCGATCGTCTCGGCGCGGATGAAGCCGCGCTCGAAATCCGTGTGGATCGCGCCGGCCGCCTGCGGCGCCCTGGTCCCCCGCGTGACCGTCCAGGCGCGCGCCTCTTTCGGTCCGGCCGTGAAGAACGTGACCAGGTCGAGGAGCGCATAGCCGGCGCGGATCAGCCGGTTGAGCCCGGGCTCGGCAAGGCCGATCGCGGCGAGATAGTCGGCCCGGTCCACGGGCGGGAGCACGGCGATCTCGGCCTCGATCTGCGCCGAGATGACGACCACGCCCTCTCCTTCGGCTTGCGCGCGCGCCTCGACCGCGCGCGAATAGGCGTTGCCGGTCGCGGCCGAGGCCTCGTCCACATTGGCCACATAGAGCACGGGCTTGGCGGTCAGCAGGCCGAGCAGGCGGAACGTCTTCTCTTCTTCGGGGCGGCGGTCGGTAAGGCGGGCCGGCTTCCCGGCGCGCAGCAAGGCGAGCGCGCGGCCGACAAGGGCGAGCAACTCCTTGGCCTCCTTGTCGCCCGTCTTCGCCTTCTTCTCCAGGAGATCGACCCGCCGCTCGAGGCTGTCGAGATCGGCGAGCATCAACTCGGTCTCGACGGTCTCGATATCGGCGACGGGATCGACATGGCCCTCCACATGGGTCACGTCGGCGTCCTCGAAGCAGCGCACCACATGCGCGATCGCATCGACCTCGCGGATGTTGCCGAGAAACTGGTTGCCGAGCCCCTCCCCCTTGGAGGCGCCGCGCACGAGACCGGCAATGTCGACGAAGGCAAGACGCGTCGGCACGATCGCGACGGATTTGGCAAGGCGGGCGAGGGCGTCGAGGCGTGGATCGGGCACCGCGACCTCCCCCACATTCGGCTCGATCGTGCAGAACGGATAGTTCGCCGCCTGCGCCGCCGCGGTCGCGGTCAGCGCGTTGAAGAGCGTCGACTTGCCGACATTGGGCAAGCCGACAATGCCGCATTTGAAGCCCATGGCGTTCGTTTCCGTTTTTCCGCGTCAGCTATCCGGAGGGCTTCGGCCCGGTCTTCTTATCTTCCGGATCGAGGAAACCTTTCGCCTGAAGGGCGAGATGCACCTTGTTCTGGAAGCTCGCATCCTGGCCTTTCGCAATCAGGGCGGCGTTCTCGGCCATCGTGTCACACACCGCTTCGACCCACTCCCGCTCGGCCTTGGCGAAGTCCTGGAGCACGTAATACTCGACCAGTTCGCGCACGCCGGGGTGGCCGACGCCGACCCGCACCCGGCGGAAGGCGTTGCCGATATGCCCCGCGATCGAGCGGATGCCGTTGTGGCCCGCCGTCCCGCCCCCGGCCTTGACCCGGACCCTTCCCGGCGGGAGGTCGATCTCGTCGTGGAACACGACGAGATCGGCCGGCTCGATCTTGTAGAAATGCGCCGCCTCGGCGACCGCGCGGCCGGAGTCGTTCATGTAGGTTTCGGGCTTGAGGAGGA
>CAYGZV010000015.1:29458-30627 GCA_964354425.1 uncultured Rhodoplanes sp. | reverse complement strand
CCGGTCGACAGGGCGCCCTGACGCCCCAGCTCCAGCATGCCGGCGATGGCGGAGGGCAGCTCGGCGACGATCCCCGCAAAGATGATCAGCGAAATGCCATTGCCGATCCCGCGCGAGGTCATCTGCTCGCCCAGCCACATCAGGAACACCGTGCCGCCGGTCAGCGTGATCACGGTGGAAATGCGGAAGAACCAGCCCGGGCTGGTCACGACGGATCCCGCTCCTTCGAGCCCGAGCGCGATGCCGTAGGCCTGGAAGGCGGCAAGCAGCACGGTCAGATAGCGGGTATATTGGTTGATGACCTTGCGGCCCTGCTCGCCCTCCTTCTTGAGGTTCTCGAGCGTGGGCGACACCGTCGTCATCAGCTGGATGATGATCGACGCCGAGATATACGGCATGATGTTGAGGGCAAAGATGGCCATCCGGTTGATGCCCCCGCCCGCAAACAGATTGAACATGCCGAGAATGCCGCCGGCCTGGGTGCGGAAAATCTGCTCCCATTGGCCCGGATCGATGCCGGGCAGCGGAATGTAGGTGCCGAGCCGGTAGACCAGCAGCGCGCCGATCGTAAACCAGATGCGCTTCTTCAATTCCTCGGCCTTGGCGAGCGCCGAGAAGTTGAGATTGGCTGCGAGTTGTTCTGCTGCAGAAACCATTACGAGGCTCCGGTTGCCGCCAAGCTGGCGTCGCCCGCCCGCCTTCGGTCGAATATAGCGTTCAGGTCGCGCTTTCGCCCGCGTCTTTTTGCGCCTTCTGGCCCAGTATTTTCACCGATCCGCCGATCTTTTCCACCGCGGCGACGGCCGACTTCGAGGCGCCATGCACCTCGAACTGGAGCTGGGCGGTGAGCTCGCCGCCGCCCAGCAGCCGCACCCCGTCGCGCGTGCGCCGCAGCACCCCTGCATTGACCAGCGACTCGACATTGACGAGCGTGCCCGGCGCAAGCGTTCCCTTGTCGACCGCGGCCTGGACGCGGCCGAGATTGACCTCGTTGAAGTCGAGCGCGAAAATATTGTTGAAGCCGCGTTTCGGAAGGCGCCGGTGTAGCGGCATCTGGCCGCCTTCGAAACCCTTGATGGCGACGCCCGAGCGCGCGGTCTGGCCCTTGCCGCCGCGGCCGCCGGTCTTGCCCTTGCCGGAGCCGATCCCGCGGCCGACGCGCATGCGCG